>JADHVV010000029.1 GCA_016783825.1 Candidatus Zhuqueibacterota bacterium | reverse complement strand
CTTCCCATTGTTGAAGGATCAAATTGTCCAACCTTTTTAGCATTTTCAAGAATTTCCCCATACATAGTTGCATAACATCGATCTGGCACCATGGCAATCGTATCTTGTAGCTGGTCGTTCTTGTTCCACATTTTGCCGCCGTCACGAACAACATTGGGCATCGATGCATCGACAATGATATTATTAGGCACATGCAGGTTTGTGATGCCTTTTCTTGAGTCCACCATCGCCAGTGCAGGACGATTTTCATAAACCGCGGCAATGTCTGCTTCGATCTCTGCTTTTTTATCTGCGGGAAGTTTGTCCAGTTTTTCAAGTACATCAGCAAGACCGTTTTTGACATTAGCCCCGATCTCTTCGAGCAGTTCTGCATGTTTCTCCAGGGCATCTTTGTAATAAACCGAAACGCAGTGTCCGAACATAATGGGATCAGAGACCTTCATCATGGTTGCTTTGAGGTGTAAAGACAGCAGCACGCCTTCTTTCTTTGCCGCGTCGATCTGCTTTGCATAAAATTTTCGCAGAGCAGCTACATTCATCACAGCAGTATCTATGACTTCACCATCTAATAGTGATATTTTCTCTTTCAGTACGGTTACATTTTTATTTTCGTCAACAAATTCGATCTTCACATCACACGCCTTTTCAATGGTAGTTGAATTTTCGCTTTCGAAAAAATCTTTTTCATTCATGTGGACTACACGTGCTTTAGACCCTGTCTCTGGCCAATCCCTCATCATTTTATGAGGGAACTTCTGAGCAAACTTCTTTACTGAAGCCGCTGCTCTGCGATCAGAGTTACCTTCACGAATAACCGGGTTAACTGCAGAACCAAGAACTTTGGCAAATCTGGTTTGAAGGGCTTTCTCAGCTTCGTTTTTAGGCTCCTCCGGGTAATCCGGAATATCATATCCTTTTTCCTGCAGTTCGCTAATTGCAGCCTGCAGTTGAGGAATTGTAGCGCTGATATTGGGCAGTTTAATTATATTGCCCTCCGGGGATTTTGCGAGTTCACCTAATTGCATCAGAAAATCGGGAATTTTTTGTTCCTCAGTAAGGTTGTCAGGAAAGTTTGCAATGATCCTGCCTGTAAGAGAGATATCTTTTGTTTCTACTTCAATGCCGGAGCCCTTTGTATAGGCTTGAACGATAGGGAGAAAAGTGTGGGTTGCCAATGCCGGCGCTTCATCAATTTTTGTCCAAATAATTTTTGATTTTGTCATATTCATCCTTTGATTAAAAATTTATAATGTCCGGTTTATGAAAATGATTGATTGTATTATAAAAGGTGAGAATAAGTTAAAAGTTCATACGTATCTCCTATAATTTTAATGGTGAATATTCAAGTTACTTTAACGAAATTTTTCCCAGCATTAGAAAAGAAATTTTCTGATAATAGTTAGTTTTCGAGGAAGGTTACTGTTTTCAGCCTTGACAATATAATTAAATATTTATGGTTTGTCAAGCAAAAAAATAACTTTACAAAACCTAAGATGTTTAGCAAAGCTATTTTTTACTTGACATGATTCAAATGTTTGGTTATATTCAATCGATCAAAAATAAGATATAATTAAATAGTGAAGGTGCGATAAAAATTTTAATTTGTAAAATTCATTATTGTGCGGGAGGAAACTTTTTATGTCGACGACAAAGCTACAATATTCTAATTCAGTTTATCAAACAGCAGCAAAGAAAATCTCCCTGTTATCAAAAACCTTTCCGGCATTCTCTTTTTATAGCAAATTTCTGGCAATTATTTTCAGAGCGAGCCAAAAAGCAAAACGGGGAAAATATGATAACTTTGCCTGGTGCAAAAGCAGCTTCGCCGTACTCCGCTCATTAGAAAAAAAAGGAGTAAGTTTTGAGATTTCCGGGATCAATTTTATTGAGCAGTTAGAAGAACCGTGCGTTATTATTGGCAATCACATGAGTATGCTGGAAACAGTTGTGCTGCCAATTATTATTCAACCGATCCGGGATGTAACATTCATTGTCAAACAGCCTTTACTGGACTACCCCGTGTTTAAGCATGTGATGCGCTCACGCGATCCCATTGCAGTTACTCGAACAAATCCCCGGCAGGATTTGAAAACAGTGATGGAAGGCGGGATCGACAGATTGAGCCGGGGAATATCAATCATCGTTTTTCCCCAAACAACCCGAACACGCCAGTTTGATCCGAGCCATTTTAGTTCGATTGGGGTAAAGCTTGCCCAAAAAGCAAATGCGCCAATCGTTCCGCTTGTTTTAAAAACCGATGCCTGGGGAAACGGGAAACGGTTAAAGGATTTTGGAAAAATTGATCCGGCAAAAAAAGTTTACTTTGCTTTTGGGGAGCCGATGCGGGTTAAGAGAAGAGGTAATGAGGAACACCAGGCGATAATAGATTTTATTCAGAAAAAATTGCAGGAGTGGGGAGAGTAATAGGTTGCATTTGCGATGTTTACAATTTATCTTTCTAATTTTAAAGTGCTATTCATTTGCGATTTTGTAAGCTACTTTTGTTCGAGTTTGTTTTCGCACTAAAAAGAAATTTTGTTTTCCGTCCACTTTAACCGAGCTTCGAATATCTAAAATGTTCTTTACTGGTTTTAGAAAAATATTTTCCCCGCGCTGGATAAAGACGACTTGATCGTTTGCCTCTAATTTCAAATATTTCCTGATTTTGGGGGGTATCGTGATTTGACCTTTTTGTGTGATCGTTGATGTCAGCATCTTAGATTCTCATATTTTAATAAGTGCTACTTAAAAAAAATGTAATACATTATTAGCTGAATGTCAAGCTAAAATTTTGGAAAAATGTATTACCTCATTTTTAAGTGGTAAGAACTTTACTAAACCTTAAAGGTTTAGTAAAGCTGCCCACCCATGACTGAGGTTTTACATTGAGATTATAATTCCTCTTAACAATTAGAATTTAAAGATTTATATTACACAAAAACAGGAAAACTCATCATGATCATCTACGGAAAAAATCCGGTAATAGAGGCTTTGGAATCGGACCAGCCGGTTAATAAAATTTATATAATCAAAGGCAAAAAAACACCTTTCTTTTCAAACCTGTTTCAATCCGCCCGGCAAAAAGGCATACCTGTTCGGGAATTAGAAAAGAACAAGCTGCAGGAATTGGCAGGCAACAGCGGTCACCAGGGAGTTGTTGCTGTTTTGTCTCAAGTTTCATACAGCGAAATTGAAGATATTTTTGAGCGGGCAGACGAAATAAAAGAATCACCATTAATCGCTATTTTGGATGAAATACAAGACCCACACAACCTGGGTGCGATTATTCGCTCAGCTGAAGCATTTGGTTTTCATGGAATTATTATTCCCAAAGACCGTGCGACCGGGTTGACAGAAACTGTTACTAAAACGTCGGCAGGGGCAGTTGCTCACATTCCTGTTGTGAGGGTAACAAATTTAGCAAGAACAATCGACGAATTGAAAAAAGAAGGAATGTGGATAGCGGGAACGGATCATGAAACAAAAGAATTCTTCTATGAAGCTGATTTAAATAGATCGCTGGGTGTTGTTATTGGAAGCGAAGGAAAAGGAATAAGACCCTTAATTAAAAAGAAATGCGATTTTCTGGTGAGCATTCCAATGGGCGGAAAAGTGAATTCGTTAAATGCTTCAGTTGCGGCAGCGATTGTGTTTTGTGAGGCGAGGTCTCAGCGAAGGGGGAAAAGGTAATTTGGTAATAAGGTAATTTGGTAATAAGGTAATTTGGTAATAAGGTAACTGGGTAATAAACATCATATCAGTATAGTGAACTCCTAATTACCTAATGAACTTATTACCTATTTACCTTTTTTTATTCAAACAAAGACTCAAAATACTCAAATTACCCCAAGTAACTTCTAAGCAGCTTGCTTCGCGATGCATGCCGAAGTCGTCTGAGCGCTTTTTCTTTAATCTGCCGGACTCGTTCCCTGGTTAGTTCAATTACTTCCCCAATCTCTTCCAAGGTAAGTGGTGTTTCTAAATCGAGACCAAAGTATAATTTAACGACTTTTGCTTCTCTTCTCGTTAATGTTGATAACGCCTGGTCAAGTTCAATTCTTAACGATTCATTAATTAACGTATTATCCGGAGCCGGTTGGGCCTGGTTTTCAATGATATCGAGTAATCGGTTTTCTTCTTCTTCGTTAAACGGGGCATCCAATGAAAGGTGTTTGCCTGATCTTTGAAGCGTGTCCGAGACTTCAAAATTACTGATCTCTAATTCTTCAGCGATTTCTTCGGGAGATGGCTCCCTTTCAAATTCCTGCTCCAGTTCACTGAAGGCTTTACCGATCTTATTCATCGTTCCAACACGATTCAGTGGCAGCCTCACAATTCGGGATTGTTCCGCCAGCGCTTGAAGTATTGATTGGCGGATCCACCAAACAGCATAAGAAATAAATTTAAATCCCCGGGTTTCATCAAATCGGTTTGCAGCTTTTATCAGCCCCAGGTTACCTTCATTAATTAAATCACCAAGAGTAAGACCCTGGTTCTGGTACTGTTTCGCCACACTAACCACAAAACGTAAGTTGGCTGTAGTAATTGTTTCTAATGCTTCCTGGTCACCATCCCGAACTTTTCTGGCTAATATAATTTCTTCTTCAGGGGAAAGCAGAGGAACTTCACCGATTTCATATAAATATTGATCCAGGGAATATACAACTTTGCGATTGGAACGTCTGGGCGTATTAGCCATGAAACAATCCTCTTAATGCGTAGGTTATGGGGAAATATTTTTGCAAAACTTGAAATATAAAACAATTCCGAAATCCACAATTAAAAATCGACCGTTATCCACACAAAACACTGCCACCGTTTACATTTAATATTTCCCCAGTGATATGATTGGCGTAATTTGATGCCAGAAATACTACCGATGGAGCAATATCTTCCGGCGCTGCTATTTTTTTTAACGGGATTGTTGCGATAATTTCCTTCAGGTAATCCCCTTGCAAAACATCATTTGCCATGTCAGTTTTAACCCAGCCCGGGGCAACTGCGTTGACTCTTATTTTCCGCGGCGCTAATTCCACAGCCAATGATTTCGTCAAAGCAATTACGCCGCCTTTGCTGGCTGCATACTGAGAATAGTTGGCTTCTCCTCTTTGCCCTGCTGTGCTTGAAATAAGTATAATCGAACCACCTTTGTTAGAAGGAAAAAATGGGATTGTTTCACGGGTAAGATAAAAAAGGCTTTTCAAGTTCAAATCAATTGTTCGATTAAGATCATTTGTTGTAATTTTATTAATCTCACCTCTTTCCCAGATGCCATGATTAATTACAAGAATATCAATCTTTCCAAAAGTTTCGCCAGCTTCGGAAATCAATTTTTTACAACCGGATTCATGGGAAAGGTCAGCTTGTAAAATCTGTGTTTCCGTATTCATTGACTCTTTAACTTCCATCGCGGCAGTCGCATTTTTATTATAATGGATTATTATTTTGCAGCCCAATTCTGAAAAAGTTTTTGCGCATGCCCTGCCAATCCCCCGCGAAGAGCCTGTAATGAGAACCACTTTGTCGTTAAAATTTTTTGCTAAATCCATGAGAATATCAAACCACTTTTTTGTTTTTTAAAAGTTGATAAAACTAAGTTGAAATGTTTAAGATTGAAATAAATTTGTAACCTGAATTATTCCTAAACAAAATTTAAAACAGGAATAATCTTATTAATTATAATTAGTTAAGCACAAATGAAGTTTGGAACTCAATTTTTGATTATTATTCCTTCATGTGTGAATAATTCAGGTTATCCCGCTACCCTGTACAGTTACATTATTTTTATAAGGAGATACAGACTGTGCTTTAAAAATATAATGACTAATGCGGGGTAAAAAGATATTTGTAATTTATGGATTTTGGTAAAATAAAGCAATGTTTTTTTTTGATATGAATCTTAATAAAACTTTGGTAACTATTCGGCAAATCATAACATCAATTAAAAATATATTCTCCCCCAGAACTTGAATCTTCCTTCGGTAGATTATTATTAATTGATCCGTCAAAAAAACGGCGGACAGGTTCGCCGAAGGAGAACTGCCACAGAAAAAAATACTTTTATTTTATTCTGTGGGAGAAAAAAAGTAACAATAGAAAAAAAAACAGGCTCACACACTGGAGCCTGTCTAAAATAATTTAATCTATAAAATCTTTGTCGGCAAATTGAACCTAATTAGCTTCAGCTTCCACCTTTGCTTCTAAAAGTTCATCTTCAATAACTTTTTTCATAGAATCTTTGGGAAGTGCGCCAACTGACATTTGCGGCTGCCCTTCTTTTGGCACAAACAATAATGAGGGAATGCTGCTGATTCCAAAAGCACCGGCTAATTCTTGTTCATTTTCAGTGTTGATTTTGTAAAAATTTACTTTTCCTTTGTACTCTTCTGAAAGCTCATCCATTATTGGCGCAACCATTTTACACGGACCACACCAATCAGCATAAAAATCTATTAAACATGGCAACTCGCCTTCGAATTTCCATTCTTTGTTTTGTTCAAAATTAAATACTTTTTCCAAAAATGTTTCTTTAGTTAAATTTTTAGTCATTTTTTCTTCCTTTCACTTAAATCATTTGTTTAAGGGGGGTTGGATTAAATTACTTGGACATTTAAAATTTTCTCAATATTGATAAATAATGACTTGTGAGATTAAAATGGGTAACTTATTTTATCCCACCCCCTAAACATATTATCACTTTCGAGCTTTTACCATTTAGTTTGAATTACATTTTGCTCTTTTTTCTTTATAATTATATAACATTAAATTTTATTTGTATCCTCTCAATATTTGGTGGTAGTCTGTAAAAACAGCTTGTTGATATAAATTCGTTATCAATGTTAGCAGAATAATTTGTAGCAGAATTATTCTGCTACAAATCATTCTGCGATAAAATGTTTTTAACAAAACCCTGTTCTTACCATCAATAATTGAGAGGATACTTTTATTTTGTCTTTTGGTTTAGATGCAGAAGATTCATTTAGGATGCAGCATAAATTTCTGTTGTTTTCATTTTCTAAATATTTCTATTTCCTGTTTCCATTTTCAGCTTTTAACAATCTCATGATTCTCCGATAAAAATAATGTTCATCAAAATTTTCAAATCCCCAACCGATTAGCTTCTCTTTCCAAGTTACTTTTAAATAATCCTGCGCCAATGGGCACTCAATTTTTTTGAATGCTTTGCGAAAAATGTATGGCTTTTTTTCAAGATCAAATTCGTTATAATCTAAAATGTAAAGAGCGCCGCCAGGTTTTAGCGCTTTCTTTACATTCCGCACTATTATTTCTTTTTTATCATTTGGAAAGCCATGAAACACAAAAGATAATAATGCCTTATCAAACTCATCTTCAAAAGGCAACGGTTCATCTATCCGAAGATTTTGTATTTCCACATTCGGGTAATTTTCAAACTTCTTTTCAAACTGCTCAATCATTTCTTTTCCAATATCGAGCCCGACAATACTGCCATTCTCCCCGAGATATTTTGCCATCAGACAACTGTTCCTGCCAGTACCGCAGCCCAAATCTAATATACGGTCGTTTGGCTGAAGATCTATTTTAGAAATTGCATTTTTGATAAAAGGAATATAACTGCCCAGGGACAAAACGTTCAACAATGTATCATAATGCCTGGCTTCAAAACCTGTTACTTCAACTTTTGATTCATTCATTATTTTTGTCCTTTACTTATTTTTCTTATATACTAATGTGAAAGTTTGTTTATTGCATTTATAATAAACTGCATTAGAGATTTCGCTTGATATTTGGATGATTATTTGTTAAATTTAAATTAATTCATTTCCGTTACTACTAACTAGGTAAAAATCATGGAACTTGTTGAAACTTGTTATGAGCATATTACTTTTGATTCCAAAGATGTCCCAATTATCGCTGGAACTAAAACAAAAGTAATTGAATTAGTTGTTGAACGCCTGGCGTATGGATGGAGTCCGGAAGAAATTCATTTTCAACACAGATATTTGACTTTAGGTCAAATCTATTCTGCATTGGCATATTACGCTGACCATAGTGTTGAGTTAGATAAAGATATAAACAAACGTCTTGATAAAGCTGAAAAATTCCGTGAAACTTTAGGCATTTCCTCGTTGGCTCAAAAATTAAAAAGCAAGGGTCAAAAGTAATGTCAGTGAATTTTCACATCTCTAAAAAGTCATCTTCTGTCTTTGAATTAAAATTCATCTTATCACAAAACAACATGTTTCTTTTAATAATCGGTCAAATAAAAACCGCTTCCCTTAAATATTATACCCGATCCTTTTCCTATCACAATGTCTGCAACTGTACCGCATACCGGGCAAGTAACCGTTGAATTATCCCGGATACTTCTGAACAACTCAAATTTGTTTCTGCATTTTCTACAATTAAAATCATACGTTGGCATTACTTAATTTTCCTTTTAAAATTAATATCTTTAATAGTAATGTTGAGTTTTTTCTACATGAATTTAGCTTTTTGCGCACCACGAATTGTTTATGTAGCTAAAAAACCACCCGCAGCAAAAGTTGTAAAAATTGGACATAAACCTTACAAAAGTGCTGTCTGGATTTCGGGAAATTGGAAATGGAGTGGTAATAAATATGTCTGGACAAAAGGTTATTGGACAAAACCGAAAAAGGGTAAAGTTTGGGTAAAAGCTCACTGGGTAAAAAAACCACGTGGTTGGGTTTATGTAAAAGGTCATTGGAAAAGACGTTGATTAAATATAATTTTACCTCCTCTATGCTCTCATATAATTCTGCTCGACATATCCCATTCGTGGCTCAGTAAATTCTGGGCCGCGACTTTTTTTATGACATAGAACTCATTATTTTCTGGCACATATCCATCGGGTTAAATCCAAATAATGCAATAGCAACCAAGACACAAGGGGGTAAACCAACAATTTTGGACAATAAAATTTTTGGGAGTAATAGAATAGATTAACCATACAGGGATTCTTCTGCTTGTTTAATTGGACTATTGTTGAATTGAAATTATCAGGTGAAAAGTGAATGGGGGATAATTCAAAAATTTCAACACAACCATGCTAATTCGACATCACCCTCTCCTCCAAAATTCTATTGAACCTTGGCTTATAGATTAAATCATAGACAGCTTCCTTTTCAGGGAACAGGTTTAAAACAATTTGTTTGGTTGAGCGGATCAATTGAATGGAATCTAATATTGATAAATCGTTTTGGTGTAATCGTGCGAATGTCGTATCAACGATGAATCTCAAGTAACGCATTTTGCGGTTCTCTTCTTCAATTCTATTTTTATTTTTCATTAGTTGTTCCCAAATTTAACACACTATTTTTTATACAATAATTACAGCCATCCCTGCTGTTGATACCATAAATATGTTTCTTTCAATCCCTGTTTCATATCAATAATTGGCGAAAATCCGAGCAGATTTTTTGCTTTGCTGCTATCAACTAACCAGTACTGTTGTTTCATCTCCCGCACTTTATCCCGGTTTACAATGGCAACCTTACCGGTTATTCGAGCCAGGTTTTCACTAAAAAAAGCAGCCACATCTAACATAAACTCCGGAACAGTAATAACCAATCCTTTTTTATCCACGACATTCGCAATTAGATTCATAAATTCTGTCAAGGAAAAGTTTTGTTCGTTTGCAATAAAGAAAATCTCATTTTCTGCTTTTTTATGTTGAGCCGCTAAGATTATGCCTCGCACCAGGTCGCTCACATGAACGATGCTTATTTTTTTCTCCTTCTTTCCGATTTTCGGTTTAAACCCGGAGTTGACATATTTGAATATCGTAAGAATATCACTATCCCTGGGACCGTAAACTGATGGCGGTCTGACAATCGTCGTAGGAAAATGTTTGGCATATTCCAGCGTTATTTCTTCACCTTTTAATTTGCTCCTGCCGTAATTTGATATTGGTTTAGCCGGGTCGGTTTCCGTAACAGGATTTCCATCAAAGGCAGGTCCTGCTGCTGCCTGGCTGGAAACATAAATAAATCGCTTTAATTTCGGATTGTGTTTTCTACACGCTTCAAGAAGATTTTCTGTTCCTGAATAATTCACCCGGAAAAAGTCATTTTCTTTACGCGCCCTAACAATTCCCCCGCAATGAAAAATATAATCCATGTCTTTAACGGGTTTAATGAGTGAGTCATAATTTGTTGCATCTCCAAATTCAAATCGGACGGGCAGTTTATTTATCCATCTTAAATTACTTGTTTTTCTGACAAGACAAGTGACTTCAAAATCTTGTTCCAACAACTTTTCCACAAGAAAACTGCCGATAAACCCGTTGGCTCCGGTAACTAATGCTTTCATTTATCTCCTGATCAGTTGTTTTGAAATGGCAAGGTTTTGGTAATTGTGTCAATAATAAGGAAATTAGGTAAATTGTTAATTTGGTAATTAGGAATTTACAATACAGATTAATTTTTTATTACCCAATTTCCTTATTACCAAATTACCTTTTCATTCTAACAATATAACATTTTTATTTCAAAATAGTTTTCGTAAGAGTAAATTTTCACATAATAAATAGTACAAACTATTTTTGAATAAATCAATAGTTGATTCATTATTTTTGCAATTTTCAATTTTACACTTGATTATAATCAAAATGATTTTTATATTTTACAAAAATTAAATAAATAATAATTAAGAGAAGAGGAGCGGCAAATTGGACCTTTTTGAAAAGTGCTACAAAGACACTCGGGCAGAAGAAGCAATCGCCAAAGGGTACTATCCTTATTTTAAAGCGATTCAATCAGGAGCCGGTTCAACGGTGATGATTGATGGCAGAGAATTCATAATGATTGGTTCCAATAACTATCTTGGGCTTACGCAAGATCCCAGAATTAAAGAAGCTGCAATTGATGCGCTTGATACTTTTGGATCCGGATGTACAGGTTCCCGCTTTCTGAACGGGACTTTGACTTTACACGAAGAACTTGAAGAAAAGTTAGCAGATTTCGTACACAAAGAAGCCTGCCTGGTTTTTTCAACAGGATTTCAAGTCAACCAGGGCACCATCTCCTCCGTGGTGGGAAAAGATGACCTGATTTTCGGAGACCGTGGTAACCACGCCAGCATTGTTGACGGCTGCCGGCTTGCTTTCGGAAAAACTTATAAATACAAACACAATGACATGGAAGACCTCGAACGCTTATTGCAAACTCACAATAACAACTCCTGTGGTAAATTAATTGTTTCAGATGGTGTTTTTAGTATGGAAGGGGATATTGTTGATTTACCTAAAATCACTAAATTAGCGAAAAAGTACAATACCCGTTTGATGATTGATGATGCACACTCTTGCGGCGTTCTTGGCAAACATGGCAGAGGCACTGGAGAGCACTTTGACCTGGAGAATGACATCGACCTGATGATGGGTACTTTCAGTAAGTCTTTTGCCTCCCTTGGCGGATTTATTGCCGGAGAAAAAAAGGTTGTTGAATATATAAAACACCATGCCCGGTCCCTTATATTTTCCGCCAGTATGCCTCCATCAGCAGTGGCAACGGTAAACACAGCGTTGGATATTCTTAAAGCTGAACCGGAACGATTAGACAACCTCTGGAAAAATACAGCAAAAATGAAAAAGGCTTTTGACGAAATGGGATTTAATACTGGTGACACCCAAACACCCATCATTCCTATTATTATTGGTGAAGACATGCATACCTTTGGGTTCTGGAAATTATTATTTGAGCAAGGCATTTTTACCAACCCGGTTATCAGCCCTGCTGTGGAGCCGGGACATGCACTGTTAAGAACCAGCTACATGGCTACGCACACAGATGATGAATTAGACCGTGTTTTGGCGATTTTTAACAGACTTGGTAAGAAGTTTGGTCTGATCAATTAATTTTCCAGCTTTACGAAAGCTTGTTTGTCTGATAAAAGGTAATTTGTATATTAGGTAATTGGGAATTCATAATAATGATGAATAGTTACAATTTTTTATTACCCAATTACCCTATTACCAAATTACCTTTTTTTTCAACATTTTTTTCACGCTTGTAATCAAACTTTCATTCAGGAGACTAAAAATGAACACCAATTCTATTGAAGTGATTCCTGTAAAGACTAAAAAAGATTTGAACAATTTTATAAAACTGCCATGGAAAATCTATAAAAATGATCCGCAATGGGTGCCGCCTTTAATAAGCCAACTAAAAGCCAACTTAGACAAAAACAAACATCCTTTTTTTGAACATTCGGAAGCTGACTTTTTCATCGCGGAAAGAGGAAAGCAAACAGTTGGCACTATTGCCGCTATCCTAAATAACCGGCACAATGAAGTCCATAATGAAAACGTGGGCTTTTTCGGTTTTTTCGAAACGATTAAAGACTACGAAGTAGCAGAAAAACTACTGGCACGAGCTATGGAATGGGGAGCAGAAAAAAAATTAGACTGCATGCGCGGACCAGAGAACTATTCTCAAAATGATCCCTGCGGCTTGTTAATTGATGGCTTTGAAACGCCTCCTGCGATTTTAATGACGCACAATCCGAAATATTACCAGGACTTTATTAAGCGATACGGCTTTACCAAAGCGATGGATTTATGGGCCTGGCAAATGAATGCCAAAGACACGGA
Source organism: Candidatus Zhuqueibacterota bacterium (assembly GCA_016783825.1). Classification (GTDB taxonomy): domain Bacteria; phylum Zhuqueibacterota; class Zhuqueibacteria; order Thermofontimicrobiales; family Thermofontimicrobiaceae; genus Nigeripontimicrobium. Next base: position 19,193 of record JADHVV010000029.1, on the reverse strand, counting down.
AATTCCGGAACGGGTAAAAAAAGTTGTAAAACGAATTAAGGAACGGAGCAAAGTAACTTTCAGAAAGATCAGCAAAAAACATTTGGATACCGAAATAGAGTTGGTGAAACAGGTTTATAATAATGCCTGGGAAAAAAATTGGGGTTTCGTTCCTATGACCGAGCGTGAAATTGAACACACAGCAGATGAGCTAAAAGATATTGTTGATGAAGATATAGTTTTTTTTGCTGAACTTGATGGAAAACCGATAGGATTTTCTCTTGCCTGCCCCGATTTTAACCAGGCGCTGATTAAACTGAACGGCAGGTTATTTCCTTTTGGAATATTCAAGCTGCTATGGCATGCGAGAAAAATTAACCGCGCCAGGGTTATTATCATGGGGGTTATCCCGGAGTATCGCAGCCGGGGCATCGATTCAGTCTTTTATTTGGACACTTATGAAAACGCTGTTGCCAAAGGATATACCTGGGGCGAATTTTCCTGGATCCTCGAAACCAACGATGCAATGAATACAGCGCTCAAAAATATCGGCGCCGAAATTTATAAAACTTATCGTATCTTTGAGAAAAAGATTATTAGGTAATAGGGTAATAAGTTTATTGGGTAATTAGTTTATGGGTGATTGGGAATTTATAAACTGATAATTTTTATTACCCAAGTTAGATCATGGCTAATGTACTAATTACCTTCATTACCTTATTACCAAATTACCAAATTCCCTTATTAAAATTGAGTGCATTTTCATAATGAAGGAGTTTAAGTGCTGAACTATTTTTTCTTCAAAAAACTATCCGTTCTTTTATTGTTCTGTTCGATTCTCTTTTTCTGCAAAGACATTGAGTCCGAGAAAAAGATTGATCCCGGCTTGAGATTGCATATAAAAAACCAGCAAACCGCTTCTCAACTAAATCGGCCGATTATAATTGTTTTTAAAGTAAATGAAGAAATTACTGATTTACACCTTCAGGTGTTACGCAGGAATAAAGTTAAAATAATTGCCAATATTGGTCATATTTATACTGCCTCTCTACCGGCGCGAAAAATATTCGATCTTGCCAAAATGAAGTTTGTTGACTACATTCAAGGCTCCAAAAAGTTAAAAGCCACTTCCAGAGATACCATCGAGATCCCGACCATCAAGGAGTTTTAAAAAATGAAAATTAAAAATGCATTTATATTTTCATTAATGATAATTATATTTAACACCAATATAATTGTTGCTGGTGAACTTAGCAATTCTGAATATCAAAAACTTGATCCGCGCCTAACATTAATAATCACTAACCCTGAAATGAAATCCCTGGTATTTAATCAAACATTGGGAAAAACCTCCATCAGAAAAAACTATATTAATGTTTTCATTAAAACCTCATTGACTCGCCCGGAGATAAATAATTTAGGCGGCAAAGTCTATTCAAAAGTCGGTGACATTGTAACCTGTTCCATTCCGATTGCCATGGTAGAAAAACTCGTCGTTCTTGCTGAAGTGAAATATATTCAGTGCGCAAAAATGGTAACCATTAAAAATGATCTCAGCATGCCGGAAATCGGTGTTCCACAAATTCGCTCGGAATATGATCTTACCGGCAAGGGCGTCATCATTGGCATTGTTGATACAGGAATAGACTGGAAGCACCTGGACTTTCGCAATTCAGACGGGACAACACGCATTAAGGCGCTGCTTGATTTCAGCGATCCGGGAGATACAAACGGTGATGATATTCTCGACGGTTCAGGACCTTTTGGCGGCACGCTTTACAGCGAAGCGCAAATCAATGCAGCATTGAATGGTTCAGGAACAATAAGCGAAGACGACGTTGTGGGACATGGCACGCACGTTGCAGGGAGCGCTGCTGGAAACGGAAACGCTGCCGGCAATGGTGTTCAGGCTCATACTTATGTCGGCGTTGCGCCCGAAGCGGACCTGGTAATTATAAAAGCCACCCGAACCCAGGGTAGTAGAAATTTTGTCGATGCGGATTATATTAATGCATTAGTATTCATTGATAGCGTGGCAAATGCTTTGAACAAAGCTTATGTTGTTAATTTGAGTCTTGGTGGCAGCGAAGGGCCCCATGATGGTAAAGACCTTAGCGAGCAGGCAATTGATAACCTAATTGGACCTGGGATAAAAGGTAAAGCCGTCGTTATTTCAGCGGGCAATGATGGCGATAAAGCCATCCATTCCAGTGGTACATTTAGCAGTAGTGTTACAAAGTATGAAACAGAATTTAATATTCCTACTTTTACACCGAACAACAGCAACATGGATGACTATGTGATTTTTGAAGGATGGTATGATGCATCACAAAGTTATAAAGTAAAAATTTTCACTCCCGGTAATAATATTTTTGGTCCTGTTTCCAGCGGTAACGAGTTTGGAAAAGATACGGATGAGGGAGCGGTTTTTATTTCCAATGCCAAAGGAGGCCCGAGTAATTTAAATGGTGACAAACAAATTCAAATTCAAGTTTACGATTATTCAACGGACAAAACACCGAAACCCGGAACCTGGAAAGTAATTATTGAGGGTAGTTCCGGTACATTTAACCTGTGGCTTGCCGGCTCATCAATGGATGCATCCTTAACTTCCAACATTGATTATTCAATGATTGTTGGCACCCCGGGAACTGCTTTCAATGCCGTAACTGTTGGCGCATACATTACTAAAAACAAATGGACTGATCTTGATGATAAGATTCTGCAAATCACTTCTCTTGTTGTGGGAAAAGCCTCGGATTTTTCCAGCCCGGGTCCGAGCAGAGATGGGCGCACCAAACCTGAAATATGCGCTCCCGGCGAAATGATAACGGCAAGTTATTCTTCGGACGCGCCGCCCGGTTCAGATTATACCATGTTTAATACCGGCAATTCACAATATCCAAATGGATTAATTGCCAGTGATGGCGCACACGCGCTCAGCCAGGGAACAAGTTTCGCCGCCCCTCATGTCGCAGGAACGATTGCTTTAATGTTCCAGCAAAATCCCAACATTGATGCCATCCAGGCGAGAGACGCAATTATAAATACTGCAAAAGCCGATGGTTACACTTCAACTGTACCAAGTGGCAAATGGGGCTACGGTAAATTAGATGCATTTAGCGCTGTTCAATATCTCTCTGCTAATCCCCCTGAAGATAAATTAAGTCTGTCCATTTTTCAAAATCCCGCGTTTACGCAATACATTGATTTTTACCTAATCACAAAATATCCGCTTCAAAATTCTCCAACGGCTTCAATACAATTTGGCTCGGATACCCCGGAGATTGTTTCAATGAGCCAATTGGAGAATTTGCTTTATAAAGGCGAATATGTTTTCACCAGGAACGGAACTGCTGCGCTCAAAGTAATCGCAACCATTCAGGGAGAATCTGAATCAACGCTAACGAAATATTTTACGGTTAAAATGCTTAAGGCAAGTTTGGGGGGAGAAATAGCGCTTGAAAAAATGCGATTGATTGTTCCTCAAAACGCTATTCATTCTGATTGTTATTTCACAATTTTTTCTGAAGATGATCTAACAGGACAAAGCAATCTTCATTCCGTTGGAATAATTTACCAGCTGAGTCCGGTTAATTATTCTTTTGACCAAGAGGTAAATATGCGATTCTCTTATGACGACGACATGTTATTTGAGCAGGAAGAATCCGGGTTAAGCATTTATGTTTTTCAAAACAATCTGTGGACGAAAATTAAAAGCGACGTCTGTCTCCGTAAAAATGTGGTTAGTTGTAAAATTAGCCAACTGGGAAAATTCAGACTGATGTATGATCCCCATGCTGAAATTTCCAATACTTTGCCAGCGAGTTACAAACTATTTCAAAATTATCCCAATCCTTTTAATGCCAACACGAATATCTCCTATTATTTGCAGGAAAACACCGATGTAAAAATTGAGGTTTTCAATATAAAAGGAGACTTAATAAAGACGCTTTTCAACAATCACCAAATTGCCGGTTCTCATAACATTAAATGGGATGGAAAGGATTTGTTCAACAATTCCGTTGCCAGTGGAATATTCTTTTATAAATTATCAGCAGATCAATTTTCACAGACGCAAAAGATGTTATTTTTGAAATAAAAAAATACTTCAGGGAGAATACGATATGAAATTTTTAAAATACACAATGGTCTGCTTAATAATTTTATTAATGGCTGGATGTGATGTTGACAACGGCACAACACCAACTGAAAACTATAACGCTCAAGAACTAACAGAACTGGGGTGGGACAGGTTTGGCACAAAGGATTATCAAATCGCTTTGGATAAATTTGAGGAGGCAATTAGCAAAGACGCGAATTACGTTGAAGCCTATTGCGGCGCCGGTTGGGCATCCGCCCGCCTGAAAAATTTGGCTAATAGCATCTCCTACTTTTCTTCCTGTATTTCACTGAATTCATCTTATGAAGATGGACATGCCGGATCAGCATTTGTTTATAATGCCGGAAAGAATTATTTATCATCAATTACTTCTGCAATCAGCGCGTTAGACCAAAACACAACCTGGGCATTCCTTCATGATGAAACACTAAATTATAAAGACCTTCATTTATTGTTAGCTGAAAATTATTTTGCGCTGTTGAATTTCAATGACTGTCTAACCCAGGTAAAAATTTTGAATTCATCTTTTACGGCAGATATTACAACGTATGATGGAAGGGTTGCGTTAGCAGCAGAGATTGAAAGATTGAGGGGGATTGTATAAGTTATAATAATCAGGAAACATACGCTGAATAGTTCCTCTTAATTTTTAAAATTGAAGGACAACCATGTATAAACACCTGTTCGGCCCGGTACCTTCCCGGCGCCTTGGCATTTCCCTGGGCGTTGACCTGGTGCCGCATAAAACCTGTTCCTTAAACTGCATCTATTGTGAATGCGGCAGAACAACCCGCCTGACACTTGAGCGAAAGGAATACGTTCCCACAAATGCTATTTTATCTGAATTAAATGAATTTCTTAAAGACAATCCCGAATTAGCGTACATTACCTTTTCAGGCGCTGGTGAGCCAACATTGCATTCGGAAATTGGAGCTATTACCAGGTTCATTAAAAAAGAATTTCCGCAATACAAATTAGCGCTCATCACCAATGGCACATTATTTTTTCTTCCCGGGCTGGCTGAAGAATTAAAACATGTCGATTTGGTGCTGCCATCCCTGGATGCTGCTTCTGAAGAAGTATTCAGAAAAATGAATCACCCTGACCGTGATTTAAAAATTGAGAGGATCATTGAAGGTCTAACTGGTTTTCAAAAAAATTATAAAGGACAAATGTGGCTGGAGGTTTTTATCATTCAGGGAATTAACGATACAGAAAATGAAATAAAGCTTTTGCGTGAAGCGATTCATCGCATTCAGCCAACCAGGGTACAACTCAACACTCTTGACCGCCCCGGTACCGATAACCGGGTTAAACCTGCCACAGAAGAGACATTACAAAAAATAGCCGGTTTTTTGGATTGGGACACAGAGATTATTGCCAAATTTACGTCGCGAATTCAAATTGCCGCTTATAATGCGGATGTTGAAAATACCATTTTGCAACTAATAAAAAGAAGACCATGCACGTTGGATGATTTGTGTTCAACGCTGGGAAAACATCATAATGAAGTTAATAAATACCTGGGCACGCTTTTAAATCAGAATATCATTATAGCGAAGGTCATGGAGCGAGGGGTGTTTTTTGAATCATTGAAGAGAGAAATTTAGAGGTGGAATTAAATTAGTCAAATATTTAAAATAAATATTGAGTCAGTCAAGTTAATGATGTTTCAGATCAATTCAGTAAATTTTTTAATTGATCCAATTCAGTTAACTCGATAATCTTTAATGCTAAATCATCCAATTTTTTATTATCTGAAATTGAATTAATGTGATTAATGATTGGTTTAGGAATTTTTCCAAACTTATATGATAATAGGCTTAATAATGTTTGTCTTTTCCCCTTTTCAATGCCTTTTTCAAGACCGATTTCTATTAAATCCTTTCCTACTTGAGTATCTTCCATTTTAAAATCTCCTAATAATTTATTAATGTCTTTCAGCGTTAACTTTTTAATTCGGTGGGAAATAAATCCACCTAATAATGAAAGAATATTATTTTTCTCATGAATTGAAAGTTGATCTGTTTGTTTAATTTCTTCTGCCCAACCAGATGACTGCACCTTGATCTCGTCTTGTAAGATGTCACATAATGGATATAGTGGTATCAGGTGAACATCCTTCAATTCCTTTAATTCTTTAATAGACTTGTTACCCAAAACAATCACTTCAGGTTCAAAAAAAAGATACTGCCTCTTCTGAAAATGATAAACAAGCATTCGAGCAGCTTTATGGTAAGAATGTTTTAAAAAAATTACAATTGGCATTATCTCACCAACAAAATCCCGCTCCTGACAATACATATTAATTGCAATATTCAAACGATAAAATACAAATTCATCGCGATAGCCTTGAAATTCAACCCAAATAGCGCGTTCCTTTCCCCGCTGATTCTCAAACACAACATCGGAACGACGCTCGATATCTTTTACGGTGTAACTCGCAGCTTTATAGTCTTTATAATCTTTGATGTCTAATAGTTTCAGCAACGATTTACCATATTGCATGGAATACAAGTGGAATAGTTTATCAGTAGCCATTCTGGTTCAATTCAGGTGATTGTTAGTATTTTTAATAATTGTCTAAATTTAATTTAACAAAAGATAATAGAATTTGCAAGGAAAAAATTTTTATCATTAACTTTTTTTTAATTATTTAATTGCTTCATTACAAGACAGCTAATCTTCATTGAACCCAGACTTAGCGGTAAATGTACGTTTTAGTTACAGGTGGGATAAAGATGTCGCCCACCTTCTATGGTAGTTAAGTATGATTATGGTTGCTGCAATTAATGCATTGTAATAAACTGATTGATGGTGACCAAAGGTGGACGACATCTTCGTAAATCCACCAATAAGTGAGGTGTTACTTAATTTTAAAATAATAGCTTGATTTTTAAATTGCTAATCATTATAATTCTATTATGCAAAAAGAAAAAAGTAAAAATAAAGGAACATTATCAACCGAAAAACTTTTATCCATCTCTGACGAGTTTGATCAATATGATATTGTAGAACATTTGGATGAAAGTGAAGAAGTTGAATTTGATGTTCAACTGATTCGAAGGCATTTTTGTTTAGAACAATCTTTAGCTGAAAAAATATCTAAAATATCATCTAAACGAGGAGTTTCTACTGAAACTTATGTTAACCTGATTTTGCAGCAAAAGGTTTTGGAAGAAGTTGATTAATAATTACCTTCATTTTATAAATGTAAAACTAACATGGTAGAAAATTATTATGCCACAAATAACGCTAACTTTACCCGATAGTCTTTATCGACCAGTTCGCCGACTGGCACGGACAAGCCACAAACCTATTGAAAAAGTTTTGCTCACAGCGCTTCATTCCTCGTTACCTCCGCTGGATGATTTGCCTTCAAGTTTGGCTAAAGAATTGATTGACCTGGAAACACAGGGCAACAAAAAACTTCGTCAAGTACTTTTAGAAACAGTACCGCCGGATCAACAGGAGATGTTGGATTCTTTATTATATCGAAATCAACTTGGCGATTTGCCAAGCGCTGAAAAAAAACAATTATCAGATATTCAGCGGGTAGCAGACCGCGTGATGCTTCGTAAAGCACGCGCCGCTGTATTACTACGTTTTAGAGGTGAGCGTCTCCCTACTCTACCCGAACTCCGCCAACAAACAATCACTGAACAATGAGCCAATACATATCACCTTTTTTAAGAGATCGAGTTGCTTTAAAAGCAAAAAATCGTTGTGGATACTGTTTACGCACAGAGGAGTTGATGGGGATGTGTATGACAGTTGATCATATTATTCCTTCTGCGGTCGGTGGTACTACCACAGAAGATAATTTGTGGTTAGCCTGTCGTTGTTGTAACGAATTCAAAGGCGTTCAAACCAATGCTCGAGATCCTAAAACGGGCAATGTTGTGAATTTATTCAATCCTCGTCAACAAATTTGGCATGAACATTTTTCGTGGTCAAAAAATGGTACAGAAATTATTGGGAAAACACCCTGTGGTCGTGCAACGGTATTGGCTCTCAAAATGAACAATTCGGAAATTGTAGTGGCCAGAAGAATGTGGGTAAGTGTAGGCTGGTGGCCGCCATTGGATTAACTACTTTAATAAACCTGATGTTGACTAATTTGATTCATCTCTGCAAATTTTTTTAAAAGCTAAATTACCACCTGCCATAATTAAAATCGGACATTTCACTTATGGGTATCGCAAAAGAAGGCAAACACTATCTCGGCATCGACATCGGTTCAGTATCCATTAGTTTGGTTTTAATGAATGAAGCAAAAAAAGTTATTCAAAAATATTACGTTATTCACAAAGGTAATATTTCTGCTTCACTGATTGAACTTCTCAAAAAAGTAGATTTATCCCGGGTTAATCAAATTGCGTACAATCACAAATCCGATGATTTTTTTCAGCGGGGTATTAGTGTTAATGAACAAGTTGCGCTGATTGAGGGCGTACGATTTCAAAGAAAAAATATTGGCAGTATCATTACCATCGGTGGTGAGACTTTTGGACTTATTTTATTTGATAATAATAACCAGTATCAAAAATTCATAGCAAACTCTTCCTGTGCTGCCGGAACCGGCGCGTTTTTGGATCAGCAAGCTGAACGTCTCGGCTTAAAAAATAGCGCTGAATTAAGCAAGTTAGCAGAAAAAAATATTGGTGATCCCCCTAAAATTGCCACCCGCTGCGCGGTGTTTGCCAAAACCGATCTCATTCACTGCCAGCAGCAGGGACATTCAATCGAAGCCATCTCTGCCGGGCTTTGCCAGGGATTGGCTCAAAATATCGCTGATACTTTGATCAAAGGGATTGATTTGCACGAGCCGGTTTTTGTCGTTGGCGGCGTCAGCAAAAATAAAAAGGTGATGTCGTATCTTTCGGAAATTATCGGTTCCAGGATTGAAATTACCACAAATTCTGTTTACACCGGGGCAATTGGCTGTGCGCTGACTGCTTTGAACAAATCTGCGGAATCAACTCAAGATACAAATTATTCAATAAAGACACTATTGAAATCACAAAGCCAAAATAAGCAATATTTCTTTTCACCGTTGACTTCAAAGCTTTCAGTATTTGCCGATTTCACCGGGCATAAAAATTATGAATCAAACGGAGTTGAAGTTGACATTTATAACCAGCCAAATAGTCGCCGCAAAATTCCTGTTTATATGGGAATTGATATCGGCTCTACTAGCACAAAAGCGTTGGTAATGGAAGCAGAGTCAGAAGAGCAAAATATATTATTCGGACTCTATACAAGGACAAAAGGACAGCCCATAAAAGCGACACAAACTCTATTGCGCACACTCCGGGAAATTGAAAAAGAAAATAAATTTCGTTTTCAATTCAAAGGTGTTGGCACAACCGGATCGGGTCGAAAGTTCATCCAAAAGGTGCTAAAGGCAGATATGGCAATTGATGAAATTACAGCGCATGCCCGCGCAGCTTACTCCCTGAATCCGGAAGTTGACACGATAATCGAGATCGGGGGTCAGGATGCCAAATTTACGGTTCTCAAAGACGGACAGGTTACTTTTTCAGTGATGAATTATGTTTGCGCCGCCGGCACGGGCAGTTTCATCGAAGAACAGGCAAAGCGATTGAGTGTACAGTTAAACCAGTATTCAGACATGGCAATCGGAACATCTTCTCCGTTAACCAGCGACCGCTGTACCGTGTTTATGGAAAGGGATTTGAATCACTTCATGAGCCAGGGGTATTCAAAAAAGGAATTGTTAGCTGCTGTGCTTCATTCTGTAAGGGACAACTATTTGACCAAAGTGGCTCATTTGAATAAAATTGGCAATGTTCTCTGTTTCCAGGGAGCAACTGCTAAAAATAAAGCATTGGTGATGGCGTTTGAACAAAAATTACAAAAACCAATCTTTGTCTCAAAATATTGTCATCTCACAGGAGCATTGGGCATTTGCCTGCTTTTGAAAGAAGAAAATATCTCAAAATCAAAATTTCGTGGTATCAAATTTTATCGGGCAAAACCAAAGGTGTCAGATGAAATTTGTGAAAGTTGTAAAAACCATTGCAAGCTCAATAAGATTCAAATTGGGAAGGAAACTATTGTCTGGGGATATTTGTGCGGAAAAGATGAAACCGATAATAGCCGCAGGGTTGTCAATAAATCAGGTTTTGACTTGTTGAGCAGCAGACGCAGAATTTTAAATCCTAAAAACTACCAGGAAAGCATCGAAACATCACAACCGCCCAAATCAATTTTGGATGAAATTAAATCCATGGAATTGGATATTTCGCTGGAAAAAATCAAGGAAAGTGTTGGGCTCAATGTTCTTAATTTGAGACATAAACTTTTCACTTTTAACCTGGATGAATTTCCACACATCAAAGAAAAAAATAAAATTACTATCGGCATTCCAACCACACTTTATATGCAGGAGTTCATTCCCTTTTGGCAGCGTTTCTTTTTTCAGTTAGGGTATTCGGTTGTTCTTTCTTCCTCTAAAACAGATTCTATGAAACAGGGCAAGGAAATAGCCGGCGCTGAATTTTGCGCACCCATTTCCTACTGGCACGGTCAGATTTTAGAGTTAAGCAAACGGGCTGATTACATTTTTCTGCCGCACATGTTTGAAGGCGGCAATTTGGATGACGCAAAATTTTATTGTTATTATTCAAATTATGCTGTGGCAATGGTTCAGAATAACGATTCATACGAGGATCAAACCAGGTATATTTCTCCGGTTATCGACTTTTCCAAACCAGCGCTCAACAACATTCAACAAATATATGAAAATTTGCCGGGGGATTTAAAAGTTTTTCAAACGCCAAATGAATTGCAGGAGACTTATCATCAATCATGGGACTGGTTTTCTGCTCAAAAAAATAAACTGGTAGAATTCTTTCAACAGCAGATACAAAATTCAGAAGAAATTTCAGTTGTACTTTTGGGCAGACCATACCTGGTTATGGACAAAGTGATGAATAAAAATATTCCTCAAAAGTTTAACGAGTTGGGGATAAAAACATTTTTCCAGGATATGCTGCCAAACTTTAATGTTGAAAAAAATGTATTTGAAGAATTTCATGAGTGGAATCATTGGAAATACGGGGAAAATGTCTTGCAGGCGGCTGAATATATTGTGCGAATGCCGGGGCTTTATCCTGTTTTTTTAACTGCCTTCAAATGTTCCCCGGATTCATTTGTGATCAATTATTTCAGAGAGATTTTGGACTCGTATCAGCAACCTTACTTGATTTTACAGTTGGACGAACACGGCTCTGATGTGGGCTATGAAACAAGAATTGAATCTGCTGTCAGATCGTTTCGCAATCATTTATCGGGCAAGCAAAAATTCAGCGCGCCAAAAAAACGGAAGAGTATTCAACGGAAGCCGGTTACCCAGGGCACGATACTGGTTCCTAATTTTGACCCGTTGAGTTGCAGCTTAATCTGTGCTGCTTTTGAACATGCGGGTTACCAGGCAAAATTGATCGAAGAAACATCGACAAGCATCATTTCAAGTTTAAGGATGAACGATGGACAATGTTTGCCGATTACCGCCAATGCACAAGCTGCCATCGAAACGATAGAAAAATATAATCTTGACCCGGCAAATACTTCGATTTTCCTGAATGCAATATCCCGGATGGCTTGCAACTTTCCGCAATACCCGCTGATGACAAAAATGTTATTGGAACAGCGAGGCGGGGGATTTGAAAATGTGCGAATTTTTGCCACCCAGTTTGAAATGAGAGAGTGTTCGTATGAAGTGATTTACGATGTTTATTGCAGTTACCTGCTGGGTGGATTGCTGCGGAGAATGGCATGTAAAATCCGCCCTTACGAACTTGTGTCAGGACAAACCGATCAACTCATCGAAGAATCGCTGCAACAAATGTTTCGATGTATCGCAAAAGGTAAGTCAAAAGAAATTGTATTCAGGGAAATTGTGTCTAACTTAACAAAAATTCCGGTGAGCGAATCTTATGGTACACGCCCAAAAGTCAGCATTATCGGCGATTTATACGTCCGTGATAATGACGTTTTTAATCAACAACTTATCCATGAATTAGAAAAATATGGCGCAGAAGTTGTTACCACACCTTACACATATATTTTGAGAATGCTGACTCAAAAACACACCAAGCTTTTGAAAGATAATGGTCACTATTTCACGATGATGCGGGATAAATTATTTCTGGATGTATTGGAAAAATTTGAAAACCGTTTTTTTCAAATTGCCAATGAAATTTTGCAGGAGGAATTTCCCAGGTTCGACGAAACCGTTTATGACTCTTTGAAAAAATATAAGCTCTCCTTTAAACACGGCGGAGAAACCTCACAAAATATTTTGAAAGTTTATAGTTTGCTGAATCACTATCCCGATCTTGCGATGATCATTCATGTGAACCCGATTTTCTGTTGCCCCGGGTTAGTCAGTGAATCCATGTTTGAAAAGCTGGAAAAAGATGTTGGCATTCCCATTGTATCAATTATTTATGACGGTACAACATCAAAAAGAAACGAGATTTTAGCGCCTTATTTACATTATATTGGTAAGAAGGTTTCGGGAGCGAAAGAATTTGATTTTTCCACAGGTGGGGTTATGCCGGAGGTGATTAATTGAAATGGGCAATTGGGTGACTGGGTAATAAGGTAATTAGTTTATTAGGTAATTGGAAATTCACAATACTGATCAATTTTTTATTACCCAATTTCTTTATTACCAAATTACCTTTCAAGTGTTCTTTTTTTGAATTCAATATTTTTTTGCTCAATGTGCAAGAAGATCACCGTTTGGACACTAATTACCCCTTGTACTTGCATTCATAATCGTTATGCCCACAATTTTATTGCCATCTTTTCTGATTAAAATATCATCTTCTGTTTCTATTGTTTTAGTAGCCCGTTGTGGTTTTCGAAAACTTAAATACATAACATCAGCTTCCCTATCATAATTTATCCACATTCGTTCATCAGGTAAATTAACAACGCTGGAAGCAATGGCTAATGAGTGATTGATGATATCATCTTTTTTTATATTTGCTGTCGTTGCCATATAATTTCTCCTTTTGGTTTTAAAAGATATAATAAAATAATTTAAATGTCAATATATTTTTAGAACTAAACTTTCAAAAATTAAACCCTAATGAATATCAAAAAGCTTCATTTTTAACTTGCATAATTGAGGAAAAGAAATTATATTTGTCCCATTCAGATAAGGAGTATACATGAATAAGCTTGTAACTATTAATCCAAAAGTTTGCAACGGGAAACCAGTAATCAGAAATACGCGTATCCCTGTTACCGTTATAATAGATCAATTAGCTGATGTTGGAACGATTCAAGGCGTGCTTCATAAGTATCATGAGCTTAGTTTTGAGCAAGTAACAGCAGCACTCCATTACTGCCACTCTGTTTTTAAAGACGACTGTTAAATTCACTTAGGGGATGTTATCAAAATTTAAGTTTCTATTACATCCTTTGAAATTATAATCACATAAAAATCAGAAGGAAGCTCGAACATGAACAATTACAATTTACCGGAACAAACAAATAGAAATTTTCAGCCTGTGGAAAGAGAAACAGATTTAGTGCCTGATGCTGATGTAATTTCATTAGAAACAGTCGTGAATATGCTGGTGAAGAAAAATATTTGTACAACTGAAGAACTATTTATGTTGGAAGGCAGAATCCAAGAGCAAAACCGGATTAGCAGAAAAAACAGTTTCGTTTCTACTAAAAATGGTGACGACCATGGCAGCTATACAGGATTAAAGCGCATCATGAGCAAACGGAGATGGACACGTCGTTTGGGCACGGCGCTATTCGGATGGAAATGGAGGAAGGTTAAAAAATCGCCATCGTTGCAGTGATTGTGCTAGTAAGTGACAATGAGATGGGGAGACTTGGAGACATGGGGACATGGAGACGGGGAGACAAGGAGAAAACAAACCTGATTTTTTTCTCCATCTCTCCCCCTCTCGCCCGGTCACCCCCACCTCATATTTGGCAATCCCTGGAACTTAAAGCGTAAAAGTTAGTGAAATTTAAGAACTTAGTGAAACAACAACCGAGAAAAAATCAATGAAAAATTTTAAAAATAAAAGTTTGTTAATATTATTCGTCCTTTTTCTGTTATCTTTAAACCTGGTTGCGCAGCAATTGCCGCAGCCCAGGGGATATGTCAGTGATTTTGCCAATGTAATTCCTGAAAACCAGGAAAGGCAAATTAACCGAATTTGTCTTGAACTCCAACAAAAGACCGGGGCTCAAATCGCAGATGTTACAATTCAAACTTTAGGCGACAATTATATTGAAGATTATGCCGTTAAACTTTTTGAAAAATGGGGGATAGGTGAAAAGGGGAAAGACAACGGTGTATTGGTTTTAAATGCGATAAAAGAAAAAAAAATTCGCATTGAAGTTGGCTACGGCATAGAAGGTATTATCCCGGATGGGAAAGCCGGCAGGATTCGCGATCAGTATTTAATCCCCCAGTTGAAGAAAGGTGATTTTGGTACCGGTCATCTCTATACTGTTGCAGCAATAGCCAAAGAAATAGCCAGAGAATATGGCGTTAAGATAACTGGCAATGTCCAACTGCCGCGTTCCAGGTCTTCACGTTCAAAGGGTAAAGGAGTTGGCGGTGTTTTTAGTATGCTGATTTTCTTTTTCTTGATCATTATTACACGAGGAAGAATTTTACCCTGGTTATTGTTAGGCTCAATGTTGGGAGGCGGTAGTCGTGACCGTGGAGGCTGGGGAGGCGGTTTTAGTGGCGGCAGTGGTTTCGGCGGCGGATTCGGAGGTTTCGGTGGTGGTATGAGCGGTGGCGGTGGCGCTAGTGGGAGTTATTAAACTACGGATCCAATAAAATGTAGCTTTTAAATTTCACCCTAATCAAGAATTTCGGTAATAGTTCACCTCACTTTTTATTTTTTATTGTTATGCTTGCAAAAAATGATTTACGAATAACGATTAACGATTTTTGATTTACGAAGGAATGGGGTATGAAAAAACAGAGTCATTAAATCAACAATACTTCTAAAATCGTAAATCGTTAATCTTTGTTCTGAGATCAAAAGGAGGAACTGCAAAGGTGGTGAATATTACGAATTTCATTGTTTAGCTACTGACACAACCCTCCTAGCCCAATTCCTCAAATCATCAAGCATAACATAAATAGTTGGTAAAATAAGCAGCGTAACAATTGTCGAAAAAGTCAATCCGCCAACAATGGAACGAGCCATGGGGAAATATGGTGGGCCATAACCGCCAACCTGTGTTGTAACCACGCAAAGCGGCACCAAACTTAAAACGGTTGTCCCTGCTGTCATTATAATTGGTCGCAGACGGTCTCTGCCTGCCTGGATAATTGCCTGGTGCCGGTCCAATCCATTAGCTCGTAACTGATTCACATAATCGATAAGCACAATACCGTTATTGACTACCACGCCGATGAGTATCAGAATGCCAATCATTCCCATAATGGACATTGCAGTTCCGGTTATCAGGAAAAACCAGTAAACACCAACAACCGCAAAAATAATTTGTGTCCAGATGGCAGCCGGAAAAATGAGCGATTCAAACAAAGACGCCATCACAAAATAAATTAAAGCCAGCGCCAGCAATAGATTGATCAGCATTGAGTTGAATGCTTCGGCTTCTTCGTCAAAACTTTGACCGTAATTCCATGTATATCCGGCGGGGAAACTAAAATTTCTCATTAAAAAACCAATTTTCTCTTTAGCTTCACTGACTGTTAAGTCCTGTAGATTTGCCCGCACGCCAATCGCGGTAGTTCGATTTTCGCGATGAATATTCCGGGGTCCCCGTCTAACTTTAAAATCAGCTAAAGATTCCAGTGTCAAGGTTTTGCCGGTATTGTTGAATAGCGGTACATTTTTAAGATTGTCCAGGGATTGTTTGTCCGTATCCTGAAATTCAAGACGCATCATCACTTCACCGTCTTCATCGTGAAAGCGGCGCAAATTTATTCCGCGCATCGCTGCTGAAACAATGTTAGCTACCTGCTGCGTGGTGAACCCATACTGCTTCGCCCTTTTTCGATCAACGATAACAACCACCTCTTCTTCACCAATTTCTGCTTCGGAACGGACATCTTTTAAGCCTTCGATCTTGGAGAGTGTCCAGGCAACTTCGCGGGACAGCTCTGCTAATTGTTCGCTCGACTTTCCAATGAGTTGAACACGAATCGACTCTCCCTGGCCTCTTTCATCGCGATAATCAAATGATGGATTTGCCACGGCTAATTTTGGCAGTCCGGCGCGAATTTCCTCTTTAATCTTTTCCATGGATTTTGATGCGTCTTTCCCTTCGGTCAAAATTAAAGTGGACATGGCGTAACTGTTAGTGTAATAAGAATAAATAGATTTAATTTCAAATTCATCCTGGTGGGCGAACAAATGCTTTTCAAAAACATCGACCGCTTCTTCAACTTTTCCCAGGGCATAGCTGCCATTGATATGATAATGCAACCGCAACCGCCTGTCTTCCGCCTCATCAAACATTTCCATTTTTACTAATTTCATTGGAATGGCGATGCTAAAAAGAATTAAAAAAATTATTCCCACTGAAATCCAACGATGACTTAATGTCCATTTTAAAACATTGCTGTAACGATCAAGTGATTTATCAATAATAGTTTCATTTTTATTTGGTTTTGGTGGTTTGATACGTGTGGCAAGCAGCGGAACCAAAGTTTGGGCAAGGATAAGAGAAACGCCTAAAGCAATACAAATTGTAATTGCCACATGTTTCAACCAAATAGAAATTTGATCTTGCGAGCTTACAATATTTGGCAGAAAAACAATTGCGGTTGTTATAGTGCCCGCAGTAATGGCAAGAGAAACCTCCTTAACGCCTTTTGTAATTGCTTTTTTAGATTTTGGTTCTTTCAACCGGTGCCGGTGAATGCTTTCAGTAACGACCACTGCATTATCCACAAGCATACCAACCGCCAGCATTAAACCCATCATTGAAAGAATGTTGAGTGAAACACCCAAAAAATACATGAATGCCAGTGTAATTAACAAAGATAACGGCACAGCGAGTGAAACCATGAGAGTGGTTGTCAATCTTCGCAAAAAGAAAAAAAGTACCAGTATTGCCAATAATCCGCCGAACAGACCGGATTTCAAAACTTCATTCAAAGAGCTAACAACGCCTTCAGCCAGGTTGCTGAAATAAAAAATACTGATCCCTTCCATCTCCGGCAATTTTCCGATCTCTTCAACTTCAACAACAACACGATTTGCGACATCGACTAAATTTGAACCGGCTTCTTTGTAAACATTTAATCCGATTGCATAACGCCGATCAAGATGACGCCCGTAGTTTAACCGGGGATGATCATGGGTGACGGTGGCGATATCTCTCAAGCGAATATTATTTTTACCAACTATCAGATCACCGATTTCCTCAATGCTTTGAAATTCCCCGATTGGTCGAACCACGAATCGCTGATTGTTATCCGTGATTTTCCCTGCGGTAACCAAAAAATTGCTTCGCCGCAGCATTTCGGTTAACCTGCTTATGTCGATGCGATGAGAAATAATTCTGTCGGCGGATAGTTGAATGCGAATCTCTTTTTTCTCAACACCATAAAGATCAACTTTGG
Organism: Candidatus Zhuqueibacterota bacterium; assembly: GCA_016783825.1. Lineage (GTDB taxonomy): Bacteria > Zhuqueibacterota > Zhuqueibacteria > Thermofontimicrobiales > Thermofontimicrobiaceae > Nigeripontimicrobium. The sequence goes on along the minus strand of JADHVV010000029.1, from coordinate 1,470 downwards.
AAACGCCTTCTAATCTTTCAATCCTTCGTTTTAAATTCCTGTTAAGCATGTCGTAAGAATTGGAAAGATCACGGTTACTTGAAATGCGAAGTGTGATCAGCTCCATGTCCGAAGTTGAAAATTTATGAACAAAAAATCTCTCCAAATCAGAAGGAAACTGGTTACGGATTCCATCTAGTTTTTCTTTGGCTTCCAACGCCTTAACATTGGCATCTATCCCCCAGTCAAACTCCAAAAAGACATTGGCATGGTTCTCTCCGGAATTAGACTGCATGCGTTTGATGCCACTGATTGTCGCCAGAACTTCTTCAGCAGGTCTGGTGATCTGTCGCTCAATTTCCTCTGGCGTTGAACCCGGGTACGGAATTTCCACAGCAATAAAAGGCGCATCCAGATCAGGAAAATATTCCAGGGGCAGCAACCTGCTGGAAATAATGCCGATAACGATGAAGCAGGCAAATATCATCAAAATTGTAACTGGTCTTCTTAATGAGGTTTCTGTTAAGTTCATATTTTTACTTTAATTTAGTTTTGATTTAAAGACACATTTTTAGAAATTCCAAGCTTCAAATAACAAATTCCAAATAAGTTCCAATATTCAAATTCCAAATCCCCTCCCTTCCCTCTTGGCTATTTACCTGAATTTTAAAATATCAAATAAACTAATTGGAATTTGAGATTTGGAATTTTCACAGTTCAATTCTTCCTATCCATTATCGAATACATAACCGGTATCACAATCAAAGTCAGCAAAGTAGAAATCGTTAATCCGCCGATCACGGTAATTGCCATTGGCGCCCGCACTTCAGCTCCTTCGCCGATTCCCAAAGCCAATGGAAGCAAACCAAGCGCGGTAGTGATGGTGGTCATTAAAATTGGACGTAATCTTGATTTTCCGCCTTCGAGAATCGCTTCCAATTTTGAACTACCCTTTTCGCGCAACTGGTTGATAAGATCGATGAGCACAATGGCATTGTTCACCACAATTCCTGCTAATAAAATCAGCCCGATCAAAACAACAACACTAATGGTTGACCCGGTGATCCACAATGCAAGTACTGCACCGATTAGCGCTAACGGGATCGTAAAAAGAATTACTAAAGGATGCAAAAATGATTCGAACTGTGATGCCATAACCAGGTAAACAAGAAATATCGCCAACAGCAACGCAAACTGCAACGACCGAAACGAAACAGACATTTCCTCATTTTGACCGGTCAGTCGGACTCCTAAACCCGATGGCATGGGTACCTGGCTGATGATGGCGTTAATTTCCTTTGCTGCGCTGCCCAGATCTCCATAACGCAAATTGGAAGTAACCAGCGCGACTCTCTCCTGATCAACCCTCCTGATTTCCCCGGGACCGGTATCAATGACAATATCTGCTACAGATTCCAGCGTAACCGGACGATCACTTTCCGGATTGATGATGAGCCGGCGGATTTTTTCCACTGAATTTCGTTCTTGCTC
>JADHVV010000193.1 GCA_016783825.1 Candidatus Zhuqueibacterota bacterium | reverse complement strand
CAATTTTATCCTGATTAGGATTAGCATAGCCGGGTCGAGGCTGCCAGCCGCGTTCTACACCATCTGGTGAAATATCCATCATCTCGCGATAACCTGCTTCGCATATATGTAATGTATCCCCATTTCGGTTCACCACTTCTGTAACAACGATGGGAGTGATACCGTCCATGTAAGAATGTCCGCTCCCCCTGGGCCAGACCCCAGAAGGCTGCCTTCCCCACCAGGCGACTTCGCCAAAATTATAGAACAGTGTTTCCACTAAATTCCCGTTGTGGATCCCCTGTTTTCGGTATTTACGATCTCCCCGCAGATTTTTCGGTACATTATCCTGTGCTAATAAAGGAGCAGCAAGTGCGAGTAAAATTATAAATATCCATAATTTATGATCTCTCATATAAAATCCCTATCTAATATTTAAAAATTGGGGAATAATTATCCCAGATTATGCATTTGCCACAAAGACACGAAGACACAAAGTTTTAATTTATAGAAAGATAACAGCATGGTTTTTCAATATAGATATCACTTTTTTTGTTTTGTTCTTCTTTTTTCAATTTTTTTCATCTTTGTGATTCTTCGTGTTCTTTGTGTCTTTGTGGTTTATTTTTTAATTTCTATTGCATTATCTGGGATTATAGTATTACAAATCATTTCTTTTTTTTTGCAAAAAATATTTCAACGCGGAGTTCGCAGAGAAAAAATATTTCAAAATTTTTTTGAACAAATTTAAAATTTTATAGTCAATTTTAGAATAAAAATTAACTTTTTATTTATTTTTATTGAAGTAACTCTGCGGTCTCCGCCTGTTCCCGAAGGGTGCGATCTCTGCGTTTAATACTATTTTACACTTTTTTTCATTTTTTTATTGTGGTTTAACCACGCTGGGTTTAAAAAATATTTTCAACAGATATTATCAGTTGGGTTCTCCTTCGGCGAATCAATCAATATTAGAAATCTGCCTAGGAAGATTGTTTCTATCTGTTGGAGAATTAAAAGTAACATTATTCTACTTAATTTGACCTAACCCCGGCCCTCTCCTAAAAGGAGAGGGAGACAAGAAGTTCCCCTTCTCCTTGTAGGAGAAGGGGTTAGGGGATGAGGTAAAAAATAGCAAGGTGAAACTCTTAACAATTTTTATAATTTTTATGGTTTTCGTTAAGACACTAACTAAAGACTAATCGTAATTTAAAATTCCACCTCAAATCCAATTAAAATTTTTCTCGGTTCAGAATAAAAAACAGGACACATTAGCCATTCGTCGAGAGTATTGACAGATGCCCGACGTTCACCAATATATTTATTTACTAAAGAATAACCTGCTCTGCCAGTATCAGCGTAAACATTAATTTCATTTTTGCGATCCAGTAGATTATATACTTTAACAAAAATGTTATAACAGGTTTGCCATATTTTAAATTGCTTGTAAATTCGCAAATCCATATTGTAATTAAAAGGTTTACGTCCGCTATTTTCAAACGTTGTTTCTTCGCTCTGGATCGCTGGGGTATAAGGCAAGCCGCTCTGGAATTGCCCAATCAATCCAATGCCAATAAGTTTAGGATTATTGTAAGAAACCGAAAGGTTGACCGTTTGGCGTTGATCCCAATTAAGCGGGATAACCTGAATGTTACTTTTTTTAGGCGGAAAAGATTGATTGTTATAAAATTCATGATTGGGATCAGAAGCGTTACCTTCAGCGACTTGAAAAGTATAGTCGAATGAAACAGTAAGATGATCCCTGACTGTTGGACGTTTATTTACTGAAAGCGTTATGCCTCGAATGTTTCCGTAATCGAGGTTGTAGTAGCGTGCATACCTGTCCCCCAGGACATAAGTTTCATAAATTTTTGTACCGAGTAAATTACGAGCATCTTTATAGAATCCGGTAACGTCTATCCCCAGTATTCCTAATAATTCCTGCTGGAATCCGACTTCATATATCACAGTTGATTGTGGATTAAGGTCTGCATTTCCCATTAAAGTATTCAGCCCGCCGGGCGCAACAGCAAAACGCGGATTCATATATAAAAATTCATACGGCGGTAGTTGAAAAAAATGTCCGTAAGAGATATGAATTACTCCGCTAACAGATATTGGAAAAGCAATCCCCATTCGAGGACTAAACTGATGTTTAGTTGCGGCATCCTGGTAGGCATCTTGTTGCTGGTTAATATCATTCCCCGGATCACGCAGGTCTTTGGGTACCAAGCCATTGGAGTTGAAATAGTCATAACGCAGCCCTGCATTCACCGTCATATTATTTAATTCAATTTTGTCCTGAAAATAGGCGGCAAATTCTACCGGGTGGTGCGTATATCCTCCAGCATTAAAAAAAGCTGCTTCGCTAAACATCCCACCGGCTTCTTCTCCCAGGTAGGAAGCTGATAAACTGCGAAGATGTATTTTATTGTACTTGTATTCAACCCCTGCTTTAAGTTGATGAAGTTTGGTCGCCTGTGAAGTGATGTCGAATTTAGCAGCATCAACTGTGGTGTTACGATAGAAATGTGACATATTGGTACCGCCGGTTAAAAAACTATAAGCATCTTCCCTATTACGCAGCAGAACTGGATTAACATATCCCGGATCATCGGGATCTTCATACAAAAACGACTTAAAATCATAATAATAGTGGGAATATTTTATGGTATAAAAAGTTTTAGAAGAAAGCGTATGATTAAAATTCAGGATATTAGTGTAACCGTATTGGGAATTGACGACTTCACCATCTGGATTGTATTTAAATAAATGACTGTAATTTTGATAATCTGATAAATCACCCAAAAAGCTGTAACTCAATTTCATGTTTGGACTGATCCTGAAAACCAATTTTGCATTGGCAAAATATTGTGAATTATAATTCATTGACACGGATTTATTATCGCCAGTTTGTTCCATATATATTGCATCCGAGTTTTGAAAATTAGACGAATCCGAGGGATTATATCTTCGTTTTCCATAAAGCCAGCCTTCATTATAAAATCTTCTTAACGAAAAGTAATAGCTTAATTTATTATTAAGAAATGGTACTGGACCAGTAAGGTAAAATTGGGCATTGTAAATTGCCGTGGCACTCAAACCATCGATATTGGTAAACAGGTCACTGTTGGAACTTAAATAATCACCGAAATAAAAAGACCCACCCAGATTAAGATGATTTTCAGGTTCTTTGGTTACGATCTCCACAATACCAGACATTACTTTGCCATATTCAGCATTAAACGTGCCGCTGATAACTTTCATTTCCTGAATATTATTCTGGTCAACATTCACCGCAGCTTTGCCGGAAAAGGGATCTGATACTGACATTCCATCAACCATATACGCGATCTCACTGGAACGACCACCGCGAATATGTAATTCACCCTGGCTGTCCTCAACAATACCTGCCTGCAACTGCAATATATCCTGAAAACTTTCCACCGGCATCATTTCTATTTCATCAGCAGATACAGAATATGAGGTAGCTGTCAGGTCTTTTTGAATCAGGGGATGTTCTGCAATAACAGTAATAGACTCCCCCAATTCCAACACAGTAGGCTCTAATTTGAAATCAACACGAGTTGTGCGATCGACAAAAATTTTTACATTGGAAATATATGTTTTTTTATAGCCGATCATGGAGGCAAACAATGTATAGGTGCCAGGAGGAACGTTTAAGATCACAAAATCTCCTTCTAAATCAGCCGCGGCTCCCATTGAAGTTGCTTCAATTATAACATTCACGCCCACAAGCGGCTCACTATTTGATGAATCAGTAATCTTTCCGGTTATTTTACCAGTCTGTCCCGCCCAGAGAGTTTGTGAACATAAGAAATAAATAAGCAGTAAAAAATAATACTTGATAACTTTATTTAAAGATTTCATAGTATAACCGTTTATTAATATAGAATTTTTGGTTAATAAACAAGTAACTCTTCGGGTGAGAAGGTGGTGATTGGTGAATGTTAATTTGGTTATTAGGTAATCAGGTAATTTGGTAATTAGTTTATTGGGTAATTAGACTATTGATAAAAAAAATCGATTGTGTTTCTACCTTATTACCCAATTACCTTATTACCCAATTACCTGCCTAATATTAATTTTTGATATTTAGTATATTTTCTTGCCCAAAGTACAAGAACTTTACTATTTAGGCATAATTACCTAATCACAAATCACCGATAACCACAAAGGGGCACTCTCAACAGAGAGCACCCCAATGTAGAAATTTTACTTCATCAGCAGCATTTTTTTAGTCTTGTTAAATTCAGGAGTGCTAATTTTGTAGAAGTAAACACCGCTGCCAACAAAAACACCTGATTCATCTTTTCCATCCCATTTTATCGAATGTACACCAGCAGATTGCTTTTTGTCTGCAAGTGTTACCACCCTGCTTCCCAAAATATTAAATACTTCAATTTTTATTTTGGCAGCTTTGGGCAAATTATATTCAATGGATGTAGATGGATTAAATGGATTGGGATAATTCTGTTCCAGTCGATATTCGTTGGCTATCGTAACTGAATTTTCGTCTCTGACGTTAGTCTCATTTAAAAGTACCACATCACGGTACATATAATACTTCTCAAAATTAGCGTCAGCCCACTGGGTACCCCACCAATTAGGAGCATAGTCAGAAACATTGGCATCATAAGCATCAGCCGAAGCATAATCCAGGTCCCAGATACAGGCGCTCAATTTCACCGTATCGCCATCACTGTAACCGAACATATCAGTATGTACCAGCACTTCTATTGAATAGCCAGCGTCGGCGCCGTTTGTTTCAGTATGGGTTACCGTAGCAGAGGGTTCATAAGAAGCGCCTTCGGCAGCCCCTGTTGGTACATTGGCATTGGTCTCAAAAATGATGGAACTGCCTTCTGTCGCATCAAAATACATCGCTTTAATCTCTAAGCGTTCAGCAGGTTGTGGAATGAGTCCCTTATACGTCATCCAGAGAAACAGACCATCTGCTTCCCAACCGGGAGACCATTTACAAACTGAAGCATCATTGGACTGGATACCAATGTAAAGATTTGCTCCCTTATGGACAAACTTCACAACTGCGGCACTTGTATCTGTGTAGGTATTATCTGGATTACCCCATTGCATATAATAGCCGCCACTACTCGAATACGACCCTTTACCAATAACAATAGAATTAGCATCAGCCCAGAATGATTCGTTTAATTGACCGTCCAGAGTCAGGTTTTGATCTGTTTCATTAGCAACAATTAAAGGTTGATCAGATAGACGTAATAGTCGTGTGTCAGGACCCCATTCACTGCCCCACCACATTTTGTGATAGGCGCCGCCTTCCCAGCCCTCGGTTCCGGTATAACCATCACAATCAAAAATGTTAAATAGAACCGGAATGTCAACGTAGGGATCGGTATAACCTAATTGATCAAGATGAATCACCATTTCAGCAGTATAACCGGAATCGGGCGCGGTTGTATCATTAACTATAGTGGCGGAATGTTTCCAGGCAGCTGCTTCACCTGAAGCTGGATACAGACCGGGTAATTCAAAATTAATGTCCGGATCCTGTCCCGCTTGATTGAAATATAATTTGTACTCAACCAGCGCACCATTGGCATCAGCGATTTTCATAAACAGACCATCGCCTTCCCAACTTCCATCAAATTTGCAGACTGAATGATCATTTGATTGCAGGGAAATGTAAAGATCAAGTCCATCATGCAAAACCTTGACAATCGTTGTTGTGGTATCTTCGTAGGGCGCTTGAACCTCTACTTCACCTGATACCGCGTATTGCACATCTCCCGGTTTAAAATTTGACCGAAAAACCAGGTGGTCAAATCTACGTTGCCAATCGGTTTCGTCCAACTTACCATCAATGGTAATCGGATTTTCAGCAGATTGAATCTGTAGATAGGCAGGATCAGTATGCCCGAGTATAGCCGGTTCTTCTTCAGCCGGTTCTAAAATTACATCCCGGTACATATAATATTTTTCAAAATTTGCATCCACCCACTGAGTGCCCCACCAATTGGGAGCATAATCCGCAACAGTTGCGTCATACGCATCAGCAGATGCATAATCCAGATCCCAGATACAGGTACTTAATTTTACCGTATCCTCATCACTGTAACCAAACATATCCAGGTGTACAACAACTTCTATTGAATAGCCTGCGTCGGCACCGTTAGTCTCTGTGTGAGTTACTGTGCCAGCCGGTTCACAAGAAGCGCCTTCGGCAGCGCCAGTTGGAACATTGGCGTTGGTCTCAAAACTGATGGAACTGCCTTCTGTGGCATCAAAATACATTGCTTTAATTTCAAGTCGTTCAGCGGGCTGGGGTATCAATCCTTTATAGGTCATCCACAAAAATAGACCATCCGCTTCCCAGCCGGGAGACCACTTACAAACAGAAGAATCATTTGATTGAACACCCATGTAAAGCTCTGTACCTTTATGCACAAACTTAATGACGGCATTGCTCTGGTCGCTATAAGTGTTTAATGTATCGCCCCATTGCATATAATAACCGCCACTACTTGAATGCGATCCTTTGCCGACTTCGATGCAATCAGCATCAGCCCAGAATGCCTCATTTAATTGACCATCCAACACCAGATCTTCATCAGTATTGATTGCGTTTACTGCTGGTTTATCAGCCAATCGCAATATGCGGGTATCAGGACCCCATTCACTGCCCCACCACATTTTGTGAAAGGAACCAACAGCCCAATCTTGACCATCTTCACCAGTATATCCATCAGGATCAAATATGTTGAATAAAACCGGCACATCAGCGTAGGGATCAGTATAGCCTAAATCATCCAGGTGAATTAACAATTCTGCTGTATAGCCAGAATCACTTGCTGTGGTATCATTTACAATTGTTGAAGCGGGTTTCCAGGCTTTAGCTTCGCCTGAAGTCGGATATAAACCTGGCTGTTCAAAATGAATGTCCGGATCAGTACCAGCTAAATTAAAATATAGCTTATATTCAACCGGAGTACCACTCGCATCGTGAATCTTCATGAACAAACCATCACCTTCCCAACTTCCATCAAATCTGCAGACTGAATGGTCATCTGATTGCAGGGAAATGTAAAGATCGAGTCCGTCATGTAAAACTTTGACAATTGTTGTGGTGGTGTCTTCGTAGGGTGCTTGAACTTCAACCTCACCTGTTACCGCATATTCCACATCACCGGGTTTGAAATTAGATCGAAAAATTAGGTGATCAAATCTGCGCTGCCAGTCAGTTTCATTTAGTTTACCGTCGATGGTAATTGGATTTTCAGCAGATTGAATCTGCAGATAGGCAGGATCAACATGCCCCTGCGCATAAATCCCGTTTCCGGTGAAAATCAAAAACAGGATCACAACACAAACTACAGTAGCTAAATGCTTCATAGCTTCCTCCTTAAATTAGTTAAAGGTTTAAATATTATTTAAAAAACGTTGGAGCCGAAAAATTAGTACAACCGCAGGAGCCACCAATTACCAACCCAGTAGAGAGTTCTTCACAATATGGTAAATTGGCATCAACTTCATTTTTAATCATTTTGAGAAGATAGCGTATCGCTTTTGTACCAAGTTCTACGATGGGAACATGCACAGTAGTAAGTCTGGGAGTAAGAAGTCTGCTCATATATATATTATCAAATCCCACCACAGCCACATCCTGCGGGATGTTAATGTTTGAGCTTCTGGCAGCTTCATAAACGCCAACCGCCATCATATCATTGGCAGCAAAAATAGCTTCTGGTTTTTGGGATTGACTCATTAATCGAATAAAGCCGTAATAACCAGATTTTGCAGTAAAATCACCAGAAACAATAAGAGAATCTTGAATGGTAATATTATTTTTAAGTAATGCATCACTAAAACCGCGAAAGCGTTCGTCAGCGTCACAGTTACCTTCCGGACCTTGAATCATACCAATATTTTTGTAACCATGTCCGATCAGGTGCTCAGTAATTGTAAAAGCTCCTTGATAATTATTAATATTAAAGCAGACAGAATTATTATTAGAATTACAACTATTAAGCAGCACCATAGGTCTCTTGCTTTTCTGAATCAGTTCAGAAAGTTCTTTGCGGATTTTGGGAGCCATAAGGATTACACCATCCACTCTGCCGCTGCTCATAAATTCAAGCAATGTTTGAACAATATTTCTCTGGCTATGTGAACTGGAAATCATTACGTAATGGTCGGTTTGATATGCTTCTTCATCGATACCGCGAATGATATCCGTGAAAAATTCGTCCACTAATTCAGGTAAAATGACTCCAATAGTATTAGTTTTTTTTCCGGTTAGACTGCGGGCAATAGGATTTGGTTTGTAATTATTCTCTTTAGCAATTTGTAGAATTTTACGGCGGGTTTCTTCACGCACGGAACCATTATTATTCAGTGCACGAGAAACAGTAGCAATAGAAACACCTGCTCTGCGGGCTATTTCTTTAATGTTTACTTCCATAATAATTTTTAATTGTAAGCGTTTTCACTTGTTATCTGTTTATTTATAGTTATTTATTGACTCCTAATGTAAACGTTTACATTTTGTTTCAAAATATATAATTAAAAAATGAAAATGTCAAGTCTTTTTTTACATATTTTA
>JADHVV010000192.1 GCA_016783825.1 Candidatus Zhuqueibacterota bacterium | reverse complement strand
CATACCGAAAAGGCTGAGGCGAAGGCAAAGGCGAAGCAAGGTATAAGATTAAAGCACCCTTCGGGCACAGGGATTAAGGATATTCTTTTTTTTCCTTCGCCTTCGCCTCAGCCTTCGCCTGCACTTTAGTGCGTTATGAATAAACATAATCTTGGAGTAGGTCAATGAATGTTAAAATTAAAAAACGAGAAGTTTATAATATAATTAATGAGTTAGCAAATAAGCTAAATTTATCTGAAAATGAAATCGTTCAAAAAGCCATTCATGATTACGACAAAAAAGTAAAGGCAAAAAACAAACTAATGTCCTTTGCTGGAATATTGGACGAAAATGACGCTGATGAATTAATTACAATGATTCAGAATAGCCGAACAAATAAACATTTGAAAATTGGTTTGTCTAAACAATAAACAATAAATAATAATTGCAACTGCCACTCGCAACCTGCAACTTGCCTCACCTAACCCTATACACCAATGCCATTAACTTAAGCTAAAACGGTTAGTATTTTCATTCACAATTCTCAATTAGTAATTCTCAATTCTCAATTATCTTTTTAAAATTGTTGATTTTAATTGTGAATCAGCCAAAAAGACGTCGGACGTTCCGTTAAAAATTGAGAATTGTGAATAGCGAATTGTGAACTATTAATGATTAAAAATTATTTACTCTCAAGTCAATGCCGGCAACACAACCCTAAAATGAGTCCCACCATCCTCACTGCTATTAACATCGATATACCCGTTATGATTCCTGATAATATTTCGCGATATGGTCAAGCCCAGTCCCCGACCTTTCTCATGAGTAGAGTAGAACATATCAAAAATTTTATCCAATTCTTTCAGCGGGATACCTGAACCTTTGTCAATAATTTCAACCTGAATTGTTTCATCACGATTATTCGTTTTGGAAGCTACTGTTACAGATTGTGTGTATTCAGACGCATCATAAGCATTCTGGATGATATTTTCCAGGGCTAATCTCAATTGGCTGCGGTTTCCTTTTACAAGAGAATGATTCTTTTCAAGTTGAAGTTTTAGAGATGGATATTTCAATTTGACAAAATGTTTGCTGATGTCACGAATTATTTTGTTCAACGATACTTGCTCGAATTTTTGGTTTTCAAGATTAACCATGTCAAAAGAATGGAGTAAAGTATCTTTTAATTTTAAAACGCCCTTATGCAATTCAGAAATAAATTCATACTGGCTGTCTCCCGGTTGAGTTTCCTGGGATAATACTTCAATCATCATTCGCAATCCATCGATGGGGTTTTTTAAATTGTGTATGATGCCGCTGGAAAATGTTCCGATTGCAGCTAATTTCTCTCTTTCTTTCATCTCTTTTAACATGTTGATGTTATTTAACGTGATGGTCAACTGCAACAGCAAATAATTCACTGCAGAAACGGTTTGTTGCTCTAACTCTGTCGGCTCTTCGTTTAATCCCAGAATCAGCGCTCCGTACACCTGGTTTTCTTTTGCCAGGGGAAACAAAAAAGTACGTTCATCAAAACATTTGTGAGAGTGCCAATATTTTTTAAATTTTGAAAAAGGTATGGGTGACTTTTCACGGATCATTCGATCTAAAAGTTTTCGTTCAAGGATGACTTTTTGATGGGATTTTTTTAAACTGATTTTTTCTTTCTTTTTGCACAGAAAATAATTTCCATTTGAAAAATAAATGTATAAAATAAAATAATTGTATGGGTGAATAATCCGCAACGTTTTTACAATCAGTGAAACAGCTTTATCAAGCAGTGTAATGCTGGAAAGTGAGGCGCTTGCCTGTTGTATTTTTTTCTGGATGAGATTCCGTTTGAGTGTCGTTTTTCGAATCTGTTCATTCACAGAAATTAAAACTAAAAGTGCAAATATGATCATTCCAAAAGGCAGAGCGTGATAAAGCGCTCCGCTGGAACGGGGAAGCAAAAGTGTCAAAACACCATAGATTGTCATTACAATTAGTACGTAAACAACAATATGAGTCGGCTGCCATTGGTAACGTTTTTCAATGAAGCGCACACTGACAAAAAGCATCAAAATAAAAATTAAAAATTTGAGTAGTTCATACGGAATGTAAGGTATGTGGATGAATTGTAAAAAAGATCGGCTCATTTCGTAAGCTAACCTTATCGTACTGTTGGATTGATAAACTTGTGAATAACTTCCTTTTGAAATTTTCCTTAATACGATTTCCTTTCCGTTTAGAAAACGAATTTTAACATTTACCTTCTCATAATTCCCCAAACCAATGTGGACTCCATTCCAGTTTTGAGAAAAAAAGCCGGTGCTGGGATTAACTTCTCTGAAAGCGATTAAGCTCTCTTTGGATAAAGAAGCGCCCCCTTTCCAAACCCAAATTTTTGTACCCAGCGCTTCACGGGTATCTTCAACTCCTTTTAAATCGAGAATTATATAATTTGAATCATTTATGGTGTTTTCAAGCAGGGACGACCAATGTTCCACATTTCCCACAACAATGTCCAGGTCGCCGTCTTCATCAATATCAGCGGAAGCTGCGCCGGTATTATAGCCATCAATATAACCGGCTTTTGATGCCACGGAACTGGATGCAGATTCCTTAAATCGTTGAAAATTTTCATTTAAATAAAGAAAATCCTTGCCAAACCGGGAAACGTATAAATCCGTATCACCATCAAGATCAAAATCACCAGCAACAGCAGAGTAGCTGCGACCATTTTGAATGATCCCCCAATTTTGTGATTGATCTGTAAAACAACGTTCTTCAGGCAAATAAAACAAAATTCCATCTTCACCGTTTTCTGTACAGAGAAACAGGTCATTGTGTCCGTCATTATTAAAATCTGCTGTAGTAACCGAATTGACAAATTTTGAAACAGAGATTTGGTCAAATAATTTTCCATCCGTTTGCCAATTGGAATTACCATCATTCAAAAGTAATACAGGAGAAAAGTGATGAAAAAAGACCAAAATATCGGTAAAAAAATCTCCATTAAAATCTGCTGCTGTAACTGCTTGTAAACCTGTTGATGGCAGCGCAAGGAAATCCAGCGATTGTTCCTGAAAGCGATTATATTTTTGATTCATTATTAAACGTAATCCTGAAAAGTCATCAACTAAAAGAACATCAGGATAGCCATCTTCATTAAAATCTGCCAGAACACCATTTGTGATATTCAGGTCATTCGGTATTTGGGCGTTTTGTGTTTCATCTTTAAAATATGCATTCCCGTTATTAATTAATAGTCTCGTGGTGCCGCGTTTCCCTGCTAAAAAAATGTCGTTGTCACCATCGCGATCAAAATCGGCTGTTAGAGCCCCACTTTCAAACTTTTGTAATCCTTTTCGTGATTCGATATTTCCACCGGCACCAGACTCAATAGTAAAATCAATATAATAGCCTTGTCCTTGATTCAACAAAAGATGATTTAAGCTGGCTGAACAAGTGAAGTAAATATCTGTTAAATTATCTCTGTTAAAATCCGCCACAGCAACTCCCTGAACATCATCAATTAAATCCATCAGATGACTGGTGCCCAGGAAAACCTGATCCATAAAAAGGAAACGATGAGGCAGCTGTCGAACTTCGGAGGGAACAATAGCATCATATTTAAGAATTGTTCCCCGACCGCCAATAATCCAGCCGGTATTTTCATCAAGCATTTCAATATCATGAAGGTCAGCCTGGATTGGAGTAAAAACACTTTCCCAGGTTTTTCCGTTATATTTTAAAATAATTCCCTGCTTGCCAATAGCAAAACCAAAATCTGCAGTTAGCATATCCACTGCCCAAATATCTAAAGTTGTTTCAACTTTTTCCTGAATTAAAGCTCCTTGTTTGTAGTGCAAAATAGTGCCGTTTTTTCCAACGAACCAGCCTTCTTCAGGCGAAATAAAATCTATATCCCTGATTGTTGAAGTGGTTGGAGAATTCAGTACTGACCATTTCGCTTTCTTTTGAAGAATCGCTCCATTTTCGCCAGCGATGAAAATGTTATTCGGGGACAGAATTTTGGCGGTTATAAAATCCAAACTGATGGGTAATTTTAAAATTTCCCATTTATTGTTTTGAAATAAAAAACCCCCGCCTTCACCAACAGCTATTCCGAGATAATTATCCAAAAAATCAATAGCGCGAATTTTTAGTGGAAAAAGATCGGGCAGAGGCTCCCAATTCTTACGATCAAATTCAAGAAGACGGTAGAATCGATTTTTATGATGGTTAACTGCTATCCAACCGTGGGTAGAATCAACCATGCGGATTGTATAAATATCTCCCCAATCATTAATATCCGTGGAAAGGGAGTCGCTGTGATCGGTAAATTTTTTCTCAATTTGTTGAAGGGAAGCAGAAATTTCCCAATTTTGACCATCGTAATTAAGAATAATGCCATCATAAGAAACAGCCCAACCTAATGTGGGAGAAACCATATCTAAACGAGCCAGGTTTTGATGGGTGGGAGAATCATCAATAATCCATGTCTGGGAAAAAACTGGAGTTAAAAAAATGAAAGCGCTAAAGTAGTATGTGAGCAAAACATTCCGCATGCGTAAATATAAATATCATTGTTATAAAATGCAATAAGTATTTGCTGTGAAAATAAATTCACACTATTGTTTATGTTCTGTGAAGAATTCTTCACAGAGCTGCTTGAAAAATAATTATTAATATTGTTAACATAGTGTAAATATAAGAAGTAACATCTCTGGCACTATCTTTGTCTTTTTGTAGTGATTAATAAATATTTGTAATAATATGCTTGACATTTTCAAAAAAATGATTACGTTGTTATTAAAATGCTACATAAAATTATATGAAAATAAGTTATCGATCACAGGGTAACAAAAATATGATAAATCTTCTCCCACAGAAATGAAATCCCACAGAAAAAAACCTAAAAATTCTTTTTTCTGTGACCTGTTCCGTTTCTGTGGGCTAATCAGTAATACAAATTTACACCCTGTGATAGGTTACGAAAATATAGCTGCAACAAAACAAAAATTGATAACTTAAAGATAACATGGAAGGAGGTGGTAAATACTTTTGTGGAGAAGATATTATTAACGTCTTCTCCAGTTATATTTTTATACAGTTCGTAGGTTTTTTAATTCATGTACCAAACATTAATCAGTTTAACAGGAGGGTTGATGAATGATTAAAATGAACAGCCTTAAGGCATTCATAGTTTATGCAGCAATTATTTTAATGATTGTTGCAACGAGCGGTGTCGGTTTTGCCCAGGGTATTTATGGGAAAATTAAGGGTAAGGTGGTTGAGGAAGGAACTGACATGCCGCTTATTGGCACTAACGTCTCTCTCATAGGTACGACTTTGGGAGCGGCAACTGACAGAGACGGAGCCTTTGAAATTCGAAGTGTTCCACCGGGAACTTATACCATACAGGTAAGATTTATGGGTTATAAGACCATAAAACAAGAGATTACCGTCGGTGCAAGTCAGGAAGTAGTTGCTGATTTTGAACTCAAGGTCGATGTGCTCAAACTGGATGAAATAGTTGTTACCGGTATGGGCGGCACCCAAATCAAAGAAAAATTGGGTGTTAAAATTGCAAGCGTAAAAGCGGCTGACCTGGTTAGCAGCGATGAAAATAACATAGTTGCTGCTATGTCGGGTAAGATCGCCAATGTTGAAATCACCGCATTTAGCGGCGAGCCGGGAGCAACCAAGTTTATCAGGATTCGCGGGCAAAATACCATATCAGGAAACACTGAACCATTATTTATTGTTGATGGTATTCCTGTTGATAACTCTACCCGCGGCATAGATAATGGCGGTACAGTTCAGGCTAACCGAATATCGGATTTAAACCCGGAAGATATCGCCTCTATGGATGTTCTTAAAGGAGCAGCGGCTGCGGCAATTTACGGATCACGTGCTGCAAACGGTGTTGTGTTAATCACTACAAAAAGCGGAAAACCAGGACGAACAAATATTTCCTATAAAACATCGTATTCATGGGATAAAGTCAACCGAACTGTTCCGTTGCAGACTGAATATGGTCAGGGTGATAAGGGTGTATATAAAAAAGATTACATCCGAACCTGGGGTCCTAAACTTGATGCAAGTACCCCCACTTACGACCATAGCATGGAAATGTGGGATCAGACCGGTCATATAATGGACAATAATCTTACCATCTCGGGCGGTAATAATTTAACTACATATTATGCCTCGCTGGGCTTAATAAATCAGGATGGACCTTTTGTTGGAAATTCAGATAAATACAAAAAGCATTCATTCCGCATTAAAGGATCACATGTTGTTAGCGATAAATTAAAAGTAACAGGTAACCTTGCTTTTGCCAAAGTAAAGTCAAATTATTTAATGAGCCGGTCAAATGTCGCAGGTGTGCCGTTAGGTGCATTTCGATGTCCGCCGGATTTTAATAATTTACCCTATTTAGACCCGGAAACTGGCTTGCATCGCTCTTTTCGATATAGCACGCCAACAGTATTGAGAAAAACACGCAGGTACGACAATCCGTTTTTCTCTGCTTACGAAAAGGTCAATGAAAGTAAGGTTGGCAGGGCGTTTGGCAATTTTACGCTGCAATATGACCCGCTGGACTGGATCAATATAAATTATACACTGGGTTCTGATTATTCAGATGACGACAGGATCAGGGTTAATCCAGTGAGCAGTACAGCTAACAGCGGTGATGGCAGCATGATTCGCCATAATTATATTTACCACGAAGTTGATAATAATCTTGTTGCAACGTTCGCACTGGAGAAATATTTATCCAAAGTTAGTGATAATATATCCGGTAATTTTATGGCAGGCTATAATTTTAACCGAAGAGAGTACAAACATTTAACAACATACGGCGATATCTTTATCACGCCGGGTTACAATCAATTGGATAACATGGTCACCATTACTGCTAATGAATATGAATCTCTGATTCATACGGAATCCTTTTTTGGCCAGGCAACTTTTGATTTGTTTGACCAGTTATACATCACCGGCGCTTTGCGAAATGACGGTTCTTCAACCTTTGGCGCTAATGAAAGGCGACATTGGTTCCCGAAATTTAGTGCGGCGTGGGAATTTACAAAATTTGGAAAGATGCCAAAAATACCATATTTTAATTATGGTAAACTGCGTTTTGCTTACGGAGAAGCAGGAGCCCAACCAGGTGTTTATTCAACCACGACCGGTTATATTTCCGGTACCAAAGGTGGATACTGGGCAGGATCGCTGAATGCCGGTTCTTACGATGGCGTTGGAGGCTTTTTCTCCAGTACTACTGCCCCGGCTTTGGATTTGCGACCTGAAAGAACAAAAGAGTATGAAATCGGTACCAGTCTCGGTTTTTGGGATTCCCGAATTGGTTTTGATCTGACATATTACAAATCACGCTCGGAAGATGTCCTTTTCAGTATCGGAATTCCACCATCAACCGGTTACACGCAACGCACTGCCAATGGTGCGATAATTGAAAATAAGGGTTGGGAGATCGAATTCGATATTAACCCGGTTAAATCAAAAACATTTTCATGGGATCTCGGATTAGTATGGGCTACCAACGAGAACTTATGCGTTGATATGATGGGCGCCGACATGATCACTTATTTAAGCTGGTCCATGTTAGCAAGTGTTGCTGCTGAAGGATACCCCCTGGGACAATTTTATGGCAGGGATTTTATCCGCTTTGGCAGAGGCATTAATTATACGCTTGATAACGGCACAACCATCAATATTGATGAAGCCTATCCGGATGCTGCCGAAGGAACAGTTTTCATTAATGAAGACGGCTACCCGGTAAGTGATCCCGAGTTTCGTTTCCTGCATGACCCGAATCCTGATTGGACTGCTGGTATCCGTAATGAATTTACTTTTATGGGCAAGTTTAAATTGTCAACGTTTATTGATATAAAGCAGGGCGGCTATGTCTGGAACGGTACAAGGCAAAAGCTCATTAACTTTGGAACGCATGAGGATACAAAAGACCGAGGTACAACCAAAGTGTTTGAGGGATACGGTCCTGGCGCTGGTACAGAAGTTGTATTGGATCAGAACTGGTATAAAGGCGATGGGGGTAACGTAACCGAACCGTTTATTGAGGATGGAAGCTACGTAAGGCTGCGTGAAATTGCGCTTTCGTATAATCTCAAACATAAGTTTGTCAGTTATTTTGGTCTCAGTGATATTGATATCCGTTTGAGCGGCAGAAATTTACATCTCTGGACTGATTATACCGGTATCGATCCTGAAACAAACCTGAACGATTCAAACGGGCGCGGTATGGATTATTTCAATATGCCAAATACAAAATCTTATGTATTAACCCTGCGTTTTAATTACTAACTAATTGAGGAGGAAACCAATAATGAAAAAAATATTTATATTGTTAATATTCCTCTCGTTTGTTGTTATGTGGACCAGTTGTGAAAAAAACCTAACAGGTGGTAAACTCGACAACAATCCAAATATGGCAACCGATGTGCCAATGGAGAGTTTGCTTTCTGCCATTGAAGTGAATTCATTCGTTTACAACGAAAACTTTAATGCCTGGCTGGTGTCAATCTGGATGCAGCAAATGAGTGGAACAGCAATGACGTTTGAAAATTACGGACGTTATGAA
>JADHVV010000191.1 GCA_016783825.1 Candidatus Zhuqueibacterota bacterium | reverse complement strand
GCAGGATTTTAAATCGGGATTTGGGGCAGGCATTCATTTTCATTTACCTTACATAAATGTTTTTCGTGTGGAGTGCGGATTTAACAGCCATGGGGATGTACAGGGAATTGCTGAAATTGAAACGGCTTTTTAATTGGTTCCTGGTGATTTGTGAGTTGTGAATGGTGAGTTGTGGATGACTTCTAGAATTATTCCTGGCGCGACAAGTTGCAAAAAAAATGAACCACGAATTGCACGAATTACACGAAGTTATAAGATAATATAATTAGTGAAAATTAGTGAAACTGAAAGTCCGCTATCTTTTTGGCGGATTCGTGGTTAAAATGGTTACCACAATTTGTCTATAACGATTAAATATTCAGAGGATTACTGCACTGTGCTGAAAAAAATATTTTTTCCATTTTTAATTATTTTCGCTTTTTCACAAATCATTGCTGCTCAAGTTTATCTTAATTCGGTAAAAATTGATGAAGAAACCAATTCGGACACAACACATTATTGTTTCAAAAAAATAGAAATTTTCGGCAATCGAAAAACCAAACCAAATATCATTCTCCGCGAGCTTCTTTTTTCTCAAGATGAATTTGTACAGTTATCACAAATTATCGCCGCCCAAAAACGTGTACGAAGTTTAGCGCTATTTACTCGTGTGCGCTTTGATATAACCGGCGACACTGAACACTACACACTTAATATTACAGTAAATGAGCAATGGTACATTTTTATTTATCCAACCTTATACATGAACGAAAAAAGCTGGAATAAAATTTCTTATGGCGCTTCATTGCGCTATTACAATTTTTTAGGCAGAAATATTTATCTTAAAATAAAGGCTGTCCACGGGTATAATCCCATGTACAAATTTATTTACCACAATCCCTGGTTTTTGGGAAATAACAAGCTTTATACAAAGCTGATTTTATTCAAACGAAAGGTTAGAAGTAAAAGCCCGGCGCACAATAAATTAGATGATAGCCGTATCGGTTTTGATTGGGTAATAGGAAAGCGATTCGGACATTTCACCTTTACCGGAATAGATTTTAAATACATTGAAATTTCTGCTTCCCCGGAAACAGGATTGACTGTTTCCTCCTCTGGGAAGGATAGATTGCTGTCCATGTCAGGCAGTTTTGGTTATGATAACCGGGACCTCAAGGAATATCCGCACAAGGGATGGTGGCTGAAATTGCATGGAAAAGTGGCTGGAAAGAGCGGTTGGCTGCCCTATTATCAATATGGCGTTGAAATACGCCGCTACGTTCCAATCAAACAAAATGTCACATTGGCAGTAAGGTCGGCAACTATTCTTTCTAAAGGCAAAATTCCGATTTATGATCGCACCTATTTTGGTTATAATGAAAGAATCCGGGGCAGGTTTTATGATATTTTTGAAGGTGAGAACCTTATTCTGGGTAGCGCTGAAATTAGGTTCCCAATAAAAAAAATTGAATATTTCAACTTGCCATTGATCCCTGGTTTGGAAAATTATACCAGTCAATTGAAATTCGGCATAAGCGCCGGGATATTTTATGATACCGGCATTACCTGGTTTCAAAACCAAAAATTAGCTGTTAAAAGTTTTAATTCAGGGTTTGGTTTCGGACTTCATTTTCATCTTCCGTATGTTGATGTTTTGCGTGTCGAGGGTGGCTTTAACCATCAACAGGATGTGCAGGTTATTGTTGATGTTGGAACGGCGTTTTAATTTGGTGAATGGTAATTTGTTAGTGATGATTGGTAAGTGTTGGAATGCTGGAGTAATGGAATGTTGGAGTGATGGAGTATTGGAGTGATGGAGTATTGGAGTAATGGAGTTTTGGAGTATTGGAGTAATGAGTTTTTGAGTGATGAATTACTGGATTTTTGGACTCATTGAGTTTTTTCAACAATCCATTGATCCATCAATCCATTACTCCGCACAATACACGCTATTATTTTTGACTTGTACCAAATTTGTAATTATAAACTTCGTCAAGAGGAATGAATGAAATACTTTTACACAAAACCAGAAAATATCTCCCAAGATTATGTTGAAATTAAAGGTGAAGAATTAAAGCACCTCTCCCGGGTAGTGCGGAAGAAAGTACGGGATATTATTTATGTCGTGGATGGAAAAGGGAATCATTACACAGTTTTGTTAACCGAGATAAAAAAACAGTTCGCCCGCGGGGAAATCCAAAAACGAACCCGGTTTGCCGGTGAAGATAATTTTCAATTGACACTGGCACAAGCAGTACCCAAAGGCAGCCGGTTTGACCTGGTGATTGAAAAAGGCACTGAAATCGGTGTGACCTCATTTATCCCGCTTATTTGTGACCGCTCGGTTGTTGATGTTACTCCAGCAAAAATGTCCCGCTGGAGAAAAGTTGCCATTGCAGCCATGAAGCAGTGCGGACGGTCAGTTCTTCCGGAAATTTTACCTGCACAATCAATCAAAGAGATTATTGAAAGTAAAAAAGCTTCAATTCCGGGATTTGTTGCCAACCAGGATTCTAGCAGTAAAAGTTTGAGTAATATCATCCGGCCGTTTAAAGAAAAGGGGATTTTAGATAGATCAGCATTGATCTTGATTGGCCCTGAAGGTGGATTCTCCAGCGAAGAAGTTCAATTGGTGCTTGAGAACCAGTTTGTGCCGTTCTCATTGGGACAACGAAGGTTGAGATCGGAAACAGCGGGGATTGTAGCTTCGGCGGTTTTTATGGAGTTAGTGAATGGTTAGCTTTCCAAATATTTGATAAGCTCATCAGAGTTTTTGAATGGACCTGATATTTTTCCAGTTTCTAGTTCTACTTTTCTTTGTTCCTTCTAACATTCTTCGAACCATCACCATTTTTGTTTAGAGCATATAATTCCAACTTTTACAGTCACTTCAGCTTTGTTTGTTGTTTAGCCTTTTGTATTACTATTATTTTCTTAAAATAACTTGAATTTAATTATTTTAAAATTACGAAGATTCTGTTTTTGGAGTGTAAATTTTGTCAAGGTTATGGACTGTTTTGATATGGGTGTTTATAACCGAGTTTTTAATATGGCAATGTTTAACCTCTTTTATGGGATTTAGCTCCAAACTTAAATGATGTTTTTACTTCTTTCTTACAATGATTGTACGCTCTTATTGAAAAAAATCAAAGAATATTTAAAAAATTTATTACTCAACTAATAACTGAGGTTTTACATAATAAATATATTTTCACGTGACTTGATTGATTTTATATTCACACGTTCTACGCTATTGATAAAAATATCGAATTAATAAAAAAATTGCATGAATTATATTAAATTATTGATTTTTTTTGGAAAATTAAACAATTTCTCTTGACTTATATTTTAAAAATTCTCATTTTAAATAAATATTTTACTTGATAACATATCATATTTTCTATAAATTATGTTATTGGATAGAGCAAAAATGAATGATTCTAATACGTTATCTTCATATTTTGTATTCAGATCCCATAAATGAATTTCTTGTCTGTTAAATTGTCCGATTATAGAATTTATTATTCCTGCAAAAATATATATAAAATTCCGAAAAAAAATAAATGTTGTACAATAATTAAAGTTGTGGAATTAGAATTTTATACTCTACACTCAATTTTCTATCTTTGAAAAAGCGTAACCAGAATTGTTATATGCCACATAAAATCAAACATTGTGCAGATGACTACCTTGAACTTGTCTATAAAATCGCTGAAATTCGATATAATATTTTACTTAGAGCAAATGTCGTACACATCCCAAAACATGATTTAGAAAATATAGCATATATTGGATTATGTGAAGCAGTGGAAAAGTTTGATCCGGAAAAGACAAAAACAAACTCTGATAAAGAATTTATCTCATTTGCGTCATTCTACATAAATAATGCAATCTCAAAATTTTTAAGAGATGAGGATGTGCTTGATTTTAGAGTACGAAAACAATTAAAAGAACTTGCAAAAACTACAGAGAATTTATCACAAAAATTCGGACGAACTCCCACGGAAGAAGAAATTGCAACAACAATGGAAATATCCGTTGATGTACTACGAAAGCTGCAAACTAAAAATATATATGTTGATTCAATAGATGATTCCAGCAACAACTCAGTTTTTAATATTGAATCGAAAGATTCAGAAATAGCTGAACCAGGCATACAAAATTTAAAAAGAGAATTGGGAAAAGACACAGATGAGTGTTTAAAAACTGCCTTAAACAAAGAAGAAATGCTAATTATTTCATTGAAAGAATTGAGGTCTCTTACTTTCCAGGAAATTGCTGAAATTATGGGGAAGGGATATAATATTTCTAATGTTCGCCGAAAAAATGAAAAAGCAAAATCACTTATGAAAATTTGTATCGAAGAAAAAGGGTGGAAACTTTTGGATTTAATAGCGCTCTATAACGATTAGGTGAGGAGAAAAAATGAAAGGACAAATCACTTTAAAGGAAGCTTTCAGGGCTTGGGAACAATACCAATTTGATAGTTTGACTGAATCAGATCATATCAAAAAGGAAAGAATGGATCAGTTATTTGAAACTATAGATGACATCAATCATGAAAATTTAAAGCATTTAATTTTCTGTAAAACGTGTCTTCCAGATTCAAAACCGGATTCATTTGAGAAATCTGCGACAGATTTGTGGGAAACTGCCTGGCGAAAAGCAGCTGCTGGATCAAAAATAAAATGGCCTCAAAAACTGGTTTCCAGTAATGGTACTTATGGGATTGAAATTCGTCAGAACGAAGATAATAAAAATATGGGATTAATAATCGTTACAGTGAGTGAAAAGCAAAAAGAAAGATTCGAAGGAAAAGAAATCTCGGTGATAGATGGAAAAGGTAAAAAAATACTAACAGGTCAAATTCATAAAGGTGAAGTTTTTCAACGGATTAAAAATTTACAGTCAATTGATTTGAAATTATTGGTTCGCCCAATAAATTAAGGATGAATAATGGCAACTTTTACGCTCTTTAGTGACAACAGCTCCAGCATTATCCTGTACGATTTTTTAGAAGTAAGCCCAACTGAAGATGTGCCTCCGATACAATTTAAAATTTTTATCTCAAATGAAGAAGTGATAGATTCGGCAGAAAAGGGTTTGTGGGCTGCCTATTTAATTTTAAAAAATACAGAAATCCGTTCCCGAACAGCGGGTGATAAAAAAAGTTTTCGCACGAGTCAGAATTTAGTCAAACTTATTCCCCCGGGGAAAAAATATTACGTTGTCATCGATTTTGAAGATAGAAAACTAAAACGAAGCTTATCCGGGGAAAGTTCAGGGCTGGCATTTAGTTTGGAATTTGCCCGGGAGATTTATAAAAAAGCGACCGGTAAAACATTGGAATATTCATTTGCAGCAACAGGTGAGTTAGACAAGCGCACAAGAGAAGCAGGTGTCAAAAAAGTTGAGGCAATTGAAGAGAAATTTAAAGCTGCGCTGAAAAATTTGAAAGCAGGGGATAAATTATTTTACCCGTTGGAAAATGAGCAAGATATTAATCCCATATTAAAAGCCACCATCTTAAACAAAGGAATAATTTTGTGTCCTGTTTCAACTGTTGAAGGGGCAATAGAGTTGTTATTTGAAAATTATTCGATAATTCCCAAAAAAGCCGGCAGGGCTGACCATTTAATGCGAAAATTAATGTTTGGGATTTTAGCAGTTAGTTTAATTTTTGCCTTGATTTTTATATTTAATTTATTCACACATCCGGTTTCATCCGGGTATGATCAAATTATTTACTCCCTGGAACATGGCAAATTCATTAAAACAAAAAATGAAATAAAAACTTTTCTCAACAAAACACAAGATGGAAATCTTATTCGGGATTTAGAAGGACTTAAGCAACAATTGGATTCGGATATATTTTTTGCGATAAACTTTGAATATTATGAAAAAGAAAATGAAATCATTGCCAACAAAAATCAAGCTCCGATACTTGAATTACAAGATTTGTCGTTGAGCAATAATGATGGATATCGTTTCAAAGTTACGGCAAATAAGAATTGTTATTTTTACCTTTTCCAGTTTGACAGCGAAAAAAGCGTAGAGTTGTTATTCCCGTTATCAAGCTTTTCAATGGAAAATCATTTTCTTATTAGTGAAAGATCCTATTCAATTCCGGGGGCAAATAATTACTTTTTTATACAAGACGAAATACACCAGGGTCTAATAACGATTTATTTTATTGCATCTTTTTGGCGGGCAAAAGATATTGAACAAGCTTTTTATGAATATGAAGCTGCCAAACCGGGCAAGAAAAAACTGTATCAGGATAAATTGTTGGAAAGAATGTTTATCAGATCAAAGCTTTATGAGAAGGGAATCAAAGGTATCTTTTTTAAAAAAGAATTTTTTTTAAAGGAATGACCTAAAACCGACGAGAAAAATATCCCACAGAATTGAACTCTCACTGAATAAAAATTTGTATTCTTTTTTCTGCCGGGGAAAATTTGTGCTGTTTGTAAAAATTTTTACTGTTTAAATATATTAGCCACAGAGTCACGGAGACACAGAGAAAAAATAAAAGTGAAAAAAATAACAATGATGTACAATTATCATAGGTGGAGATGCAAAAAGTGATAAATAATTTTAGTTGTCTTTCACCAGTATCAGATGTAAGAATTATTTATGATGTTAAATTTCTTTGAAACCTTATTTTTAGTCTTTTCAACCTTAGTAGATAATGATATGCCACAATTTTTAACCTTATTACCTTATTATTTTTGTAAAAATAAGGTAATAAGGTAAGAGTAGTTGTAGATTTTACTTATTACTAAGGTTTAAAAAGCAAAAATAAGGTTCTTAAAGAGCAAATATTAAGATCACAAATGACTGATTTCAGATACAGGTGAACGGTTACCAATACAATTGAGGAGTTAGCCTATGAAAAAAATAATTAAATTCATTTTTATTTCACTGATCATTTTTAGTTTTTGTGTAACTGAGCTCCCCGGTGTTCCGGGAAATACACAAAAAATGGGTCAGGATGATTTGAAGTCTGTCGAAGAGCTTAAATCCTTCTTTCGCAAGAGTCGCTCGTTGAAAGATGATTTTAAGATCAGCGATCTGGAATTGAGGCTTGCCATTAGCTTTGCGTTTGATTCTGAGTCTTTGAATTCGACCGCAAAAGCCCAACTGGATAATTTGGCAAAAGTGTTAACAGATCCAAGTTTTGCAAAATTATCCATTGAACTGGCTGGTCATACCTGCGACCGGGGAAATGCAAAATATAATTATTTGCTCTCAAAGCGGCGCGTAAAAAGCGCATCGGATTATTTACTGTATAATTACAATATTAATCCTTCCCGCATTAAAACCAGGGCGTACGGTGAGAGTATGCCATTAATTCCGGGAGCAACGGGTGAAGCAGAACGTGCTGCCAACCGCCGCGTGGTTACGTATCTGCCGGAAAACAGATCAACGATTGAGAAAATGCTGGAAGAGATGCCTTATTTTTATGGTTTCAGATGGGCAGTGTTTCATTATCAAGAAGATGGTACGGCTGAACTTGTAAATTACGATGGCTCCAGCGTTTTGTACAGCGATGGTGAATATCGCCTTTATCTCAGACCTGCCAGGGAAAAATATGTTTACATTTTGCAGGAAGATTCCAAAGGCAACAGCCAATGGCTTTTCCCCAGGAAAGATATAAATATTTCCAACCCGTTAAAGCCTGGAGAATATTTTTTACCCGGCAGGGCTAATGTGTTTGTGCTTGATAATACGGTTGGTACAGAAACTATTTACCTGGTTGTAACGGATGAACCGGCAAAAAACCTGGAAGTTCTGCTCGATAAAAATCCATCAGCAGCGTTTAAAGAATCAGTTTTCAAAGTTGTCAAAACTCGCGGACTCAAAATAGTAAAAATTGGGCCGCCGGCACCAACAACAGGGACAAAACCAAACACTATTATCATTTCACCAGGTCCGCAGATTTCAGAAAACAAGGTAAACAGTGATAAATCAGAAATTCCACAAACCAATATTGCTAATGTTATGGCGTTGTATAATGAGTTTTTTATGGTTTTGAAATTTGAGCATCGGTGAAATGAAAAAAAATAAAAATTTGTACAATAATAATTTGTGCAAGGTGAGGCGCGCAATCCTAATAGCAAATGAAAAGTAATTAATCTATTAAACAATCTATTTTTTAAAAACCTTAATTTTTAAACTTTCACAAGGAGGCTGTTATGCTTATCAATTCAAACAAGAAATTTAGCACCACCGTTTTTCTCTTATTTAGTTTAATAATTATTACTCAATTTCTTTTACCCATTAATAGCTTTTCCCAATCTCATACTATCCTGTGGCAAGAGGATTGGGAGGGGGATTGGATAAATAATTGGTACGTTGATGGAGGAACATGGGAAGTTGGAGCACCTACCAGCGGACCTGATAGTGCTTATATTGGTCAAAAATGTGCTGCAACAGTATTAGATGGTAATTATAGTGAGTCAGTTAATTCAAGATTAATTAGACGTACGTCATTCAAAGTTCCTTCGGCTTCAGAGAATCCCCGACTTCGGTTTTGGCATTGGTATAGTTTTTCGAGTTTTGATTATGGTGAAATACAGATTAAAACAGGTAGTATTTGGAAAACTATTTCAACACAATATACAAGTACAGGTAGTGATGTATGGACTTATCCACTAATTGATT
>JADHVV010000190.1 GCA_016783825.1 Candidatus Zhuqueibacterota bacterium | reverse complement strand
TTCTCACACGTTAAATATTCATGCGGTTGGCAGAATGGCGGCTGAAAAGCTAAATGTGAATTATCTCAATTCAAATTTTGTCATTGCCCATCTCGGCGGGGGAATTTCCATTTGTCCGCTTAAAAATGGTAGAATAATTGATGTAAATGACGCATCTGCAGCGGGCCCATTTTCTCCTGAAAGATCGGGAGGTTTGCCACTTATGCAGTTTATTGAGCTTTGCTATTCCGGGGAATATGATCAGAATCAAATGCAAAAAATGGTAATGGGAGAAGGCGGAATGGCTGCATATTTGAAAACAGTTAATGCAGCTGAAATAGAAGAAAGGATTAAGTTGCGAGATGCACAAGCAGAGGAAGTTTATGAAGCAATGGCATACCAGATTGCTAAAGAGATTGGCGCCATGGCAACAGTTATTAGTGGCAACGTGCGAGCAATTATAATTAGTGGCGGACTGGCAAAATCAAAAATAATAGTGAACTGGATTTTTGAAAGAGTTAAATTCATTGCCCAGGTTTTGGTGATGCCGGGTGAATTTGAAATGGAAGCATTGGCAAATGGAGTGTTGAGGGTGTTGCGAGGTAAAGAAGATGCGAAAATGTATTAGACACCTTTTTCGTTTGCTTGATAGAGTTCTGCAAAATAGCATTTTTGAGAATTTATCATGGTTCGACTCCGCTCACCATGAAGTCCTTCGGACTATAATTTTCAGTAAGTTAAGCCTAGCTTCATCCTGAGCGGAGTCGAAGGATGATCTGGTTTTTGATCTATTTTGCAGATGCCTAGTTTACTTGAGCCAAACAGTAGAGAATAAATCTAAAACATTCAAGAGGATTTTTTTATGAACAAAACCATATTATCAGGAAACGAAGCAATTGCCCGTGGATTTTATGAGGCAGGTGGTCTGTTTGCTTCAGCATACCCGGGAACGCCCAGTACAGAAATATTAGAGAACATTGGAAAGTATTCTGAAATTCAGGCGCAATGGGCGCCAAACGAAAAGGTAGCTCTTGAAGTTGTAGGAGGCGCAGCGCTCGGAGGTGTCCGGGTGCTATCTGCGATGAAACATGTTGGTTTGAATGTCGCAGCAGACCCGCTTTTTTCTTTATCTTATCAGGGTGTAAACGGCGGTCTCGTGATTGTTTCAGCAGATGATCCAGCCATGCATTCATCTCAAAACGAACAGGATAACCGCTGGTATGCCCGTGCTGCAAAAATTCCAATGTTAGAACCATCCGATAGCCAGGAAGCAAAAGATTTTACAATTCTGGCGTTAGAAATTAGTGAAAAATATGACACGCCGGTGTTGCTTCGTACTACAACCCGTATTAATCATTCCAAAAGTATTGTAACCTTAAATGAAAGAGTTTTACCACAGCAAAAAGATTATGTTAAAGATTTTGCAAAAAATATTTTGCTACCGGCAAATGCCCGCAAAAAACATGTGTTAGTCGAAAAACGACTCGAAGAGTTAGCTGAATATGGAACGAATTGCTCCTGCAACATAATTGAATTGGCTGATAAAAAAATGGGTATCGTAGCAAGCGGAGTATCCTATAATTATGTAAAAGAAATTTTACCCAATGTTTCGATTTTGAAATTGGGGCTGACAAATCCATTACCCAAAAAACTGATCCGGGAATTTGCTGACCAGGTAGAACGGTTGTTTGTCATCGAAGAACTTGATCCGTTTCTTGAAGAACAGATCGCTGCGATGGGAATTAAAGTTGAAGGTAAAAATCGTTTGCCAATTCTTGGTGAGTTTGATCAAACTATCGTTGCCCAAGCGTTTAACAGTGATGTTCCAGCAGATAAGTCAGTTTTAGATGAAGTGAAAATTCCGCCGCGTCCACCCGTGCTTTGTCCCGGGTGTTCTCATCGCGGAGTATTTTATGTTATGAAAAAAATGAAACTCACAATTACCGGAGATATTGGTTGTTACACATTGGGCGCGCTGCCACCGCTTGAAGCCATGGACACCTGTTTGTGCATGGGCGCCAGTGTGGGCTATGCTGAAGGACTGGAAAAAACAGCGGGTGATAAATTAAAAGGAAAAATTATTGGCGTTATTGGCGATTCCACCTTTTATCATTCAGGGATAACCGGGTTGATTGATATGGTATATAATGATAGCAAAGCAAAACTTTGCATCCTTGATAACCAGATCACCGCAATGACCGGTCACCAGGAAAATCCCGGCTCCGGTCTGATGTTGAAAAATGATCCGGCAAAGAAAGTTGATATTGAAGCGCTATGCCGGGCTGCCGGTGTTAACAAAGTCGTAAAAGTTGATCCTTATAATATAGAGGAAACACTTGCTGTTTTTAAAGAAGTGATGGCTTTGGATGAACCGGCTGTTATTATTGCTGATGCTCCCTGTGTTATCAAGGCACGAATTATATTTAGTAAGCCATATTTTGTGGATGCGGGAAAATGTACTAAATGCGAAATTTGCCACAGAATCGGCTGCCCTGCAATTGAAAAGGATGAAGACGGCAAAGCTAAAATAAATCCGTTATTATGCATTGGCTGTGATATGTGTCTGCAGGTCTGTAAACCCCAGGCGATTCAGAAGCCGGGGGAGTAGTGGATTAGGTAATATGGTAATTGGTGAATAGGGGAAAAGTAGCAGTAGCAGAGGCAGTGGCAGTTATAATCGTGAGTCTATTCTTTTTTTACTGCAACTGCTGCTGCTGCTTTTTCAAAAACAAAGAATTACTTGGGAATACTAAAGGGAAAAAGTGATGAAAAATAAAGTTGTCAATATTGTATTGAGCGGAGTAGGAGGGCAGGGTGTGCTTGTCGCCAGTGACGTATTAGTTGCTGTTGCCATGGTTGCCGGGTTAGACTCAAAAAAAAGTGAAGTTCATGGAATGGCACAGAGGGGAGGCAGTGTTGTCAGCCAGGTTCGGTATGGGAGAAAAATCTACTCGCCATTAATTGAAAAAGGCAGCGCTGACATCATTTTGGCTTTCGAGAAATTAGAAGCAGTGCGCTATTTGGACTTTCTAAAACCAGGCGGCATCGTTATTATCAATAATCAACAGATCAAACCGCTGACCGTGTATTTTGCTAACATCCCCTATCCTGAAGATGTTGAAGCGATTTGCCGAAATAAAACAGACAACGTGGTGATAATTGACGGAATAAAAATATCAGAAGAGTTGGGCAATCCCCGCGTTCTCAATACTGTGATGTTGGGAGTGCTGTCAAATTACACACAATTTAGTGAAGAGCACTGGATTAACGCGATTCAGCAAAGAGTGCCGCCTAAAACTTTTGAGTTGAACCGGAGGGCATTTGAAGCGGGAAGAACAGCAAAATAAAGAGTGGATAAAAAAAATAAAGCCAAATTAAACGAATTTTTACTAATTCTCCTTTGGTGCAATCATTCAATAATAGAAATCTACCGATGAAAGATTGATTTTATTAAAGTTAGTGTAAATGAAATTCGTGCAATCTTCGGCAGATTTCATCAAGAAGATCCGCCGAAGGTGGATTGGTGTAATTGGTGATTTTTAAAAGTGAACTCATGGTTAGCAAATTGAAAATTGGTGAAAGTCATGAAAATGTTTGCAATTTCAATTCTTCGGATATTTTTGATTGTTTTATTTTTTGCTGGTATCGGCATTAATCCATCATTCTCGCAAATCCAGGGAGAATTACAACTCCACCAAATAGTCTCCTCAATTGAAGGGCTGGCAAATAATGAGCAACAGCAGTTAATATCAGAATTAACAAAATTATTTCAACCCGTCATTTCACAAGAATCATTGGATTCAGAAATTTTGAAAAATACCAGCGCTATCATTTCCGCTGGAATTTTTGAGGATGGTTCAATAAATGTTGTCTCCGATATTGCTTATAAAGCTTATGTCGCTCAAAGAAATGGCGCGCCCGCAGCTTACGTGCGCGATTTATCCTTGATAGGATTGTCAACCAGGATTACAGCTTCTCAATTAGAAAAGGCTGCCAAAGCCATACAAAAATTAATGGACGCTCAAATTGATCCTTTGGTCACTGAAGAATTTATCAGCTATGGAATTTATAATGGCTGGAAAGGTGATACAATCGAATTAACGGCTGATGGATTGTTGGAAGGAGTTGCTTCCGGTCTTCAGGCAAAACAATTGGCATTGACTTTGATCATCAGCATCGATCAGGAAATTTCACAAAAAAGTGTTTCCGTAATTGTTGACGAAGCAATAAATTATTTGAAAACTATTGAAAGAAAAAAACCAGAAGCAAGGGAGCGTCAGAGTGTTGCTTACCAGTATTTACAAAATTCAATAGCGCAAGGTTTACCGAGAAATGTCGCTGATGAAGTTTACTACACAGCAATTGAAGACAAATGGTCAGACGAGACAATTGCAGCAGTGTTTAATGGCTTAATAAAAGGGCATCAAAAAGGATTACCTCCCGAAAAATTAGCGACTTCAATTTTTATCGGATTGGCACAGGCCGGTACAACTTTTAATCCACAGAAGGTGGTTGAAAAAGAAATTCAGTTTGTAGCGAGCACTGAAAAGAAAAGGTCAAAGTTGATGCAGAAAGATGAATCCAAATATAAGCGAAAACCAACGCCACCGCATTTTTCTCAAATGTCGTACCTGCAACCAAAACCAAAACCTGAAAAACCGAGTCAGCCACAATATTTCAATTCAACCAACCGTTCTTCATTAAATCAACAGCTTATGTGGCAGAATGTGCAGGAATACCTTGGCCCTCCAGCCACGCCGTATCGATGGGGCGGTGCCAGCAGATCAGGGATTGATTGTTCGGGATTTGTGCGAAATGTTTATGCGCAGCAAGGAATTTATTTACCGAGAGTCAGCAGGCAGCAATTCCTGGTTGGCGGATTGGTAACCGGGTATTTGCAATATGGTGATTTGGTATTTTTCAGTAAATATGGTTCCGCTTACCAGGTAACTCATGTTGGCATTTATCTGGGCGGGGATAAGTTTGTTCATTCATCAGCATCAAGAGGGGTAACCATTAGTTCATTAAATAAAGGATATTACCGGTTGCGGTATAAGGGAGCGAAAAGGGTGCTGAATTAATATGAAAAAAAAGGACAAAATACCTGTCCCGCCTGTCCCGAGTTTTTTCCGGGAAGTTTTTTTTCGGGAATGGCCGACAAAATGATCCACCAACCCAGCCTTTTTTTATTATTTTGTCTTGATGTTTTAAATTATTCTCTATTTCAATTTTCATAGTCGTTCGGATTATTTGCATAAAATGAATTAGCACTCACCTAATCTGCTACACACTCGGTAAATTTTTAAGTTCAAATTTTTCCACGATAAAATTTATTAGTTTTTCATTGCCATGTGAAAATGTTGGATGTTGAGTATTTTTCAATGTTGTTGAAATTATGGCAAGTATGTTTTTTATACCTTCCAGGTCTGATTCACTTTCAGCAAAAACAATTTTTTGACCATCCGCAGACCTGTTTGATTCTATCAAAACAAGATCGCAATCAGCAAAAATATGGGAGATAAATTCTTCACTTTGCTTTTGATCGTGATTTTTTTTAACGATTGCCATACCAGCAGGCGTATAAAAAATCGAAGGGCTTGCTCCGGCTTGCTGCAATCGAAAAGAGTCAGTCCCTGGCTTGTCCAGCGGATGGTTGTGCAGACTGTGCTTTAAAAATCCCACTGTTAATCCGCGTTTCTTCATTTCCGAAGTGATAAATTCTGAAAGTGTTGTTTTACCGACGTTGCTTTTATTGCCAATAACATGGAGTAATTTATTGTGTTTGATTTTCAATTTTTTTGATCCTCATTAAATAATAGGTCGAGATCAAGATCAAGGTTAAGAAAAAATCTTATTCTTCTTGACCTTGATCTCGACCTTGATCTTGTTTTGGTACAAGACTTATGGTCAATTACGTATCATTACTGATTATGGGAATTCTGGTTTATCCAGGTTAGGGATTACAAAACCTCTTTATCAGGAAACAAAAAGACCTCCACCAGTTCATCTTTTTTTAAATACCTTCCCTCATTCAGCACAATATAACCATCACTAAAAATAATATTTTCTGTTAGCTTTAATGCTTTCTTTTTCAAGTCAATAATATTGGGAAAATCTTTTTCGACACGTTCTAATTGAATTGGTATAAACTGGGTCAAGCTTTTTTTATTGACCAAATCATTACTTAAACGTCCCCATATTTTTTCCCACCCAAATTTTTTGCCCGATAATTTTTTTATCACAGGATAAATGTAAAACGAGAAGCACTGATTAGCTGCCTGTGGTTGCCCCGGAAGTCCGAATAACAAGGTTTCTTTTTTTCGGGCGCAGAAGAATGATTTTCCTGGTCTTTGGCGGACGCTTTCAAAAAGCAAATTAAATCCGGATTGTTTTACAGCTTGTTTCGAAAAATCAAAAGCGCCAACTGACGATCCGCCTGACATAATAATCAACTGGTTACCTTTTACTGATGTTTTTATGATCCGGTAAATATTCTCAACACAATCTTTAATACGAAAGGAGTTTGTAACTCCACCGCCATAATTCTTTACAGCAGCCGAAAGCATGATCCGGTTGGAATCCCTGACTTGATATTTTTCCACCGGACTGTTAACTGCTACCAGTTCATTTCCCGTTACAATCACGGCAACATTTGGTTTTCGGTAAGTTGTAACTTTTTCAAAACCAACAGATGCTATTAAACCGATCAATGGCGCTGTTAATACTGTTCCTTGATGTGCAATGGTTTCACCAATTGAAATTTCTGCTCCCTTGAAACGAACAAATTGGTTGATGTTATTGGCTTTGAATATTGAAATGAAATTTTCTGAAATCCGGCAATCTTCAATCGGAATAATTGTATCAGCTCCATCCGGCAACATAGCGCCGGTTGAAATCCGAACTGCTTTTCTGTTTTCTAATTTCCCATTAAACGGTACACCTGCCCGGCTTTCACCGATTATTTTTAAACAAACAGGATTTGTTGACGAAACGTTTTGGACGTCTTTCCAGTGGACAGCAAAACCGTCCATTAAACTATTGTTACAGGATGGATATTCATGTGAGGCAAAAATGTCTTCTGCCAACACACGACCTGTTGAATCCTGCAACTCTACATTTTCCGTTTTCGGTTGGGGGATGTTGTTTTTTATTATTGTGAGTGCTTCAGCTACAGTTATCATAATTTATCGTTAATATGAAATAATTTATTGCCACAGAGATACAGAGTATTTAATAAACAAAATTTGTAATCGTTCACCTGATAAACAAGGGAAGAATAAGATCGCCCGGTTGAAAATGAAAAATTGAATCCAACGGATAGAAACAACCCAACGGATAATAAAAAAAAATATGAATTTAATTTTACATCGCCTTTACCTGGTGCTAAATTCTTTTTGGACAAATTTGTCAAGTTATTGAATAATCTCATCATATTATATGTTTTAAAATTTCAATACCATCCGTTGGGTTGTTTCTATCCGTTGGTTTTTCATGCTGGCTCTGCGTCTCTGTATCTCTGTGGCTAATTCTTTTTATCTAGATAGTTAACCGAAATATTTACTTGAGATTTCAATAATCATAAGAGCGCTCACAAACTGGTAAACTGTAATAACGTCGAATGATCAATTGTGAAAATTTAAACCCAATCGCGCCGGCAATTGCTCCTAGAAGAATATGAATAACAAATAGTAATAAAAATATACCGAAAAATTGTTGATCAAATCCGAACAAGGCTGCTCCTTTTTCAATAAGAATTTTATAAACTTTTAAAATACCCCAACCAGCGAGCAAGCCCTGGGTGAAAAAAGGATGAACAAAAGTCCAAGCTAGTCCGGCGGCGCCAGCCAGGCAAAAGCTATAATTTCGGGGCTGGTTTTGATACAGGCACATTTCCACCAATATTACTTCCATAAAGATGCCGATCACTGGACTTATCGCCATACCACCGAGAAAAATAAACTTTATAAATGCTGTTGTTAGTCCCATTAATAAGACCGCGCCTCGCTTGGGCACAAGGTCTCTTCCAATGAACAAAACAATTAGCGCCAGAAAGGTTAAGAACGCACCTTTGAAAGGGACTTGCAGTGTTTGTAAGAGAATGCCAAAATTGACTTCAATTGCTGCCCAGACCGTTGACAACAGCGCCAGCAGCGCGATTTCTCTTGTCGTAAATTTTACTCTCATTTATTCTCCTAGACAAAAAAAGCGTGAACCACTAATTACACTAATTAACACGAATTTAAATGAAAAATAATTAGTGAAATTCGTTGTTCCCCGAATGGTTTGAAATATTTTCCAGATCACTTTTTGTATTTATGTTTGAAAAAAGATTTTCGTGATAAAATGGCAGTTCAATTGAAAATTTTAATTGTTTGGTTTTCACTTTGTCATAAAACTGAAAAATCTGATAATCTCCTGTATCAATTTGATCCTTTATAAATGGTAAACATTTTTTTGAATAAACCGCGCACAATGGCTCTAACATATTTCGGTGGTACGGTACGGTAATATCATTTCCATTTGTATTTTCAAGTAAGAATCGGATACATTCAGGTGAGATGAACGGCATATCGCAGGGAAGAACAATATTCAGATTTTGATTTGAATAGTGTAATCCAGTGTATATTCCGCCAAGGGAGCCCGTGCCTTGAATTAAATCTTTATATTTAGGATAATTTATAAATCCCATCTTTTCAGGCGAATTGGTGACTATAATAATATTGTTTGTTAAATTTTCAGCAACTTGAAAAACAGCCTGTATTAATGGTTTACCTTGATAAATGGAGAGCGCCTTATCAGAACCAAAACGTTTGCTCTTCCCACCTGCTAAAATTAT
>JADHVV010000189.1 GCA_016783825.1 Candidatus Zhuqueibacterota bacterium | reverse complement strand
GATACCATCTTGCCTTACCGGGTTTTCAGCATGACATTGGCTTGTTTTATTCTTCGCAAGATACCATCTTGCCTTACCGGGTTTTCAGCATGACATTGGCTTGTTTTATTCTTCGCAAGATACCATCTTGCCTTACCGGGTTTTCAGCATGACATTGGCTTGTTTTATTCTTCGCAAGATACCATCTTGCGCTACATACTACATGTTACAAGCAACAAACTACCATCGCAACGGCTTTTGCCACGCTTCCTTCAACTCAAAAATATCAGCATTAATGACTTTATTTTTATCTAAACCGATCACTTCAAATTTTGTACCAGGTGTAGTTTTGCCGATGAGCCCAAATGGATTCCCCTCCATTAGACTTTCAAATTGGTCTTGACACTCAGGCGCTATTTCAACAATGAAACGGGAATTGGATTCAGAAAATAATAATTTATCATCCCGTTTCAAATTATCAGAAGAAGGGACATTCGTTAAATCGAGCTTCATTCCCAATTCCCCGGCAAACGCCATTTCCGCTGCTGCCACTGCTAATCCGCCTTCGGAACAATCATGACAGGCTAGTACTAAACCGGCTGCGGTTGCTTTACTCAACGCTTCCATTATTTTTTTCCCGGAAATAGGATCGACCATAGGGACGTTGTTACTTTTTAAATTCAGCGTTTCATAATAGTGCGAGCCACCCATCTCATTTTTTGTGTCGCCCAGAATGTAAATGAGATTTCCTGGGCTTTTTGCATCCATTGAAACAGCTTTGGTGGTATCTTCCATAATGGAAATTGCGGAAATCAATAATGTCGGGGGGATGGCAATGGAAGTGTCGCCAACTTGATATTCGTTATTCAAACTGTCTTTGCCGGAAATAAAGGGTGTTTCATAAATTTTAGCAATGTCGTAACAAGCTAAAGAAGCGCGAACAAGACCACCCAGTCGATCAGGTTTGTTTGTATTGCCCCAGCAGAAATTATCCAGCAGGGCAATTTTTTCAAGGCTGCCACCAACTGCAATGATCTGTCGTATCGCCTCATCGATTGCTGAAGCTGCCATGGCATAAGGATCGATCAATCCGAACTTTGGATTGCAACCGTTGGAAATAATGATCCCTTTGTTTGAATCGAGAACCGGGCGGACAATTGAAGCATCACCAGGTCCATCGTTGGCAACGCCGACAAAAGGTTTTAAAACGCTGCCGCCCTGGACTTCATGGTCGTATTGGCGGACAACCCATTCTTTACTGCAAACGTTCCATGAAGCTAATATCTTTTTTAATGAATCGGTGAGATTCTCGGGCGGCTTCATTTCAGGTTCTTCATATTCAGGTTTTTTCCAAATCGCTTTTCGGGTGAGTTGGGGAACGCCGTGATGAAGAAAGTCCATTTCCAAATCAGCAACTTTTGTTCCTTCATAAAATAATTGAAGCTGATGGGTATCAGTAACTGTGCCGATGACTGTGGCTTCAACGTTTTCAGATTCAAACAGGTTTAAAATTTCTTTTTCATTTTCAGGAGGCACAATGATCACCATTCGCTCCTGGGCTTCGGAGATCCAAATTTCCGTGTAGGTCAATCCATCATATTTAAGCGGTACTTTTTCCAGGTTCACAGCAGCGCCAAATTCCTCACAAATCTCACCCACAGCAGAAGACAGCCCGCCGGCTCCGCAATCTGTAATGGCGGTGTACAATTTTCGATCTCTTGCTTGCAGCAGGGTATCCACCATTTTCTTTTCAGTGATGGGATCCCCGATTTGAACTGCGCCGCTGGAAACAACCTCTGATTCAGTTGTTAGTTCTCCCGAAGAAAACGTGGCGCCGTGAATGCCATCTCTACCGGTCCTGCCGCCAACAGTAAAAATGAGATCATTTTTTTTAACGGTTTTCTCGGTCGTGTTTTTTTTCATTAGCCCAACATTGCCGCAAAAGACCAGCGGATTGCCAACGTAAGACTCATCAAAGAAAAGCGCGCCGTTCACTGTTGGAATGCCCATTCGGTTGCCATAGTCCCTGACACCAGCGTGTACACCGACAAAAATTCGTTTCGGGTGCAAAGTGCCGGGTGGCAGTTTTTCACGCGGATAATCGGGCGGGGCAAAACAAAAAACATCCGTGTTGACAATTGGTTTGGCGCCGAGACCTGTTCCCAAAGGATCGCGAATGACGCCACCGATACCGGTATTGGCGCCACCGTAGGGTTCCAGTGCTGAAGGATGATTGTGCGTTTCTACTTTGAAGCATACATCGTGATTTTCATCAAATGAAATGACACCGGCATTGTCTTTAAAAACAGAAAGACACCACGGTTTATTCAATTCTTCGGTGACTTTCATAACTGTATTTTTAAGGAGATTATCTATTAGTTCACCGTCGTAATCAATGAGTCCGCGAAAGGTTTTGTGAACGCAATGTTCAGACCAGGTTTGGGCCATGGTTTCCAATTCCACATCGGTAGGATTTCTGCCTGATTTTTTAAAATAATCTTGAATTGTTTTCATTTCAGCAAGATTAAGAAAAAGCTGTCCGTCCCGGCTGATCTCCATCAACCTATTATCGTCCACATTCATCAAGTCAACTTCAATTCTTTTGAAAATATATTTTGCAGGCTCGGCAAAAAATTCTTCATCGGGTTGTACAATGTGTTGTATTACTTTATTTCCCAGAATTTTGTCAAAAATAAGCTGCTTTTCTTGCTCCGAAAGTGAACCGCTAAGGTGATATTTTTTTGCTGTTTTAATTCGCGATACGGTTTTAATTCCCATATCACGAATTCCTTTGAGCGTACTCTTTTCAACAGGATCCATTACACCGGGATTATAGGTAACTTCCACATTCCACATAGTGTTGTCTTCAATTTCCAATGACCGGTTGATGGCGTAATCCTGGGTGATTAAATCGACCAATAATTCTTCACAGATTTTATTTATTTCCGATGGGGAAATTTCTCCTAACAAATAGAAAACCTGGAAATTTTTGATGTCAGTAACAGTTTTAATGTGGAGATCAGCAATGCTTGTTTTAAGTAACAAATTTGATAAATCTTTGCTTTGTGATTTGCTGGAAATTTCAATTTTTGTGATCAATTGGAGACCTCTAATATGATTTTTGGTTGGAAATTTAATTTAATACTTGCTACTGGGAACTTTAAAAAATGACTATTAAATCAACCTTTGTTTCTTTTGCATGCTGGTAAGTTTTTTTGTCTGCGGGTTAAAGGGATTGGGATAGGCGGCTTTTAATTCTGTTTTTTTTCGATATGGAGCCTGAAATAACATCAATAACATCTGTTCAATATTAACTATTGTGCCTATTTTATCTCGCCATGATTATATTTTATTCTATTTCCAAAAATCCTTCTCTGAAATCCAGACAAAACCTAATATTCTTGAAAAATGATAATCCTAATAAACCATCCACATAACTCCTTGCTGGTAAATCGTGAACAATAGCTTTTACGTTTTCTGTTTTTTTACCGAGAACACTAACTGACATCAGGATTATTAACGGAACCTTTTCAACACCAGATGCTGTAGTAATGTTTATTCTCTTTTTAGACAATTCCGGTTCATAGCCAAGAATATCTGCTATTTCCCATGGTATCATCATATAAGTTGCTCCAGTATCAAGAACTGTATTCAGTGTTCTCAAACTGTCTAGCCCTTCAATTTTTGCTTTTAATTGGATTATTGGACTATTAACATCGAAACCATATTTAACCATTTGTACACCTTTTGACAAAAGCTACTGCATATCCCTTCTTTGGGATTTCCCCTGTCCAAAATTGATATGTATGTTTCCCTTTCGTATCTATTAATGCATCATAAATATCATCTCTATTCTTACTATGTGTTATCAATTTAACTCTTGTCGGCTGATTCAATTCATCCTCCTGCAGAACCTCTAATAGTACCCACTCATCCTTGAATTTCTTTTTGATTTCATTAATAGTTACCATTTTTATCACCCTGTTGTATCCATTGTTTTAATTCTTTTTTTGTAAAACGTTCAGTACAATACAAAATTTATGTTAGATAATGTCAAGTATTATCTTATCTTGACCAATTTTTAAATTTATAAAAAAAAACTCGCTCAAGTTTTTAGGACCAAAAATTTAATCGACTCATTGAATAGTTTAACAAATTATAACCGAAAAGTCAAGAGAAATTTATTGTAATAAGAGAAATTTATTGTAATAAACGTAAAGAATTATTCAGTGAAAATGCAATAAAAAAACCCGGACATTTTCATGTGTGTCCGGGTTAATTTCTATTCATCGTGAGTCAATTTCTACAAATAATAAAATTATGGAGCAGAAATCTCAAAATAGTTATTCGATATATCTTATGTTACAATTGGTACAAATTCTTCTTTTTGAATTGAATTGGTGATATATGTCTCGTCTTTATGTTCAAAATCAGAAAAAATATTTGAAACAACCTTTCCATCAAAGCCTTTATTTTCATTTATTCCAAACAGATGTAAAATGGTCGGAACGATATCATAAATTGTGAGATTGGAGATTGTTGTCCCTTGCTTTATGTTGGGGCCTGTCATAAGGAATACGCCATTTCTATCTTTATTCCCATAAACAGGGTATTCATCATTGGCCGCGCCTACAACCATACGGGAGGTTCTTTTGTTTGAATCAAGATAATAATTGTTTTCAAACGGGACAATAAGAATATCAGGCGCATTTTCAAGATTTTCGCCCTGGAAAATATCTTCTTTTTTATGGACTTCCTCAACAATATGTTCAAAGGTGTAGGGATCTTTATAATGATACAATTCGCTGATAATTTTATCCCGCAATTGTTCAAACTCTTTTCCCGGTTCAGCAATGCCGTAGGGTTCGCGTCCCTTCAAATTAATGTTTATTCCCTGAACGTTTTCTGAAACAAAATAGGCTTGTGTTTTTCCCCACTTAATGTCTAAATATTCCCTGTGAAAAAACTTCCTTACGGACAATGGTAATGCTTGTTTTAACGTTTCCCTTGTTGAATTAGGTAGAATGGAGCGGATATTCTTTTTTGTGATTCCTGACTTGGTTAATAACTTAGTCAGCAATGCTTCTCTATTTCCATTAGGATTGAAAAGAACTTCATCAATATCAGTAATTCTCGATTGTTTGGTGGTAATTTTCCTATTTAACAGACCCAGTTCCCACAACCATTCATTAACAAAAAATTTTTTTGTAACTGGTTTAAATCCATGATTGGAAAGTAATAAAAAGTAAGTATTCTCCCCGATTGAATCGAATAAACGCTGCAGGTAGGAATCAAATAGAGAATAAAAAAATTCAACTTTATCCTGTTCATCACCAAAAGATTGCAGAATTTTACTCAAAGCATTGAATGTTACAATTGCCAAATCCCAGTAATGTTCTTTAATTAATTGGTGAAACGAATTGCTTTGTTTTTCAAAAGTTTGCTTTATCTCATTGAAATAATCATCAGCTTTAAAATGCCAAAACGGCGCGCTATCGGTTTTATAATTTGAATCAAGCAAATCCTGGTGGATTGAATTTGGATAAGCAAACGGCGTATCCCCGGATGTAGCAAACCCGCTGACCATTATTCCATTTACTTTTACGGATTCGGTGACAATGGGGATATTAAAGTAAATTGTTTTTAGGGAATGCTTGTCCGTGATGTGCCAGATCAAGTCGGATTTTGAAGTGTTATTATTTATTATGGAAGGTTCCGATAAAGAACCATTGAATTTCACAAAATCATAAATATTATGTTTGCCCGGATTTTTACCGGAAAAAAAGGATGCCCAACTTGCTGCGCTGTTCAGAGGTAGAGATGATTTCAAATTGCCATAGCTTCCAGCTACCATCATTTTTTGTAAAAAAGGAAGCTTTTTCTTTGCGATCAAAGATTGGATATGAGGTAGAGATGCCCCGTCCAACCCGACAACAAGAACTTTTGTTTTGTTGCTGTTTCTATTCATCAACTTGCCCCCCGGTTTAAGTTCATTCTCTGATTCCAAGTCTTCTGCTCGCTCGATTAGAATTTGCTGAATATTGTCCAATTAAATATATTTTATTCATAAATTAATACAAGCATATCCTTTCATTTGCGGAAATTTACTTGTAAGGTTTAGTTTGTAACAATGTTGCTTATTAAGGCTCTGAATATAATATTAATCAATTATTTAACATACAATACTTTATTCTGTAATCTTATATTCTCATAAATTATATTAACAAGATAAAGACCACTGGGATTATTGATTGGCTGCCAGCTAAAAATATTTTTTCCTGAAACCAATTCAACCTTCTCCTTAAAAACATTCTTCCCAAGAATATCATAAATTTCTACCTGGCATTCACCATTGGTTGTCACATCAGCCAATTGAATTTTAACGATGCCATTAAAAGGATTAGGATACAGATCCAGCGAAATACTTTCCGGGTGAAAAGCCGGCTCTGGATTTACCCCGGTGCTGCCCGTTGTTTGAAATTCTCTGTTTTCACTCCAGTCACTTTCACCCAACGCGTTTATTGATTTTGCTTTCCAATAATATTTTGTTTCAGGAGATAACATTGGTAATGTCCAGGCTGTATCAGCAATCTGGCTATCAAAGAAGATTGATTCATCGCTAAATCCCGATTCTGTTGAAACGACCAAATGATAGTACAAAGCATTTTTACATCGAGACCATTTCAAATTAGGAGTCAGGGAAATATTGGAATCGTCCGCCATTGGATATTCTAAATTTGGAGCTGAAGGAATATCCTGAATATAATCGGCGACTATTTGAGATGAGACACTATTCCAATTGACTGTGTTTATTGCATATATCTCTTCGTAGTGTCCGTCATAATCAGCCGGAAAATCCATGTCTAAAACCTGTTGGGGAATGTCGGATTCATTCAACAGTTTCAATTCAACTGCAGGGCCATTCAACGCCAAAATCTGGCTGTAAAAATTTTGAGACTGCTGGGCAAATCCCGGCATATCTTTGAAAGTGTCTGTTACGTTCAGTCCAATGATCAAAAATGGCGGCTGATTTGTTTTGATAAATTTGGATGGTGAAGCGCCATCAAGTATTCCTTGTTCCCAGCTTCCGAACGCATTTAAGCATAATGTTTTATATTGTAAAACTTCAACGCCATCCATACCTAATGGATTGTTGGGCCATTCAACCAAATCATAAAGATTATAAGCGCCGCTCATTGAGATGACACCCTTGATATTTTCAGTTGAAAGCCCGTGCGCATTTAGATAATTCGTATCTGTCACCAATAATGACACAAGATGGGCTCCGGCTGACTGCCCAAAAAGGTAAATATTTTCCCGGTCTCCGCCATATTCTTCAATATGATTATAAATCCATTTAAATGCATTGGCGACATCCAGAATGTGATCGGGGTGGACAGCATTCCATGGATCAGTTGAAAGCTCGTAATTTATGATGACTGTTGTGATGTTATAATATCCAGCCATTGTATTTCCCAATTCCATGTAAATATTTTTATCGCCCTGTTTCCAGGCGCCGCCATACACGAAAACTATAACAGGATTATTTACTTTCCCTGTTGGATTGTAGATATCCAATTTGTGCTTATCACCTTCACCTGATGGCGGATTGTCATAAGGAATATAAAAAGTTGTTTCAACCAGGTCAATTACAAATTCGGCAGTTGCAATGTCACTTTTTTCCATATTTTCATTCACCGCTACTACTTTGATCAATTTTGAACGATACAAAAGCGGCACATTTTCATCATCCGGATTTGGATCATTGTCCCCGGTGAACGTAACGCTGTCACCAGCCGCGTTATTCCAGACTAATATAGGATTTCCATTATATAGAATTGAATTCTCATCCGGAGTTGATCCGTCAGTCGTGTAATAAATTTTAGCATTTGGCGTAATACATTCAAGTGTTATAGAAATGGGTGTGTTATATTTCCCGGATTCATAATTGAAAGTTGGTGTTTCAATGTTTTGTGCAAATGAATTGTTAGATAAAAGTAGTATTAAACCAAGTATCAAAATTGATTTTTTTCTATTTATCATTTTCTGGTTTTTAAAATTTAACATAGCGAGCTCCTTTTAAAAATGTCTTTCCACGTTTTATTTTTACTGATATAGTTCAAGTGAAATAAACTTCTCCCACAGAAATGAACTCCCACAGAAAAAACAACCTATTTCGGTGGGAGTTCTAATTCAGTGGGAGAATTCATTTTTTTTATTGATTAACTTAATTTAGAAAAATCACCAGTCAGCAAATTTAATTTATATTGAGTTCCACTTGGTAAAGTAACAACAACAGTTGCACCACCAGTGAATTCAACTGTACAGTTAAAATTATAGTCAGTCTCGTTCTGGTTAAATTTTCCTTCCTTTTTGAAATTTCCCTTTATGTTTGCTTCAATTTTGCCTGCATAAGGAATGTAAGTATCGGATGTGGTATCAATTTTCAGATTTTTCACAACAATCGTTCCGGAAGGATTGGCAAATAATTTA
Source organism: Candidatus Zhuqueibacterota bacterium (assembly GCA_016783825.1). Lineage (GTDB taxonomy): Bacteria > Zhuqueibacterota > Zhuqueibacteria > Thermofontimicrobiales > Thermofontimicrobiaceae > Nigeripontimicrobium. Next base: position 509 of record JADHVV010000189.1, on the reverse strand, counting down.
ATATCATTATATTGAAACAAATATTCTGACTTATTCCAGGATGTTCCGTTAATTTCAACTGTGTCAGAAATAATGTCAGTGATCTCAAATGAAGAATTCCTATTCAGTGTAATTTTTTGGCTTGTTCCTTCAATTGTATGGGAGCCTGACAATGCGCTTTCATAATTAATTTTGTCTGTTCTGTTTTCTATATAAATTGGCTGTTCATTGCCATTCTCTGCATAAAAATTAAGTTGTAAAGAATAAGTGATCCATTCAACCGTAATTGTTGTATCAAAACTGACGACCTTTTGTAAACTACCTGGTTGACCGGCAGCGGCAGCTTCAGCCATTACTAAATCTGACATCAGCCCGCCATTCACTTCCGAAACTTCAGCCGCAACGATCAGCATCTTTTCAGCATCTGTTAGTTCGTCTTGAGTTGGATCATCCGGTGAAGTCGGATTCTTTTCGCACCCAAATACAAAGAACAAAGATATTGCAGTCAGGATCATAATTGATTTTTTTAA
>JADHVV010000188.1 GCA_016783825.1 Candidatus Zhuqueibacterota bacterium | reverse complement strand
GCAAAATGGAATTGATGAGATAATTGAGCCGTTTTGTATCCTTCATCATTAATGCGATAAACTCTTTTTGTTTAGTTCTTGGTACATTACGGATATTCATGGTTTCAAGATAAAGTTGAATGGAAGCTAACGGCGATTTCAATTCATGAGTCACATTTCCGATAAAATTATCATAAAGTTTAGTTAAATGCAACTGTCTGTTCAGGTAAATGAAAATCAAATACATACCGGTAAGAACTGCAACCAGCAGGAAAAGCCCGGTAATCAGTGCAAACAAATTTATGCTTTTAGAGACAAGTTGCGGTGAAATTTTATCTTCCGCAAGTTCAAAAATGATATAATTGGAAACGTACCAATAAATCCAAATCCCCACCAATGACAACCAGGCTAATTGCGCCAGAACAAATATAACAACAGGATGCTTTAAAAAGTGCCATTTTTTCATTATTACCCATCAACCAGGTTTTACATTACTTTTACAGTACTTTATTTCAACATTACTTATATTGCAATAGCTTTACTAAACCTTGAATAGCATATCATTCAGGTTAATCATTATTATCAGGTTATTTTGATATAGTAATAGTACTGTGATGTTTAGGTTTAGTAAAGCTTATCCCACAACAAGGTAAATAATTTTGATCTAAAATGAAAGTAAAATCTTTTTAAAAAAAGTAACACATCAGTTATTGGTACAATTAAGATGTAGCCCACTTAAGATTGCGGTTAAATATTATATTGATAACTGCAATAAATATATTGGTTAATTCTACTATCTAATCTCTAAAAGTGGACTACATCTTTGTCAACAAAACAACCTTCAAAAATGGAGTGAATAAAATATGAACATCCCAAAACTTCAAATCGGAAATATAATGTCTGAAGTTCCCATAGTGCAGGGAGGAATGGGTGTGCGTGTTTCTCTGTCATCATTGGCAGCTGCGGTCGCGAATGAAGGCGGAATCGGAACCATTTCCAGTATAGCACTTGGTGATATAAATGTATCAAAAAATGAGTATGAAAAAAATTCCCGGGAAGCACTTATTCGGGAAATCAGGAAAGCAAAAAGTATGACAAAAGGTATTCTCGCAGTAAACGTTATGGAAGCGCTTAGTAACGCCAAAGATCTGATCAAAGCGGCTGTCAAAGAGGGAATTAAGATGATTGTTGTTGGAGCTGGACTGCCCCTTAAACTGCCTGCGATTGTTGAAGATGATTCTGTAAATCTTGTTCCAATTGTCAGTTCCGGCAGAGCGGCAGGACTAATACTCCGCAGTTGGGACAAGCGCTACCAAAGAACTGCTGATGGCTTTATTCTTGAAGGACCTCTGGCAGGCGGGCACCTGGGTTTTTCTACTGAGCAATTGGATCATATCAATGAGTATTCCCTGGAAAAACTGCTTCCTGATGTGCTGAGCGCTGTTAAAAGTTATGAAGAAAAATATGGCAAAAAAATTCCCATAATTGTCGGCGGTGGAATTTTTGATGGAAAGGACATTAAACAGATGTTGAGTCTTGGCGCTTCCGGTGTGCAAATGGGCACCCGTTTTGTTTGTACGGATGAATGCAACGTTTCTCCTGAATTCAAACAAGCCTATCTTGAAGCGTCTGAAGAAGACATCGAGATTATTAAGAGTCCGGTTGGAATGCCCGGGAGAGCCATAAAAAACAAATTCTTAAAAAGAGTTGAAAACAACGGAAGGCTGCGCATCAAATGCCCGTATAAATGTCTTTCAGCCTGTGATATTGTTAAAGCAAAGTACTGTATCGCAAAAGCGCTGTTAAATTCATGGGCGGGTGATGTTGATAATGGGCTGATATTTTGCGGGCAGAATGCTTACAGGGTAAATAAAATAATATCTGTTAAAGAATTGTTTTCTGAGCTTTGTGCTGATCTCAAAGCAGCTTAATTTTATCGTCTATAAAAAAATGTTAGTAAAAAATAAAAGTAACGCCATGAAAATATTGTTAATTTATCCGGAAACACCATCGACATTTTGGAGTTTTCGAAATGCGCTGAGATTCATTTCCAAACAATCATCTGAACCTCCGTTGGGTTTGCTCACTGTAGCAGCAATGCTGCCAGAAAATTGGGAAAAAAAGCTGATCGATATGAACGTGTCCCAATTAAAAGAGGAACATCTCAACTGGGCAGATTATGTGTTCATAAGCGGCATGAATGTGCATAAGCAGTCATTTATAGATGTTGTAAAACGATGTAAAAATACTGGAGTGAAAGTTGTTGCTGGCGGCCCCATGTGTACGACTGAATATGAACAATTTGAGGAGGTAGATTATTTTGTTTTAAATGAAGCTGAAATTACGCTGCCTATGTTTCTGAAAGATTTGGAAAATGGAAAACCAAAACATATTTATACAACTAATGAATTTCCGGATATTACTTCAACACCAATTCCTCTCTGGAATTTGTTGGAAAAGAAAAAATATGCATCTGTTAGCATTCAATACTCGCGTGGATGTCCGTTTAGTTGTGAATTTTGCAGCATAACATTGTTAAATGGTCATAAACCGCGAACGAAAAGTAAAGACCAATTTATAGGTGAATTGGAATCGTTATATCAGGAAGGCTGGCGCGGCAGCGTATTTATCGTTGATGATAATTTTATTGGCAACAAGAAAAAACTTAAAAAGGAGATTTTGCCCGCACTAATTGAGTGGTCAAAAGAACGCAAATATCCATTTTCTTTTATGACAGAAGCTTCTATCAATATCGCTGATGATGATAAATTGGTGGAGTTAATGGTTGCAGCAGGTTTTAATTCTGCTTTTATAGGGATTGAAACACCAAATGAAAACAGCCTGGCAGAATGTGGGAAATTACAAAATCAACAGCGAGATATGGTAGCATCGGTTAAAAAATTACAGCGCAGTGGTTTAAATGTGTCTGGAGGTTTTATTGTCGGATTTGATAATGACCCGCCAAATATTTTTGAACAGCAGATTAATTTTATCCAGAAAAGCGGCATTGTTACGGCAATGGTTGGATTGTTGAATGCGCCTTCCGGAACAAAGTTGTTTAAACGAATGCAATCTGAAAATCGATTGCTCAATTTCATGAGTGGTGATAATATGGATGGTTCTATGAACTTTGTTCCAAAAATGAATTATCAAAATTTAAAAGAAGGGTACAAAAAGATCATAACGACTATTTATTCACCGAAACAATATTATAAACGAGTCAAAACGTTTCTTAAAGAATATCATTTGCCGAATGGACAAAATTCAAAAATTAAATTTCAAGACATTCGTGCATTTTTCAGATCGTTGTGGATTTTGGGATGTTTAGAAAAGGGGAAAAGATATTACTGGAAATTGCTATTTTACAGTCTGTTTAACTGTCCCAGAAAATTTGCACTTGCTGTTACGATGGCGATTTATGGGTTTCATTTTCGGCGGATTGCGGAGACGGTTTAATTATCTCTGATAACTGCTTGTAATCGGCATCCTCCGATCCTTTCCAAAAGCCCGCGGTGTAATCTTTATTCCCGGGGGACCCTGCCGACGTTTGTATTCGCTCAAATCAACTAATCGAATTACATTGCGGACAATTTTTTCGTCATAGCCCTTTGCTAAAATCTGTTTAATGGATAAGTTTTTTTCAATGTAATCGGCTAATAAGGAATCCAAAATGTGATAGGGAGGCAGGCTGTCTTCGTCTTTTTGATCGAGGCGTAATTCTGCAGAAGGTGGTTTGGTTATTGTGTTTTGGGGAATTATTTCACGTCCGTGGGATTTATTCGCATTTTCCGAAAGTTTATAGACCAGAAGTTTTGGCACATCTTTTATCACTGCAAATCCGCCAGCCATATCACCGTAAAGCGTACAGTAACCAACACTGACTTCACTCTTGTTGCCTGTGGTCAATGCCAACCAGCCGAATTTGTTTGATAGCGCCATAATAATATTGCCGCGAATTCTCGCTTGAATATTTTCTTCAGTGACATCAAACGGTAAACCATCGAAAGTTTGTTCCAACATTTTTAGGTATTGTTCATAGGTAGAATGAATGGGGATCACTTTATATTCGATGCCCAAATTATCAGCTAACTGCTTCGCATCAGTTAAACTAGACTCGGAAGAAAATTTTGACGGCATGGCAATACCAACTACGTTTTTTGCCCTGAGCGCATCGGTTGCAATGGCAGCGGTTAGCGCCGAGTCAATCCCGCCACTCAATCCCAAAACAACTTTTTTAAATCCATTTTTACGTACGTAATCCCGAGTACCCAATACAAGGGCGTGATAAACCCCTGAAACAGGATTTAGTTTTTTTCTTCCTTCAACTTTTTTTAATGGTTGAATTGGCTTTCCTGGAATAGTCTTTTGTAATTTGAGAGATTTTAGTTTATATTTTGGAGTGAAATCTTTTTTCCTGTTATTATAAGAAATATCCCTGGTTCGCTTGTCCCTGATTGTGGTAACATCAATATCATAAAGCAGAAGATCCTCAGCAAATTCTTTACCCTGGGCGACAATTTCACCCATCTCATTGGCAATGAGACTGGAACCGTCAAAAACCAATTCGTCCTGCCCGCCGATCAAGTTAGCATAAAGCATAAAAACGCGGTTTTTTTGGGCGCGGTCAATGACTAATTTTTCCCGTTCTTCAATTTTGCCGGAACAATATGGCGAAGCAGAAATGTTAACAATAACTTCTGCCCCCCCGATGAGCGCTTCGGTTTCAATGACACTTTCAGAAATCCATAAATCCTCACAAATGCTCAACCCAATTTGAATTCCCTTTAATTCGAATACGACCGCTTCATCACCTTGATCAAAATAACGCTTTTCATCAAATACGCCGTAATTTGGCAGATGGATTTTTCGGTAAACACCACATAGTTTACCTTCACTTAAAACGGCAGCGCTGTTGTATAATTTATTTTTAACACGATCAGCAAAACCGAGGATAGCCGTAATGTTTTTTGTTGCGGGAATAATTCGTTGCAGGCTGTTTAAATTATCTTCAATAAATTGTGGGCGGAGCAGTAAATCCTCCGGGGGATAACCGGTAACGGTCAATTCCGGAAAAACGATCAGATCAACATTCAGCTCTTTCGCCTTTTTAATATTGTCTAAAATTATTTTTTCATTTCCAGGGAAATCACCAACTGTAACATTTATTTGAGCTAATGCTATCCGCAATATATTTGACATGTGTTTAACCTTTATTCTCCCATTACTTTGATGATGAGCCTTTTGCGACGTTTCCCATCAAATTCAGCATAATAAATTTGCTGCCAAGGTCCCAGGTCAAGTTCACCATTTGTAACCGGTACGATAACCTGGTGTCCGATCAACAGGTTTTTCAAATGCGCATCGCCGTTCACCTCACCTGTTCTGTGGTGGCGATAATCGGGTCCATCGGGAGCTGATTTTTGCAGCCAATCTTTAATGTCCTGGATCAAACCGGACTCGGCATCATTGACATAAACACCAGCCGTGATGTGCATTGCTGAAACAAGGATCATACCTTCTTTAATACCGCTCTTTTTTAGGACATTATTTACATCGCTGGTAATATTGATAAATTCCATCTTTTCAGATGTATTGAACCATAAATATTCAGTTGTAAATTTCATTTTAATCACCCATAAATAAAAATTCTCTTTCAGTAAGTATTTGATTTAAGCCATCTGTTAAGTCATAAAGATGATTCAGGAATTCAGTTAATTCCTGATTTTTTTCGTTCGTATCGAGTTGCTTAAATTCATCTTCAAAAATTCCAACCTGTTCCAATAATTGCTTGTCGTGATCATATAATTGTGAGAGAATTTCTGATTGCAGATTCGTTTTTCCGAAAAAAGCCTGGTCAACATAACAGGGATTCTTAAGCGAGTTTAGTAACATTGATAAACCGGATACCACGCGTTTAAAAGCTTCAGAAATCGTTTTGTCAGTTTTACCCTGCATCTGCTTTTCAAATTCTGGCAATCTCCTGTTAGCAGAGTCAAGTTTAGCTAATAAAAATTTTCTCAAATTTTGATCAGTTTTTTTCCTGTCTTCCGGGGTTGAATAATTCAGGTAGCCTTTAATCGTGCTCGCAAGTTCTTTTTTTGCTGATTCTGCAAATCGCTCCAAATTTCCCATACGACACTCCTTGAAAGTTGAAATTTTTTTGATGAAATAATTCACCATATTAAGATATTTGTAAACGTTCACAATCTGTAAGTGAAGATAAGACCAAAAAATTTCAACGAATGAGAAACCAACGGATAGAAACAACCCAACGGATGTTATTAAAATTTTCAAACATATAATATGATGAGATTATTCAAAAACCTGACAAAATTGCCCAAAAAGAAATTAGCATCCGACAAAGGCAATGTAAAATCAAATTCACACCATTCTTTTTATCCGTTGGGTTGTTTCTATCCGTTGGATTTAATTTTTCATTTTTTCCTGCACGATCTCATCCATTCTTTGTCCGGCAGGTGAACAGTTACAGATATCTTAAAACTCTATAATATCCTCTAACTCTGTTAAATCCGAAATTTGAAAATCCGGATCAGGATAGTGTGGCTCTAATCTTTTATTCGTGCGATTAATCCAGATAATCTTAATCCCGGCATTGCGAGCACCCTGAATGTCAGATTCTGCTGAGTCACCAATCATGACTACTTCATCTGTTGTCAGTTTCATCTTTTCCAAAACAAAAGAAAATAGTACCGGATCGGGCTTATATTTTTTGAGTTGAAATGAAGTAACGATGACATCGAATTTATAGCCATCTTTTATTAATTTTTCTACTAATGGATCATCAAAATCCGCATTGGATAACAGCCCAATTTTGTACCGACCGGGAATTGCTGAGAGTACTTCAGCCACTTCAGGATAAACCTGGCTCGTGCCCATACAATCCCATAAAAAATTTACATCTTTTTCAATATCCCGGTTAATCCCGTAAGACTGGTAAATATCCTTTAACCTTCTTCGATGGATTTCCCTGATGCTGATAAAAGGATTTATCTTTGACCATTTGAAATATTCTTTAGTCAAATCATCATACAGCGCATAATATTTAGACATATCCAGGTTAACACCGGACTCTTTCAACAAGCGCCATATTCTGTCCCGCGGGAAACCGCTGTCATCAACCAGGGTTCTGTGTACATCAAAAATTAAGCCTTTGAGATTTTTTAATCGCATTTATGAAATATCAACTTCAAGGAGTGTGAAAATTTTAAAATATTATTGAATTCAATTTATTCGGTATAATTAAATATTGTCAAGGAGGGAATAAAAATCTTAGTGCTTCTGACAATGGCTATTCTTAAATTCTCTTTTCACCTATTACAACGTGTCATTTTTTTTTATAAGAACGTTTTCTATTCAATTTTTTTGTCAGATACTTGCAGGGAAATAATATTCAAAATTATATTTAGTTTTTGTAGTGAGTTATATGGAATTAAAAATCTCGAGGCTAAAACTAACTAATTAATAAATAAAAATCAAGTAATTTTTTAATTTTGAATATAATTTTTAATTACAGCTTTTCTTAACTTTCTTAAATTCATATCAAAGTTGCGTTTATCTTTAGCGGATTGTCGTTTAAGGATGTTTTCAGGGAGGTCTTGGCTTAATAAGATGATGATGTCACTCAAAACAGGCAGTTTTTTATTTGTAAAATTAGAATGTGTCTTTTTGAATGACTCGATCAACAATTTTGCATGGGATGCGTTTTCAAGTCCTTTAATGTAATAAGTGGGCTGATTTGTGGTTGTGTAATTTAAATAATTGTTTATTGATAACAAAGTTTTTTTTAATATCAATTGTTTAGCCGGAAACCAAGAATTGGTTTCCTCTCGCGATACCTGTTTAGCGATTTTTTTTGCGCTCTCCGCGTTTGAAACAACCGGCCATAAAGGTATCCAACCGGAGCATAAATAATCAGATTTCTCATATTTTATTTGCAGCGAATTAATGGCTAATTTTTTAGGCACTTCAAAGGTGACCCAGCCACTATTTTTTTTATCTGCTTTAACAATAGTTGAAACTAAATATGGTTTTCTAACAACAAATGTTTTTATACTTGGTTTAAAGAAATTTTGGTTAGAATCCTTCATTTTTAAATCTAAAAAGGACGGGTAAATTTTGGATGTACACCTTGAATAGTCGAAAAGAACTTTGACTGAAATAAATTTTTTCCCGGTATCCGGCAGTGTGTAATTATCCTCGGAGATTACATTGTCCGCGACGGAAAGAATCTTTAGTTTGGTGTGAACGGGATTTATGATTGATGTATTTATTTGAGCAAAAGCTAAAAATGGTATAAATAATAAAAACAAGATTCTAATTAATCCAGTCATCCTATGTCTCCCAAAATCCCCAAACCCATTAATCAAGAATTATGATTAATGCTACCACAAAGTATATGCCAGACTTTTTGTTACCGAATTGTTGTGGAGTAACAGTTTGAAAAAATAGTAGATAAGTTTATTTGCCATTGTAACTTATTAAAAATAGGTTTCATTGTGAAAAAAATATTTGTTTCAAATTGTAATTGGCGAAAAAAAAGAAAAATGAATAAGCAATAATATATTTCTATCATTACCTTGTAATTAATAAAAAGTGAAGCTTTCCTCGCAAAAAAATTAAAAAAGTACTTGACATTTTATTATTAATTTATTATACTATTTTTGATCAACAGATGTTTTCGGATATTCATCTTTCTACAAATCTCATTCCTACGAACACTATTATCCATGCGATTAATTTTAGAATCCTGTTTTCTGAATTACAACCGACAACTGTGCTAAAAGTAAATATTCAATCCGAAAGCTGAGAGAAGAAAAGCATATCTATTACCATTTACGCGTAATACCAATTTCATAACGATACATAAGCAACATTCAGATTGTTTTATTTTATCTCAGACATCTTTATGTTTTTGTTTGAAGCAATAATCATAAAAATATAAGGTGTAAAAATGAAAAAAGAATATTCCACCCCCCCCCTCCCCATAGCCGTCAGTTTAAGCATATAACCCCTTTTAATTTAAACAAGTTATTAGTATTTGCATAGAAGTTGGTTCTTTTTGTTTT
>JADHVV010000187.1 GCA_016783825.1 Candidatus Zhuqueibacterota bacterium | reverse complement strand
GAAGTGAAAAATTAAAAATATTATCGCCGCTAACCAATAAAAAATCGTCATCGATATTTTTCTGATTGATTACAAAATTAACATCTCCGATTGATCCCAATCTGTCATCGTTGCTTTTAGTATTATCATTCAAAATTGAAATAGGATACTTTTTGTTTACGGTTTTTCCCCATTCAACAAAATTCTGGTAAAATTTATCATTTGTAACCAAATAAATTTGATCAATGTTTTTCATTGGAATTTTTTCAATCACATAATCCAAGATGGTTTTATCGTTTACTTTTAACAAATGTTTCGGTGTGTTTTCTGTCAATGGATAAAGTCGCGTAGCATAGCCGGCGCAAAGGATAATACATTTCATGTTTCACTCCATGATTTATTTTAAATTTTCATTCAGCTATTGTGACAGGATAACCGGATTACAAGGATTAACGGGATTCATATTCTCCAACATATCTAAATCCAGTTTATTCTGAGCATCCTGTAATCCTGTCATTTCTTTCCACTCTCATGTTATTAAAAATTGCCGCTGATCGCTTAATTTTATTTCAATCCAAACGAAGCCATAATACCATCAATTTTTTGATTAAGTTTATTATCTACCTCTTCAAAACGTGTTTGATCCGACAATTCATCTTTAACTTCAAAATAATATTTTATCTTTGGCTCGGTTCCTGATGGTCGCACCGATACTTTACTTCCATCTTCAAGATAGAATTGCAGTACATTGGATTTGGGCAGGTCGATGGGATATTCTTCGCCGCTAATTAAATCTTTTTCTTTGAGGGATTGAAAGTCTTTTATCTTAATCACTTTTGAATCGTTGATAGAAGCCATTGGATTGTTTCGGTAATTTGCCATTATCTTTCCAATTTCCTCTTTGCCGGATATTCCCTGTTTTACAAGATAAAGCAAACGCTCTTTATAAAACCCGTACTCTAAATAAATATCAATTAGTATATCAAACAGTGTTTTGCCTTGTTCTGCCGCCCAGGCAGCCGTTTCTGCAACCATAGCACAGGTGCCGACTGAATCTTTATCCCTGATAAAGTCACCGATGAGAAATCCAATACTTTCTTCTCCGCCGCAAATATATTTTTTCTGGTTTTCATTGTCCCTGATGACCTTGGCGATCCATTTAAAACCTGTTAGCACATCATAACATTCGACGCCATTTTTAAGAGCGATATCTTTTAATAATTCTGATGTAACAATAGTTTTTATGATGAATTCTTTTCCGGTCAGCTTTCTCCTGTTTTTCCATTGATTGAGTATGTAATACACGAGCAGTGATGCAGATTGATTCCCATTCAGAATGGTATATTCGTTTTTATTGTTTTTGATTGCAACTGCTACCCGGTCTGCATCAGGATCGGTGGCAAGGATTAAATCGGCATCAACTTGTTTGGCTTTCTGTATCGCCAGGTCTAACGCATCGGTTTCCTCCGGATTGGGATATCTTACGGTCGGAAAATTGCCGTCAATTACATCCTGTTCCGGCACATTATAAATATTTTCAAAACCATATTCCTTTAAAATTTTGGGGACCAGGGTGATACCTGTGCCGTGTATTGGAGTGTAAACAATTTTTAAATCCTTGTGCTTTTTTATCAGATCGCCGGAGAAAGATAATTGTTTTATACGTTTCAGGTATTCGTTATCAATTTCCTCACCGATCGATATGATATTATTCTTATTCCCGGTAAATTTAACTTCATTTATATCCTGGATGTTTTTTACCTCACGAATGATATTTTCGTCATGGGGATAAATAACTTGTGCGCCGTCATCTCCAAAAACTTTGATCCCATTGTATTCTTTCGGATTATGTGAGGATGTTATCACGATCCCACAGTGACACTTTTTATAGCGCACAGTAAATGAGAGCTCAGGAAGCGGGCGCAACTCTTCGAACAAATAAACCGTAATATCATTATTAGATAAAATATCAGCGGTTACCTGGGCGAAAAATTGGCTATTATTTCTACAATCATAAGCAATAGCAACTTTAATGCTCTCCTTTTCACCATATTGTTTTTTTAGATAATTGGCAATGCCCTGGGTTGTGATCCCCACGGTATATTTATTCATTCTATTCGTTCCAACCCCCATGATGCCTCTTAATCCCCCGGTGCCAAATTCCATAACACTGTGAAATGATTCCACCAACTCTTTTTCATCATTCTCCATGAGAAATTTTACCTGGGCTTTGGTTTCTTCATCGTAATTACCCTCAAGCCACTTATTGGCATTTTCTTTTGCTGTTTTTAAGATTTCACTGTTTTTGTTGTTTTCCATAGCTGGTTTCTCTTTTATTTTTTTGTTACTTACAATTTATGATTTATATTTTTCACATATCATTGTTATTCGAATTCACTAATAAATATAATGTATTAAATTATTTCGGTCAAGTATTTTTTTCTATCCCGCATTATTCATCATATTTTTAAAGGTAGCGGGATAACCTGAATCATTCATACATTAAGGAATAAAAAACAAAAATTAAGTTTCAAATATTATTTATGTTTAACAAATTGTAATTAACAAAATTATACCTATTTTAATTTTTATTTATGAATGATTCAGGCTATATATGTTGAAAGATTGAGCACAAAATTATGTAACTGTTTTAGTAACTATTCAAGCTAAATAATAATGGCAAGACTATTTGAGGCAAAACCATTATTTTTTAAAAGAAATGCACAAATTTTATTAATTCGTTTATTCCACCAAATCCTCAATCCAGATTTTACCCTTTTCAATTTCTTCCTGCACCTCCTTCAAAGTATCCAATTTCCCAATATCCTTCCAATAATTTTTATCAGCCAGGTAGCCAATTACAGGCAAGCCATTGGCAATCAAATCCAAATAAACATCCACGATAGAAAATTGTCCTGTTTGTTTGAGGTAATCAAATATTTTTGGAGAAATGACATGAATACCGCAGAACGGCATTAAGTCGGTTTTTCCTTGGGGCGTTCGTTTTATTCTGGTCACTTTTTTAGAAATGTCCGCATGTCCGCAAATGAAGTTTTTATCATCAATGATAAAAAATCGTTTGGTTTCTCTTTTCTTCAAAGCTAAAGTAACTAAGGAGTTTCTCTCCAAATGATATTGATACATATCAGGTAAATTGATTGTGGATAAAATATCGACATTATGAAGAAAAAATGGCTTGCCGTCATCAAAAAAATGGGCTGCCTGTTTTAAACCGCCGCCGGTTCCAAGAATCTCTGCCTCTTTTGAAAATTCAATCCGGATGCCAAAATTTCTTTTTTCTTTGATGAAAGAAATGATCTGTTCAGCGTGATGATGAATATTGATAATAATTTCACTTACATCGGCTGCAATTAGTTTTTTAATAACCAACTCCAACAGGGGTGTTTGATTTATTTTTATCAATGCTTTGGGAGTTTTATCAGTCAAAGGCTTGAGTCGTGTGCCGTAACCTGCGGCAAGGATCATTGCTTTCATAAGCGAATTAATTTTTAACCGCTCATTTCGTGAATTGCGCTAATTAAAAATATTTACAAATTAGTGTCTAAAAAATCCATATTCTACTCTTTTTTGTTCAGGCTTGTCCAGATTAAGTAAATATTTTAATTCGCGAAATTAGCGTAATTAGTGGTTTAATTTCATTTATCCTGTTCAACATGATTTAAGTTCACTTTCACCCCTGTTTTTAGTAAATAAACATTTAGTCGCTCAGCACAGTAAACCGAGCGATGTTGTCCGCCGGTACAACCGAACGAGATCATCAGGTGAGTGAACTCTCTTTGTTTGTAATTGGAGATTGCCATATCGACAATGGAAATTATGTTGTTTAAAAATTGGTAAAGCTGTGGAAATTGCTCTAAATATTCTTCAACTTCTCTGTCCATGCCTGTCAATTCAAAATATGCCGGCTGCCGCCCCGGGTTTGGTAAAAAGCGACAATCAAACACAAACCCACCTTTATTGTCTGTCAAGTCTTCCGGGATTCCTGAAAATTGATATCCAAAACTATACAGGTCAACTACTAATTCACTCATCTTCCGTTCCCAAAGTTAGTATATTTTTGTCACACACGAGTTTGTCAAATATTTTTCTGAGCGTTGGAATGGAATTAAACACATCAATATTTTTATCTAACAAAATTTTTAAATTATTAACAGCAAACGGCACACTCTTTAAAAAATGTTTTTTCTTTTTCACATGACTCAAATACCCGTAAGCGCCAAATGCCTGCATGATTCGCATCAGCACAAATCCATAAAAATATTTCATGAATCGATTCTGGTTTACTTTTGCAAATTTTTGTACTTCCTGCAAATACACATCTACCATTTCTTCGCGGAAATCCTGCGGTAAATTAGCTTTGGAATCAAACAAGAGTGAAGCAACATCGTACTGCAAAGCGCCTTTCCTTCCGGATTGATAATCAATAAAGTAGGGGAGATTGTTTTTTATCATTACATTTCTTGATTGAAAATCACGGTATAGGAAATAGTTTCGGTCTTCCTGAAGTAAAAATTCTATCAAGGATCGAAAGTCTTCTTCTATGGCATCATCATTGACAGGGTTTTTATAAAACACATCCAGAAAACGATTTTTAAAATAGTTCAAATCCCAATTCATGGAGTGTTTGCCAAAAATAACATGCTGGTAGCAGAGTGAATAATTTATTTTGGCACCTGCTTTGATTTGAAAATTTGGAAGATACTTTATAACGGAAAGATACATTTTTTTAATTTCTTCAGTTAAACCATGGCTTTCCCTTATCTTTGTCATCCATTCAAATAATGTGTCGTCTCCCAGGTCTTCTTCAAGATAAACACCTTCTGCTAAATTTGCGATATAAATTTCCGGAACCCGGAGCCCGAATTTTCTAAATATTTTGGAGAACTCAACAAAAGCAAAGTTCTCATCAGGATCATCTCCGATAATGCCAATGACTGTTTGCTGTCCGGAGAAAACGCGGTATATTTTTCTATCCGAACCATCGCTTCTCATAACATCTATTGAGTCCGGCGCTTCCCCATATTTCTGTTTAAATATTTTTGAAAGTCTTTCCATTAATTTTTCAATTTGGTTTAATAAAGCTTTTGCCCAGCGTTTTTAATCGTATTTATAAAAGGTAGCGGGATAACCTGAAGAATTCAGGTCATAAACAATGTAAAAAATTTTTATAACTATTCAAAGCATTTTTTATTGATTATATCACTTAAAATGTATATATTAACTGTTGATTCAAAATTGATATTCTTAAAGGATAGGTTATTTTAATATGCAAAAGTTGCTCCCCTTACTGTTAATTATTTTTGTTTTAATGTTAACTATTCAGGATGTTCATGGTATTATTGCTCCAATCCGTATTTCTACTGAAAATAATGTGATGTTAGTTTCCAGCGATGAAATAAATCTTAGATTTGAACAGGTAGAACTCTATCACCATCCAATTGGCATTTGGTTGGTTGAATATGAAGCGGTTTTAAAAAACGAAAGAATCTTGCCCATTAAACAACCGGTGGGTTTTCCATCCGGATTTGATGTGAGGATGATCGAAAATGATTTGTACTGTGACCGGTTTGATAATTTTTTGGTTTTTGAAAATAACAAAAAAATTCAAAACATTAATTATCTAGTGAAATGTATGAATTATGTAGAATCAACCAGTACGAAATGGGAGATGGGCGATGGTTCCGGTGTGGGATTTTTGAATACCTGGGAATTGAGTTTTGAACCTGAAGAGAGCAAAACGATTAAAATCACTTTTACTATTAATGTCAATAAACCACCCATGAATTTCGATATGGACAATGGGGAATCCTGGTACACCGATTCAATGGAGTGGGTTAAAACGGAATATGAGAGACGAGAGCAAAACGATTTCAAACTCCCACTGAGCCTTGGATCGTTTTGGGCGTTTTATCCTGATTCCATCGTCATTAAATCGTATTTCTCTGAAGGGTGGTTGAACGTTACAAGTCGATCAAAAAGAGAATATAAAAAGAAGCACATTAAGCGTTGTGAATTTTGCGAACCTTTTGGATTTTACTCGCCTCCGAATGTCATTTTAAAATCACCAACGATAGAGACGCTTCAAAAAATGACACGAGATGAGCGGAAGATTTTAAAAAATTCCTTTCCAGCAAAGTACGGAAATGTATTTAAAAGCAAAATATTGAATTCATTTTTCAGCCGCCAGCCATGGTATTCTGAAAGTCCTGAGTTTAATGTATGGCTTTTAACGGATTGGGATTTTGATAACATGAAATTAATTCATGAATTTGAAAAAATTTTACATTAGAATCAATAAATAATTTTTTTGTCGGAGATTAGAATGTCGGATAAAAATGCAGGCGTAACATCATCGAAAATACTGTTTTGTGATCTGAAATGCGAACATGCTTCGTTTCCAAAAGAAGACGGAATTGATGGCAGTAAAAGTTGCCGGACTTTTATCGCGCTATGGTGTGATATATTGGAACAATACGTAACAAAAAATGCGCCCTGCATTGCCAGGTTTGGGAAACGAAGACCCAAAACAGGATTTTGAATTTAAAATGTATAATTGAGGCTTTTAGTCTTATCGCCACTGTTAGAACGGTATAACTCTTACAAAATTAATTTTGAAAAGGGAGAAAACAATATGATACAATCATGGACATATTCCCAATTAGTAAAAGTTAGACAATTCCGGCCAGAGCTCGTTGATCAAGTAGTCGACGATATTTTAACTCGCCAGCCGGAATTAAACTGGTTGGTTGTCATTGGAGCATACCTGGATCAGGAGATCAATTTAGGTAAGGCAGCTGAATTACTTGGAATGTACCGTCTTGAATTACAAGAGAAATTCGTGAAGCAAGGGATTCCACTCCGTTTGGGTTCCGAAACTTCAGAAGAAGCACACGCTGAATTCGCCGCAACATCTGAATGGAACACATCGGTAAAAGAGAAGGCTAATGTATTATGATTTTACTTGATAATACGGTATTATCCAACTTTGCATTGATTCGTCACCCTGAATTTATTCATCAGGCTTTTGTTGAGGAAATAGGAACGACAGAGCAAGTATTTCGCGAACTGGAAAGAGGAATACAGATTGGTCGTTTACCGAAAAATGATTGGACATGGTTACAACAA
The DNA here is from genome assembly GCA_016783825.1 of Candidatus Zhuqueibacterota bacterium. Classification (GTDB taxonomy): domain Bacteria; phylum Zhuqueibacterota; class Zhuqueibacteria; order Thermofontimicrobiales; family Thermofontimicrobiaceae; genus Nigeripontimicrobium. Next base: position 1,952 of record JADHVV010000187.1, on the reverse strand, counting down.
CTCCAATTAACTGATGCAAAGAAATTCAATTTCGTCGCTTGACCATGCATTTAGGAGCTGGTGAGGCATCCTGTCTTTCGATTGCTTTTCAGAGAAAATATAAAATTGCAACCGATGATAAAGATGCCCGTCAATGGGCGATGCGCTTAACAATTCCATTTACCGGGACATTGGGCATTTTGGCTATTTTGGTGAAACAGAGAAAAATGACACTTATTGAAGGCAATTCTTGCTTACACCAGATGATTGAAACCGGCTATCATTCACCGATACTCAAATTGGATGAGCTTATTAAAGCATAAGAATGTTTTTTGTTGAAAGTTGGCTCCAATTCTTTGCACTATTTGCGATGAAACGAAAGAATAGAGCCTGAAAAGAAGCGCGAGTTTGTTATGAATACGACAACCAAAATAATTTGTATTCTCTGTTGCACAATTTTGTTGACATGCGACGAGAAAACTCCCATCAGCACACAAAACTTACAAATTGTAACTTATTCCAATGAAAAAGATATCGAAGCAAGCCAAACCTGGAAATCAAACGAGATTCATATTGTTAAACAACTCATTTCAATCAATGATGCAGTTTTGACGATAGAGCCAGGAGCAGTAATAAAATTTGAAAAAGATTGTGGTATTCGGGTTAATCACAACTCAGGATTGTTTGCTGATGGTTCAAATAATGTTATACAATTTACTTCGGACAACCAAAACAAAGGCGACTGGAAATATATTTATTTCGGGGAAAACGCTCTGGCTGACAGCTGCAAATTGATCAACTGCACTATTGAATTTGGCGGCGGAGATAGTAATTACCCGGGAGCGCTTGTATGCGAAAATACGCAACCGGAAATCCGCGCCTGTTCCATCTCTCAATCGCTGCAAAGCGGAGTTGTTATAAAAGGAAATTGTCGCGGAATAGAATTTTTTAATAACTCGATAAGTTCTTGTGGCGCAACACCAATTCAAACGAGCGCCATTAATTTACCTTATATTGGATTGAATCGTTACAACAATAATCAAAAAAATTTCATCGACATTATCGACGACCTAACTAATTATAATGACACCTGGTATAAACAACCCTTGCCATTGAGATTGACTAAAGGGTTGTTTATTAAAAATTCAACATTAAAAATATTTTCAGAAGTGGAATTATATTTTCCCCGGGATCAGGGACTTTGCATCAGCGATGAGGGCTGCCTTAAAGCTGACGGTTCGCTGGCAAGCATTAAATTCGCTGGTATTGATTCAAGCTATTGGAACGGAATTGTTTTTGAATCTTCTGCCAATTCTACGGAGTCGTCACTAATAAACTGTATTATTTCAGATGGCGGAAACGACGAAACCTTCCCGGCATGTATTGTTCTAAAAAATGCTGCCGCGGAAATTTCTAATTGCTTAATTGAGAACAGTTCAGGTTATGGCGTTTACATTGAAGGCGCTTTTGCCCCGGCTTCTTTTGTTAATAACCAATTTAGTAATAACGCGCTTGGAGCTATCAGTGTTTCTGCCAACGCAGCGTCAGGCTTGAATTCTCAAAACTTTGGCGTTGATGAAACTAATTTTATTAGCGTACGCGGTGGATTGAATGAAGGCGATATTGTGGTGGATGGAGTTTGGAAAAATTTGAACGTGCCATATAAAGTAGAAAATTCAATCCAAATTATTTCCAGCGTGCTTACAATCGATCCGGGAGTGCAAATTTTCATGTCAGAATCGAGCGGAATAAAAATTCTTTACCAGGCTGGTTTAATAGCCGATGGGAGTTCAGGGAAAATAACAATCGAAGGCGCTTTATCTTATGCCGGTTTTTGGAATAACATCTACTTTGCCCAGGATGCAAAAACAGAAAATTGCCGGCTAATCAACTGTCAAATTAAATATGGCGGCGGTAATATGAACCAACCGGGTATGGTTTATTGTGATTTTTGTTCCCCAGTAATTCGAAAT
>JADHVV010000186.1 GCA_016783825.1 Candidatus Zhuqueibacterota bacterium | reverse complement strand
GAACGAATATTTCTCCAGCCTCCTTGGCTCTCAAAAAGCCGGGGTAACAAGTGTACGGCTTCCTTTTTTTCTTCCCGGCTCAAATCTTTTAAGGGGATCAATCTTTTTCCGTTGGCTTCAATGGCAATAATTGGCAATCCGTTTTTCATAACTAAAAAATTATTCGGATGTCGGTAGAATCGCCAGTCGTGAAAAAACGGGTGAAGTAAGGGAAGAGGAGAAGCCGCACCGTAAAGATTGGCTGGATCACAAGAATTAATGAGTATCATGGAATCCGCACCAACATCCTTTTCCTTCCGGCGCTGAAAAGACACCAATTTTTCAGCGGCAGCAGGTTGAGCAAACTGCACCCCGGAAAGTCCTTTGACAAAATACCCGCGACGAATTTCTCCGCGCCATTCAAGCCGGACAAGCGTTTCATAAATTAAGCGCCAGGGAATGTTCAAGTTTTCCAATTCATAAAACTCCCGGCAAATAAGACCGTACCGTTGTAATAATAATCGAGAAACCGATTCTAATATTTTTGAATTGAAATTATTATCAGGATCATAAGCTGGTATTAAAAACCATCTGCCCAAACCAGTGCCCGGGCGAAAATGTTTTGTTTGCCTGTAAACGCCGCTTTTTGAACGGTTGCCAAACCTTGTCGCTGATGAAGGAACTTTTTGAGATGAGATAACTCTTTTGCCAGCCCGTATCACAGAAAACGTATCGTTGGAAACCTCACCTAATTCAATGAGTTTCCATAAAGCATTGGCGCATAATGAAGGAGATAGCCCGGTTTCCATTGACAGATCAGTTACAAAACAGGCGCCTCCTTTTTTCAAAGCATTCCGGATTTCCGATACATTTTCATTTATAATTTTTGAACTGGGATCTGAAACAACATTGGAATGGAAATAATCCAAATTCTCTCTAAATAGAAATGCGATATTTAATCCCGACTTACTTTTCGGAGCAGAACCCTGCCAAATTATTTCTCCGGATTGGCACAACTCATCCAGCCATACCGGGGAGTAATCCTTAACACGGCGCGCAAAAATTTCATTCTCCCAAATTTTAGCTGGCAAAGCTAGTCCCTGAAATTGTTCCAAAACATTTAACAAACCATCAATTCCGGACAACTTTGATTCTTCTTTCCGATGCTGCCATTGCAGCAAAAATTTTGCAAACAGTCCCGTGTCACATGGTTGTACCTGGTTCCGTTGTTGTTTAAGGGAAATACGTCGAATTCTTTCTACTGTGTCTTTGAATGCCCAATGAATCTCATCTTGTTTTTTGGCTGGAATCTTTACCAGCGAGCCTGTTTTCTGCTCTTTTTTCAAATATTGTTGAATGAAATCTTTTTCAAAAGGATAACGGACGCTGACTTGTTTTTCTGTTATTAAGGAATGGCTCCTTAAATAGCGATCAAATATTTTTTTATGGGCAGTTTGTGGATCAAGTTCTTGGAAAAGTAATTCTGCCGGAAGAATTTGTTCAGCTGTTGGCTGTTCTTTACTATTTTTAGATTGGGATAAAATTTTTAAAGTATCTTGCTGTGTTTTCTGATCCTCAGGCTGAAATGAAAAAGCATCGCGATAAAGTGGAAAATCTTCTGTGGCTATCCACCGTTCAGTATCTTCAACTTTTGGCAAAAAAATCTTTATGATTCGCCTGTCCTGAACAAGCGGTTTAAGAAATGATTCCAAATCCCCGCTAATTCTTTCGGTTATTTCATTTCCGGTTAAATCGCCAATTCGATGAAGCAGCTCAACCAATTCTGCCGGTGTCCTCGCCTGAAAACCTTCTTTTTTCGCTTGAAGCCTTTCTTCCAAATAAATTACAGCCGACTCATCTAAAAGTTGATCGATGTTGTCAGTTCCCAATAATTCTTTCAAAGAAGTTTTGTCGATAATTCCGGAAGGGTGAGCGCCTGCTTTTGGTTCTTCATATTCATACATGTAATCCTGTTGAAAGTCAAATAAAAGCGATGAAGCAAAGGGCGAGGGTGCAGATGTGCGTTGAAAAATTACTTTTACTTCTCCGGTTTCAATTTTACCGAGCAACAGTTTTAATTCATCCACAGCAAAGAAATCCTGCATGCTCTCCCGATATGTTTCAAAAACAACCGGGAACGATGGGTGCTGCCGGGCAACTTCCAGTAAATCACGAGCCCGCATTCTTTGCAGCCACAATGGCGCGCGTTTGCCGGGGAAGAATAAGGGCATCAACATCGCCCTGCCTGCATTTTGACGAAACCGCAATCCAAAGAAAAATGATTTGGCTAATTCTTCAATAATCAAATCTTCAACATTTTTTGTGGTGACACTTTTGAATACATTATAAAATGAATCAGGATTTTCCATTGGATAGCGGAAGGTTAGCCCCCCGTCTGCATGATGAGATTCCGGTTCGATGTTTAAAAAACGGCGGAATTGAGCCAGTATTGCCAACTTCCATGGCAGGTGAACAAACCCGCCAAACGGGGAAAGCAAAACGAAGCGCAAATCTCCCATTTCATCGGGAAAGGTTTCAAGAAGGATCGTACGGTCATCCGGGATGTTTCCGGCTTTCTGCTTTTGATCAAGGAAATATTCGTACAAATTATTAGCAGCATCTTGATCGAGACAGCACTGGGATTGCAACCAGGATAGGCAATCATTGTCGCTCAATTTGTTTGTAAACTCGCGACTGAACGCCCCTATTTTTTTACCTAAATGGGAACTGCGGTGAAAATATTCACCTTTCCAAAAAGGCATTGTTGCAGGTTCACCCGGTGCGGGCGAAACGATAACTTTGTCTAACGTAATATCTTCAATTCGCCAGGTATTTGTACCTAATATAAAAACTTCGCCAAGCCGGCGTTCGTAAATAAATTCTTCTTCAAGTTCACCAATTTTTGTTTTCCCGTCTTCAAGGTAGCAGCCGTATTGACCGGTATCAGGAATGGCTCCGCCGCCTAATATGGCAGCTCGCTGCGTTCCTGGCAAAGGATGAAGTACATTATTAATTTTGTCCCATGAAACACGGGGCTTTAGATCGTGAAACGTCTCTGAAGGATAGCGCCCTGATATCATTTCAATAACATTCAAAAAAGGAGATCGGGGTAAATTTTGATAAGGATACGCTCCTTTGAAAAACATGTAAAGTTCTTCAACTTTCCACTGTTTGGATGCCACCATAGCCACAATTTGCTGGGCAAGAATATCGAGACAATTTGTCGGTATTTTAATGGGCGCCACGTCTGCTTCCTGCATCGCATGAGTTATCACTGCCATTTCCAGCAGATCGGATCGCATTTTCGGAATGAGCCTTCCCTTACTTGCTGCCTTGTATAGATGACCGGCTCTGCCCACGCGTTGCAATCCACGAGCAATCGATTTAGGTGACTCGACCTGGCATACGAGATCAATCGCGCCCATATCAATTCCCAATTCCAGTGTACCGGTTGCTACCAGGGCTGGCAAGTCTCCCCGTTTAAGTTCCTGTTCGATTTGTTTGCGGATTTCTTTTGACACGCTTCCGTGATGCGCTTTTGCTAATTCAAATCCTGCCCGTTCGTTTATTTCAGAAGTTAATCGTTCCACCGCAGCCCGGTTATTAGAAAAGATTAATGTTGTTTTGTGCTGCTGAATTAACTCAAGCAATTTTTGATAAATATCAGGCCACACGGTATTTTCCGGCAGCGATTTGAAATCTTCAACCGGGTTGAGAATCTTGAGATCTAATTTCTTCCGCATGCCGGCATCAACAATAGTTACCGGTCTTGGGGTAAAATCTGTTTCCGCCTTATTGGTTGAGCAAAAACCGCCCAGAAATTTTGCAATCTCGGTTAATGGTTTCTGTGTAGCAGATAATCCGATTCGGGTGAATGAATGATTTGAAATTAATTGGAGACGCTCCAAAAGGACTGCTAAAAAGGTTCCCCGTTTGTTTTCGGACAAAGCATGAATTTCGTCAACAATTACATATTTAACCGATTTTAAAAATTGTTGAGAATATTTCGAAGTGAGCAATAAATGAAGCGATTCCGGAGTGGTGATTAAAATATGAGGCGGTCGTTTGATCATTCGTTGCCGTTCTTTTTGCGGTGTGTCACCGGTACGCACCGCAACCCGGATTTCAGGAACACTGATTTTTAACTCGTTTGCAGTTTTTTGAATGCCTTTTAAGGGTTGCTCTAAATTTCGCTCAATATCATAATTCAACGCTTTCAAAGGAGAGATATAAAGCGTGTGAACACCCTCGATTTCTTCGCTATTGGAGAGCTTATCCAACAATTCATTAATGCACACCAGAAAAGCAGCCAGCGTTTTTCCCGAACCGGTGGGCGCTAAAATCAGAGTGTTTTGCTTTTTAAAAATGGAAGGCCAGCCTTTGAGTTGCGGTGGTGTTGGCGTTTGGAATGTGTTTTTGAACCAGTTTTGTATGGTAGGATGAAATTTGTGCAGGATGTTGTTGGTAGATTTTGGGGGCATGATTTTAATTTGTAAAATTGATATGGTGCGTTATATTATCATTGTATCAGTAAAGTTTTCCGACCAGGTTTGTGCGGAAATGTCCCAAAAAATATGAATTCAAAAAGCGAGATCTGATGGGTTGATTCTATCTTTGGAGATTTTTTACAATAACCACAACTCTGTGAAAATAACATATTAACAGCGAACCTGTAAAATTTTTCCACAATGTCATGCATTTATAATGATAATTGTTTTAAAGTTTCATTTTTGTTTCGATTGTATCTGCTGAAAGGTCGGCACCACATTCCCATTCAACAAAATACCCACCATTAGAAATTTTCATAAATTCTGATATTTTCTGTAATGGCTGGAAAGCCTCATACTTTAAATAAGGTGCAACGTCAAAAATACCTGAAACACCCTCATCGGCTACAATTCGTAAAGTGTAATTTGAAAGAGGAATTACTTCATTAATTCTCATTGATCTAATCCTTTAATTGGAAATGGATTCTTACCATTAGCTGCCAGCTCCCAATCTGCTATAAGATCTTCTTTATGAATTTCGATCCAGGCTAATACAAGCTTATGTTTGTTGGATGGTAACGAGCCGGCAAGTACTTCGCCTTCGGGAATTGAATATACAGCCACCTTCCCTTGATAGTCCGCATGAATATGCGGTAAATGATGTTTTTCTGTGTCTTTGAAAAACATTCTGATCAATATATCATAAAACATAGAAATGGTTGGCATTCATACTCCATAGAAATCGAATAAATTTACGTTCCTAAATATTTATAATTCATTTTTTTAGTACCAATCTCTTACCTTCGCTCTAAACCACATCAAAGCAATAATCGTTTTTGCATCAATTATTTCACCGGAATTCATCATTTTAAAAGCCTCAGTATAGGAAAATTCTTTGGCTAAAATATCCTCCCCCTCAGCAGAAACTCCCCCGCCGGAATATTTTTTGTCGTTTTTATTTACTTCGGCATAGTAGAGATGAACCTTTTCATTACTCCCGCCCGGGGTTGGGTAAAAGTAAAATAAATGATCTACTTTTGAAACATGGTAGCCTGTTTCTTCTGCAATTTCACGGATGATGGACTCTTCTGGTGAGTGCCCATCATCTACCATTCCAGCTACGATTTCCCATGTCCATGCATTATTTTTCTCTTTGGTATAGACCGGGAAACGAAATTGTTTAATTAAAATAATTTTGTTTTTTTCACGATTGACCAGGAGCACGGCAACGGAGTCGCCGCGCTCAAGATTCAATCTTACAACTTCTTCACTGAGTGTTCCGTCAAATTTTTCGAATTGAAGGATTGAATGGTCAACTTTAAAAAAGCTGTCTAAAATTCGTTTCGTTTTTTTTATGGTAACTTTCATCTATCTAATAGGTCTATAATCCAAAAACAGTGAGTAACATACCATTTGAAAAATAAGATGGTAAATTGCACTAAATGCTGTAAAGAAACTAACACCTGCTGCGCTGCTATTTATTGAAAAAAGCCAGCTAGCAGAAAATAAAGCAAATGATGCAACGAAAGTAAAAAGCACGGCAGAATAATAAAAAACATTGCTTTTTTTGCCGGCGCTCGGCATTGACCTGCTGTCCCACAAGAAAGCGCTCCGGGCAATATCATCTGGCACTCTGCCATTAATGATATAAAACTCCTTTATTTGATTCATCGCTTCTGCGCTGCTCCACCATGCCTGGCGAAGTCGGATTAACTGCATAAAAAGAATCCAACCGATAACATTCAGAAAAATTGATAAAGCGGCTAATATGGAAAGATTGTTAGGTGATAGGGTAGTGATTTCAATTTTTATTAGTTGACTACCTACTATTAAAACAATTGCCCCTGAAATGATCAGAAAAAAATTAAAAACCGTATGACGGTCGTTCATCGCCTGCGAAGCGGTTTCCCTAATATAGTCATATTCTTTCATCAACAGTGTTGTAAATTCAAAAGCGTTTTCCTGAAGCCTGGGATTCTTAAGCCGTTTTGCCTGGATAAGTCGTGCTGTTGTGTAGTCACGATATTTGAAGAAAGTCAATAATATCGCTAACTGGATGACAACGAGATAGATCACCAAAAAATTTTGGTTCAGTTCCGGCTGATAAAAAAACGAATAATAGAAAAGAATAAGATTTACCGCAATTACAGCGGCAATTAAAATTGCACGTTTGAATGTGCTGTCCATAGTTAAGAGCATACTGCACTCCTTGTTGTTTGTTAGTTCAAATTGATTAATACTGGTTTTGGCTGCTTTTAACTAAAAGCAGAGTTGGTGGCGCAAATGTGAGTTGGCAGTAATTTTACATTATTATTACTGAGTGAGAAAATATATTTTTTCACCTCCTTTCGTTTGCAAAAGATTAGATTAATAAACAGATCGTTTTCTTGAAACCAAAGATAATCATCCCAGCCAAGTTCAGTAAACACTAATTTCATTAATCAATTAATTCCCGTTCAGCGATTTTTCCAACTTTCGCTTGTTCTATTGATTTTTGTAAATGTTCTGCATTGGCTGGATTGGAGAGAAGATATATAGTTTCTTGCCACGAATTGAATTCATCAAGAGGCATTAATACTGCTTTCCTCCCTTTTTTGTTGCAAATAATTGTAGGCTTAACATCAGTAACTACTTGTTCGATTAAACTGTTTAAGTCTTGTTTAGCCTGATTTATTGTTATGGTATTCATGAGATTTTCTTTTTATTAATATTAGGATGGTCAATAAATAATTTTTTAAGAAGCTTTTTTGAATCCCAGGTTCATGATTTTAGCTTGTACTGATTCTAAAACTGAATCCCGAATAAACTCACTTGCATTGAGAATTTCTATTCCGATCAACTCTCCTTTATCGCTTAACTCAGCGGTAATGTTTGGATTTATCTCAAAGCTTCCTGCTTCTTTTTCTTCGGAAATAGCTAAATGTAGAATGTCTTCTTTTGCGAAATATTTTAATTGGTTTTTATTCATAGTGAAATCTTCCGATTTTTATTCTGAAATTTATTTGTTGACGTGTTATTACATGTATTGTAATTGGAGTTATGGAATTAGATTTTTTTTCATAAGGAATCAGCACTAGAGACTTACCATGCTTACCAACAACAACGAGTCTATTCGTAGTAATATCAATATAACGTTCATCAGAATACAGGAGAATATGCTCAATTTTGGAAATATCAAATCCTCGCATCTTTGATTTGTATTTCATATATTCTGTCCATTGTATTTCCTTGTACATTATAATGTTTCCAGGTTTTACTCAAAACATAATTGATATAATGCAGCCAAAGCAGCCGGTAAATTATCTATATAAGCAATCGGTATATTTTCATTCAAATAAGGAGTATAAACCGAAACTTTAAGAATTTCATTTATGGGTGATTTAGTGATAATATCGATAACTATATCTTGCCACTCAGGCTCGATATCTTTTAATCCATTTAAAGTAAAACTGCGCGGTCCAAGTTCAGTTAATTGTACAATAATCGAAAAATCCATTAAAGTTAAGCCCACAGCGCGTTTTTCAGAAAAATTAAAACGTAATAGAATATTATCATTTAACTCAACAGCAGATGTGGCTTTTTCACTAGGTGAGAAGGAAATGTACAACACATCAACATCTTTATCATAATTTTATGTGTAATATTATAAATTATTTTAAGTCACTTGCATCTTCCCACATTCTTTCAAATTCATACATATATTCATCAAATATCCAACCGTTTTTATTTATCTCAAATGTTAAAGTCGATTTGCTTGATTTTTTATAAAAATGCGGTCCGACAAATATTGTATTATCAATTCTAAAAATCATGGTCGTCAATGGACTAGATATTATTTTTATTTGTATATTACTATATTTACTAAACTTTTCTATCATTCTATTGATATTATTTTTATATATATCTGGCATATTTCCTTCTATAACTGCACGATGTTTAGAAAACTCGGAATCAGGATCAACTACTAGAATTCTAATCTTTAACAAATTATGTTTCACCACTTTTGTTATTAATAATTCACAGTAACTATCATAAAAAGCGACTAACGAATATCCTGTTATGTCTAAATTATTTTTTAAATTGAACATTAAATCGTCATATTTATCCAAGTCTCTTTTTGGATAAACCTTATTAAGTCCACCCTGAATAATTAAGCTTTTTATCTTATCGAATATTCTATCCTTTGAAATTTCCTTCCATAAATCCAAAAATACAACTATTCCAGCAGCAATAAGTGATGTGCCAATTGAAATTAAAATAGCTCCTTTTTTTGAAAATTCTTGACTTTCATTGGAATATCCCTTCAATATAAAGATATAGCCTGCAAGAAAAATTAATAAGTTTATCGAAAGGTATAAACTTTTTTCTATAAATAATTTTAATAATTTCATTATTTTTACCCAGATTTATTAATGATATAATCTTTTAAATAGAAAGAGTTTTTATAATATTCTTTTGAAATTTTTGTTAAATATTTTTTCTTGTTGTTAGGTATCCATTCAAAATCACTGTTATTCCAATTAAACACACTCCATTCTTCCAAATTTAATGGAGGATTAAAACCATGTTTGATAGCTAATTTATATAATGGTGTTCCTGGATAAGGATTATAAATATTTAAAAAAGGAGGTTCGACATTTCTATTATCTAAT
>JADHVV010000028.1 GCA_016783825.1 Candidatus Zhuqueibacterota bacterium | reverse complement strand
TTGAGGGAGTTCCTTCAAAAAAGGTTGCTGGGGAAACTGTTGAAGGCGTATTCGCAGCGATCAAAGATTGTTTACTCAAAGACGATTCCTTCACTTTTCAAGGCTTTGGTACTTTCAAAGTTCAACCTTATGCTGCACGTACCGGTGTTAATCCGAGAACTGGAGAGAAAGTTCAAATCGCCGCTGGCAAAAAACCAAAATTTACTGCCAGCAAAGGTTTAAAGGATGCGATTAGATAATTGCATCTTAAGGGGCGGGATAAATTAAATGACACATACTGAATCTGTAAGTTATTGATTTAAAATTAATTTTAAAATTGAAATGGGAAAGTTTTTTAATCCATCCCCCTAAATATTAAATTTATAAAACGGAACATGTATTTTTTTTCATGTTCCGTTTTTTTTTATAATGAAATAAAAATTACCAGGTTACTCTCCTGATCCCACTAATTCAAAATCGATTATACCTTCCTGGGGATTTACCAAAACAACTCTAACCATTACCCGGTCACCTAATTGATAATTCTTCCCCTGGTAAGTTCCGGTTAACGAAAACCGTGTCTCATCAAATGTATAATAGTCATCATCCAGGTTTGTGATGTGAACTAATCCCTCGATTAAAAATTCAATTATTTCGACAAAAATTCCAAAAGACGTAACACCGGAAATAATTCCATGAAACGTCTCGCCAATTTTATCGATCATAAATTCCAATTGCTTTGCTTTTATTGACGCCCGTTCTGCTTTCATGGCACGAATTTCCATTTCCACAGCCTGGGAACATATCTTTTCCAGTTCATTTTTTTTAATCGGTATTTGTTTTGTTGATTGCAAATATTTTTTTAACAAACGATGCACCATCAAATCAGGATAACGCCTGATCGGTGAAGTAAAGTGGCAGTAATATTTTAGCGCCAGACCAAAGTGTCCCTCATTATTTGTGGAATATTTAGCTTTCATCATGCTGCGAATCATTACTTCCTCAATTAAAAACTGGCGATCTGTTCCTTTAATTGAATTCTGAATTCCTTGAAACATCTTTGGAGTTATTCGTTTTTTGCTGGGAAAATCTATTCCCAGCGCAGTTAAAAATCGTCGGAAATCTTTCAGTTTTTCAACACTGGGACGTTCATGAATTCTATATGGAAGAGGTAACGGTGTTCCTGTTTTTTCTTTTAATATCAAATCGACATGTTTTGCAACAACCGAATTTGTGAGCACCATAAATTCTTCAATTAGCCGATGGCTGTCTTTTTGTTCCATTTTCTTAATTGCGACCGGTTTAAATTTTTCATCTAAAATAACACGCGCTTCATGGCTGGAAAAATCAAGGCTGCCACGCGCCCGACGTTTCTCTATCAATTTCTTACTTAATTCAAACATCTGCAAGATAGTATCTGAAAATTTATTATTTTCTTCCTTCTGTTCGATTATGTCTTGCACCTCTTCATAAGCAAACCGTCGGTCACTTCGAATGATCGATTCTTTTATTTCGTAATTAACCAGTTCTGCAGAAGGAGTCATTTCCATCAAAACGGTGAATGTTAATCGATCCGTTTTTTGTTTGAGAGAACAAATTTCATTGGACAAATGCTCTGGTAACATGGGAATGACACGATCGACTAAATAAACTGAAGTGCCCCTGTTGTAACTCTCATTATCCAGTTTACTGCCTTCCCGGACAAAAAAGCTCACATCAGCAATATGCACTCCCAATAAAAAATTTCCATTTTCAAGCTTCTTCAGTGAAACGGCATCGTCAAAATCTTTGGAATCTTCAGGATCAATGGTGAATGTCAATTCGTTCCGCCAGTCCAATCGTCTTTCGATCTCTGACTCCGGAATCGGTTTTGTTATTTTGTCAGCCTCATCAAGCACTCTTTTTGAAAATTGATCAGGAAGATCAAACGATCTGGCAATAGCGATTATGTCAACACCAGGTTGGTCGGGATCTCCTAAAATTTCCACAATTTTCCCCTGGGGATGTTGTCGTTCATCTTCCCACGCTAACAAATGGGCAACTACCTTCTGTCCGTTTTTTGCATTCAATTGATTCTCCCTAGCGATTTGAAAATCATGTTGAATTTTTTGTTCATCAGGTATAACAACTCCCCAATCTTTGCCTTGTTGAAAAATTCCAACAATATTTGTCCTTGCTCTTTTTACGATCTCCACCACTTTCGCTTCCTGATTTTTTCCTCTAAAGTGAGCAAAAAGTACTGCCCGCACAGTATCTCCCTGCAAAGCCGTACCCATATTTTTCTGACTGATAAAAATATCTATTTTGCTGTCTTCGATGATCAAGAATCCATAGCCCTGGGTTTTCACCTGTATTTTACCAACGACTTCGGATGTTTTTAAACCCTGCCCTAATTTACCTTTTTTGTGTCGAAAAATCTTGCCATCCTCAACCATCTTTTTTAATTTTCGCTTGAACGGTTGATATTTATCTTCTGATACTTTTAATATCTTTGCCAATTGTTTTGGTTTATAAGTCTGCTTTGGATTCTGTTCAAATAGTTTTAGTAATTTTGATTCAATACTCATTTTTTCACCTATTTTATTCATTTTTTTGTCTGATTAAAATTAAACAATATTTACATCAGAATCAATGATTATCTTTCTTATTGACATTTTGATTTAGTTATTGTATCTTATTTGGTAACTATTCCGTGTGTGTCATTCCCGCATGCTTTTAGCGGGAATCCATTGTTAGTAAACGATATGGATGCCCGATAAAAACATTCGGGCATGACAAATTGAAATTTCATTAGATAATTTTAGAATTTTTGATGAAATATTAGGTTGCCTGAATAGTTACCTTATTTGTACATTTATGGTATAAACATCGACAAAATTTTGTCTATCTTTCCATTGTCGAAGTTTGGTATAGCGGAGTATTAGAGTGATGGATCGGTAGATGCGCCTTGGCGTATTGTTGGAGCACTGGAGTTCCCAACAAAGCGACGAGTCGCATTGATGGAGATTGGATCCAATAATGCGACCAGTCGCATCTGCCTGGGCACGATCCATTACTCCATCAAACCAATACCCCCTTTCCGTTCACTTTTTGATTCTGGCTTGTCTAAATTATGCAAACCGAACAAAAACATAGCTCACCCATCAAAATTGTTATTGACGACCGCGAGAAAAATTGTGCCACAGCGCAAGTATTAAGTAAAATGCCGGATACTGAAATTCAGGTGCAAAGACTTATTCTCGGTGATTATGAGGTAGAAGGAAAGGTTTTGTTTGAAAGAAAAACACTCGTTGATCTTACGGCTTCCATAAAAGATGGCAGGCTGTTTCGTCAGGGGATCAGACTCGTTTCCAGTCCTTTAAAATGCGTGTTGATTCTTGAAGGCACCTCCCGGGATTTAGTCAACAGCAAAATGCGCCGCGAAGCAATACAGGGCGCTTTGATCTCGATTTCCATTATTTTGGGGATACCAATATTGCGCTCAAAAACGCCGGAAGAAAGCGCCCGGCTTATGCTTTACACAGCCAAACAAATTCAACACAACGAATGCATGGCAATCCATCGAAAAACGATTCGCCCGAAAGGGAAACGCAGACTACAGCTTCATATTTTACAGGGGCTTCCACGAGTCGGGCCAGAACGGGCTGCCCGGTTATTGGATCAGTTTGGCTCTGTAGAAGCAGTTATCTCAGCAAAAAAAGATGATTTAATAAAAATACCCGGGATAGGACAACATTTGGCTAAACTTATTCGGTGGGCAGTTGGAGCGGATAATAAATAAACAACATTATTGATTTAAATATTCAGCTGTATTTTTTAGATGAAATATTTTATAATTGATACTATCACTAATTGCCTGCAAGCTTGCTTTAATAATATTATGAGAAACACCAACTGTATTCCACGTATCTTCACCATCACTGGACTCGACTAACACCCGCACTTTCGCGCCGGTACCGTTTTCTTCTCCGAGTACACGAACCTTGTAATCAACGAGATGGATTTTTTGGATTTCCGGGAAGAAGCGACGCAATGATTTTCTCAAAGCATTATCAAGCGCGTTTACAGGGCCATCACCGTCAGCAGCAGTGTGTTCAATTTCTTTGCCAACTTTTACTTTCAAAACAGCTTCAGCATATTCCTCGCCATTACCAGTAAACATTACATTAACTTTGGAGTAAATGATTTTGAAAAATGGCTCATATTGTTTTAATTCAGTTCTCAACAGCAGTTCAAATGATGCCTCTGCGCCATCGAATTGGAATCCTCCATATTCTAACGATTTAATGTGTTGAACAAAATTCTTGTTGAACTCTTTTTCTGTTGGCAAATCGATACCTAATTTTTCTGCTTTGTATCTAATATTACTTTGTCCGGATAAATCTGAAACCAGTACATGCTGTTTATTCCCAACTAAAGTTGGATCGATATGCTCGTACATTCTACTATCTTTGAGCACAGAACTGACATGAATACCGCCTTTGTGAGCAAACGCTGAATTCCCGACATAAGCAGCGCGTGTATTTGGGACAAGATTCATTAATTCGTAAACGTAATTGGAAAGAGAGTGCAGGTTTTGCAGATCTATTTGGTGCTTGGTTTCTTTCTGCTTCTTTATTAATAAATTGGGAAGGACGGAACAGAGATTCGCATTACCACACCTCTCCCCCACGCCGTTAATGGTTCCCTGTACATGGGTAACGCCTTGGTCAACAGCAATCAGGGTATTCGCCACAGCAAGTTCGCTATCATTATGCGCATGAATACCAAGCGGGATTTTGACATTTTCTTTTACATGATTAACAATTTTGGAAACTTCATCAGGCAGTGAACCACCATTTGTATCACAAAGGGCAATTACTTCTGCCCCGGCTTTCTCGGCTGCTTGAATCATCTTCAAAGCAAATTGAGCATCATCTTTATAACCATCAAAAAAATGTTCCGCATCGAAAATAATTCTTCTGCCTTGTTCTTTAAGATATAAAATGGATTCATAAATTAATTCTTCATTTTGTGCATCTGTCAATCCCAAACTCACTTCCGAATGAAAACGCCATGTTTTACCAAAAATTGAAATGAAAGGTGTTTCTGCGGCGATCAGCATATTGAGATTGTTATCTGTTTTCACTTTATCAGGATAACGAGCAGTGGATCCAAAAGCACAAATTTGAGCATGTTGAAGATTTAGTTTCTTTACACGATCAAAGTATTCTTTGTCTTTTGGATTGCTTCCGGGCCAACCGCCTTCAATTATATCAATGCCAAATTCGTCAAGTCGTTGTGTGATTGTTAATTTATCGTGGATAGAGATACTTACTTTTTCTCCCTGCGTTCCGTCACGCAAAGTCGTATCAAATATCTCAATAAGATTACTTTCTATCATTTTTATATTCCTGATTTCAAAAATTAAAATTAGTCCCGAAAAAATTAAATAGAACACGGATTTAACGGATTGATTTTTGTAATAAGAATAATCCGTTCAAATCCGTCCGATCCATTCAATCCGCGTTCTATTTTTTTATTCAATCATCCCGGATTGACGTGCATAATCAAACAAACCACCCGCTTCGATAATCGGCAAAACATCTCCCAATGGATTCAATTCATACTTTTTACCATCGGTAATATTAAGAAGTGTATTAGAATCAAAATCAATTTCCAACTCATCGCCGGTTCGGATCTTATCAAATATTTTTTCGGTTGATTCAAATGGTACAACAAAACCGCCATCAACAGAATTGCGGTAAAAAATCCTGGCATACGATTCTGCTACAACCGCTTTTGCCCCGGCTTTTTGAAGAGCAAAAGGTGCATGCTCCCTGGATGATCCGCATCCAAAATTTGAACCACCAATTATGATGGAATATTCCGATTCATTTTTTTCGCCTGAAATAAAAGGCATATTTCCATCTGGCAAACCGGCTTCAGAAGGTGGTGTACCCGATAGAGCAAAATGCCCGTACTTCTTCGATTCATCTTCATCACTCAAGCTATAAACCAGGTGTTCTGCCGGGATTATTTGATCAGTATCTATGTTATCGCCAAGAACGTAGGCTTTTCCTTTTAGTTTTTTATTCATGTTTTGCCTTTATTACTAACAAGTTAACTTTCAAAGAAACCACTAATTACACTAATCCACCTTCGGTGGATCCTATTGATGAGATCTGCCGAAGGAAGATTGCACGAATTTCATTTGCACTAACTTTAATAAATTAGTTCAAATTCGTGAAACTGAAAGTCCGCCATCTCTTTGGTGGATTCGTGGTAGAAATATTTTTTAGTAGATTCATTGGTTTTATTTAAGTTAAAAATTCCCTCGGATCAGTGATCACTCCATTGATTGCTGATGCAGCAACCGTCAATGGTGAAGCCAGAAAAACTTCAGATTTTTTGCTGCCCATTCTGCCGGGGAAATTACGGTTAGTTGTTGAAATCACAACATCATTATCCACTGATCTTCCTGTTGTGTCAATCGGGCCGCCAAGGCATGCAGCACACGAGGGCGGCGCCATTGAACATCCGGCATCAGAAAAGATATCTGTCAACGTTTTGCCTTTATATGTTTCAGCTTCCATTTGTTCAGCGACATTTGTAGTTGATGGAATAATAAATGTTGGTGTTTTTACTTTTCTGTCAAACAGGATTTGAGCTGCAAATTTATAATCGGAAATTTTTCCGCCGGTACAGGAACCAATATAACATTTTGTAATCTTTGTTCCCTGCACATTTTTTACCGTGTCTGTATTATCCGGGCTGTGTGGTTTTGCTACTAACGGTTCTAATTCATCAACATTGAAGTTGTGCTGGGACAGGTAATTTGCATCAGTATCACTAAAAAATTCTTCATATTCAACAGTTTTAATTTTATGAAGAAATTCTTTTGTCTTTTCATCAGGTGCAATAATACCGTTCATCGCGCCAACTTCAATCGCCATATTAGTTAGCGTCATCCTTTCATACATTTCCATTGAGGAGATTGCTTCACCGTCAAATTCCAAAGCACAATAAGTAGCACCATCAGTTGTTAATTCTCCCAAAATTTTTAGGATTAAATCCTTTGCCGTAAGATATGCAGGCATTTCACTATCAAACGTAAACTTAATGGATTCCGGTACCTTTTCCCAGATTTTGCCGGTACCAAGTATAAACGCCGCATCCGTATTTCCAACCCCCGTTGAGAACAAACCAAAAGCGCCGGACGTACAAGTGTGGGAATCGGTTCCGAACATTACAGTACCCGGGATATTAAATCCTTCTTCAGCCAATGCTACATGGCAAACACCTTTATACCGTGTTGTTCCCACATCAAAGTAATACGGCAAATTATGTTCTTTAGCAAAATTGCGTAAAATATCCACATTGCGTTTGGCGTGTTCATCTTTAGTATAAATATAGTGATCAGGAAAAATTGCTACTTTGTTCTTATCCCAGACTTTTGCTTTGTCTCCAAATTCATCCTTCCAAATTTGAATTGTCGGCGGTCCGCAAACATCATGTGTCATCAACAAATCGACATTCAACCATACATTTTCACTAGGGACAACCGTTTCTTTTTTTGCGGATTTTGCTAATATTTTTTCAGTGATTGTTTTTCCCATTTGGGACTCCCATTACGATAGTTAGTTACCTAACTTGGTCAAACCAGAATCTTCAACAGATTTTGTGTTAAATTGAGTGAAACGGAGTGTTGGAGTAATAGAGTATTGGAGTGATGGAGTTTGCATTATTCCAATACTGCGCACAAATAAATGCGCATCTGACTCGGGCACGATTCATCAATCCATTACTCCAACACTCCATTACTCCTTTTTGGTTATAATTTTTTCATTGTACTTTTTTGCCAATGGGCAGCGTTTTCACTCCTTGGGTGTTATATCGCCGCATACCTGAATTCTTCATCATCCAATTCTTGCTGCAAATCGATCTTATCCATTTCAAACTGGTTGATCGCCTGCAAATAAGCTTTTGCGCTGGCTTCAATGATATCTGTGCTCACGCCCCTGCCATTATACGACCTGCCGTTATTTCTGATTCTCACGGTTACCTCACCCATAGCCTTTCGACCGGAAGTAACAGATCTGACCTGGTAAGATTCAATATTAAATTTACTGTTCAAAGCCCTGTCAATTGCATTAAAAACCGCATCCACAGGACCGTCACCTGTAGCAGATTCTTGTGCGACAGAACCATTTGTTTTAATTTGCACAGTTGCAGTCGGAATAGCGCCCGTGCCTATATGAACCTGGAGATGTTTCAGGACATAACGATCTTTTTCTTTCAGAATTTCATCGCCCATTAATATCCTTAAATCGTCGTCAAAAACTTCTTTCTTTTTATCAGCCAGATCAATGAAGCGTTGATAAATTTTGTCCAATTTTTCTTTAGTCAATGTGTAACCCAATTCTAACAATCGAAGTTTTAAACCATGTCTTCCCGAATGTCTTCCTAACACAATTTTTGTTTGAGAAACACCCACTGTTTTTGGCGTCATAATCTCATACGTTTTTCTACTTTTGATCATTCCGTCTTGATGGATACCCGACTCATGAGCAAATGCGTTTTCACCTACAATTGCTTTATTCGGCTGAACAATGAGTCCTGTAAAACCGGAAACCATTTTGCTGGAATTGTAAATTTCTTTGCTGTTGACATCAGTATAATAACCGAGCTTTTTCTTGCGAACATTTAAAATCATCACAATTTCTTCAAGCGAAGCATTGCCGGCGCGTTCACCAATTCCGTTGATGGTACATTCGACTTGTCTTGCTCCGGCATGAATTGCAGAAAGAGAGTTAGCTACTGCAAGCCCCAGGTCGTTATGACAATGAACACTGATAATTGCCTGGTCAATATTTTTAACACGCTTTTTCAGTTCTTCAATTTTTTCACCAAATTCACCGGGTAACGTGTATCCCGTTGTATCAGGAATATTTACTGTGGTTGCGCCTGCTTCGATTGCCGCTTCAACAATTTCAGCCAAATATGAAATATCAGTTCTGCCGGCATCTTCTGCTGAATATTCAACGTCATCACACAATGTTTTAGCATATTGTATGGCATCCCGGGTCATTTTAATTATGAAGTCTCTCTTCTTTTCAAGCGTTTTGCCGTACTTATCATCGGCAAATTTTCCAAGGATATGGTAATCTGACGTACTCGAAAAAGTGTGAATCCGTTTTTTTGTCGCGTTTTTGATTGCATCGCCGGCAGCTTTAATATCATTTTCCTTCGTTCTTGCCAACGCTGCAATGGTTAAGTCAATTTCCCCAGCAATTCGCTTAACAGCCTCAAATTGAGCAGGGGATGATACTGGAAATCCGGCTTCGATAACATCCACATTTAATTTTTCCAATTGACGGGCAATCTCGACTTTTTCAAAAACGTTTAAGGATGCGCCAGGTGATTGTTCACCATCCCGCAAAGTCGTATCAAAGATAATTATTTTTTCTTTCATTTTTCTGATCCTTATGTTAAAATACAAGTATAAAATATTTTAGGTCAAAATAATTAAAGTCAAAATAGTTAAGATATTTTGTAACTGTTCAGTTGCTATTTGTATAAATGTCATTCTGAACGAGGGAGGGGAATGGTGATATTGGGGAGTGAAGAATCTCGTATATTTTAGAAAAAACTGTGAATATTTGAGAGATTCTTCGGTCGCAAGCTCCCTCAGAATGACATTTTCAGCCAAGCTGAATAGTTACGATATTTTTTATTATTTTGACTGCAATTATTTTGACATTTTATTTGCAAACTGTCTGTTTTAAATCATTTCATATTAGCCAATATTTTTCCCGTCATTTCAGTAGTAGAAACCAAATTTGAACCATCAGCAAAAATATCCGCAGTCCGATATCCATTTTCTAATGTTTTCTCAATCGCGGTTTCAATATTTTTTGCTGCATCATTCATCTTAAACGAATGTTCTAACATCATCGCCACTGAAGCAATCATGGCAATGGGGTTTGCTTTATTTTGACCAGCGATATCCGGTGCACTGCCATGAACCGGTTCATATAACGCATACTTTTCTCCCAAACTTGCTGATGGCAGCATACCCAAACTTCCGGTGATCATTCCGGCAATATCACTCAAAATATCACCAAACAAATTTGAAGTTAGTAAAACATCAAATTGTTTTGGATCGCGGACTATTTGCATGGCTGCATTATCAACATATATGTTTTGAAGTGTAACATCTGGATAATCCTTGTGAACTTCTTGCACCACCTGCCGCCAATACTGTGAACATTCCAAAACATTTGCTTTATCAACTGACATTAGCTGCTTCTTTCTCGTCTTTGCTGTATCAAAAGCCAACCGGGCAATTCTTTCAACTTCGCTTTTTGAGTATTTCATCGTATTCCAGCCGCTGTTTTCATCAAGCCCGCGTGGCTCACCAAAATAAATTCCGCCGGTCAATTCCCTGAACACAACAAAATCTGTTCCAGCAAGCACTTCCTTTTTCAACGATGAACCATCCAAAAGTCCCTGGTAAACCTTTGCCGGTCTAATATTGCAGAATAATTCAAGTGACTTCCGCAATTTCAACAAACCGGCTTCAGGTTTTAAATGATGCTCAAGCGATTCCCATTGGTAACCGCCAACTGCGCCGAGTAAAACAGCATCCGAGTCAAAACATGTTTGAATGGTTTCATCTGTCAGTGGTATCCCATGATTATCTAACGAAGCGCCGCCAAATAATTCTTCTTTGTATTGGAATGTTACATCATATTTTTTTTCGATTGCATTTAGAATCTGTACTGCTGATTCCATTATTTCAGTTCCGATTCCATCTCCGGGGAGTAGAGTTATTTTATAATTCATCAATTCTCCAATTGCTTTCTGGTATTTATTTTAATATTTTTGTTGAGAATTGACAATTGATCATAATGATTAAGTACTTGATTCAGAAAAATTGATTGCGATAGTTTTATAAAATAGAATTCAAAATGCACATCCCCCTGTATCCCCCTTCAAAGGGGGACTTTCGTCCTCCCCCCTTTTGAAGGGGGGCAAGGGGGGATGTCATTTACCACATGCTAAACAGAGAGCCTAATCATTTGACAATTCTCAACGGAAAGTCCACCATCTTTTAGGTGGATTACCAGCTATTTACTGCTCCATAATCCATGACATCATATTACGCAATTTTGCGCCAACCGTTTCAATTTGATGTTCACGATTTTCTTTACGGAGTTTTTCCATTTTAGGTTGTCCTGCTGCATATTCAGCTAACCACTCTTTTGCGAATTGACCGTTTTGTACTTCCTTGAGAATTTTTCGCATTTCATTTTTTGTTTCTTCAGTAATAAGTCGTGGGCCCCGGCTCATACCGCCGTATTCAGCAGTGTCGCTCACTGAATAATTCATTCTTGACAAGCCACCTTCATAATAAAGATCAACAATGAGTTTCATCTCGTGCATACATTCAAAAAAGGCTAACTCCGGTGAATATCCAGCTTCGACTAAAACTTCGAATCCAGCCTTAATAAGCTCTGCTGATCCTCCACATAAAACTGCTTGTTCACCAAATAAGTCTGTTTCGGTTTCATCTTTGAAATTCGTTTCAATCACACCGGCGCGTGTACCGCCAATACCTTTTGCCCAGGCAAGCGCTAAATCTTTTGTTGAACCTGAAGGATCTTGTTCAACAGCAATCAAACAAGGCACGCCGCTTCCCTTTTCAAATGTCCTGCGTACGAGATGTCCGGGACTTTTTGGTGCAATCATCATCACATTCACACCTTCAGACGGAACGATTTGTTTGAAATGAATGTTGAATCCATGTGCAAAAGCCAGTGTATCTCCTTCATTTAGATTTTCTGCAATTGACTTATCATAAACAATTTTTTGAATTTGATCAGGCAAAAGAATCATGATGACATTCGCTTCTTTTACTGCTTCATCCGCTTCCATTACTGTGAACCCGGCTTCTTCAGCTTGTTTCCAGACTTCACTTCCTTTTTGTTCTGCGACTGTGACACTCACTCCACTATCACGGAGATTCAAAGCATGCGCATGTCCCTGGCTGCCATAACCAATGATTGCTACTTTTTTATTTTTTAGTAATTCAAGATTTGCATCGTCATTATAATAGATATTCATTTTATTATTCCTTTCAGTTTGAATGTAAATATTCTTTTTGGGGAGCTTTTTGTTGTTCACCACGTTTCAACGCGACCGTTCCTGACCTTGCCATTTCTATTATTCCAAATGGAGATAAAACATTGACTATTGCCTCCATTTTTGCCGGTGGGCCTGTCACTTCCAGCGTTATCGTTTTATTGTTAATATCAACTACTTTTCCCCGGAATACATCACAAATATTTTTGATTTCTTCCAGGGATCTTCTTTTGTAGTTGACTGATATCAGCGCTAATTCCCTTTCAACTCGCTGGGATTTTGTAAGATCAACCACTTTAACTGTATCAACCAATCGGTTCAACTGTTTTTCCGCCTGTTCAACGACTTTTGCCTCTCCGGATATAACAATTGTCATTCTCGAAATATCACGGATTTCCGTTTCACCGATTGAAATGCTGTGCAGATTAAAACCTTTTGCAGAGAACAAAGTCGCTACTCGGTCAAATGCACCGAATGTATTTTCAACTAATAATGAGAATGTATGTTTCATAATTATGCCACCTTTAATGCTTTTGATTTTGGTTTATTAATGATCATATCTGAAATTGATGCGCCGGATGGTACCATTGGGAATACATTTTCTTCTTTCTCAACTTTAAATTCAATGAGGACTGGTTTATCATTGATTGCAAAAGCAGAATCGAGTAAATCATCCACTTCGTCCGGATTGTCAGTTGAATAAGCAGGAATGCCCAACGCTTGCGCCAGCTTAACAAAGTTCGGATTATCCGAGTCCAGATCCGTAAAACTGTATTTTCCTTGATGAAACAATTCCTGCCATTGTCGCACCATACCCAGATAGCTATTATTTATAATAAAAATCTTAAGTGGAATTTTATGCGCTACAGCCGTAATCAGTTCCTGTATATTCATCTGAAATCCACCGTCACCGCAGATGGAAACTATCGGTCTGTCCTTTACGCCAAAGCTCGCTCCAATTGCAGCAGGGAGTGAGAATCCCATGGTTCCCAGTCCACCACTGGTAATATGTGATCTGGGATTTTTAAACTTATAATATTGAGCGCACCACATCTGGTGTTGTCCAACATCAGAGATCACAACTGCATGGCCTTTTGTTTTTTCCGAGATGCGTTCGATAACGCAAGCGGTTCGGAGAATGCCATCTCCTTTTTCATACTGCAGGGGATATGTCTGCTTCCACTTATTGATCTGATCAAGCCAATCTTTTGTGTCCCGCTTTTCTTTCAGTTCATTCAACAGTTCAGTCAATATTATTCTGACATCGCCAACAATAGGCAGGTCAACGAGCACATTTTTATCAATAGAAGCCGGATCGATATCAACATGAATTTTATATGCGTCCGTTGCAAAGGTATCAACTTTTCCGGTTACACGATCATCAAACCTGGCGCCGAGGGAAATTAACACATCGCTATTCATGACTGCCTGATTCGCATAGTAGGTACCGTGCATTCCCAACATGCCAAGTGATAATTTGTCATCAGCAGGGAAAGCGCCCAAGCCTTGCAGCGTCATTGTTACCGGCAAATTATATTCTTTAGCCAACGTTCGTAATTCATCTGATCCATTTGACATTATCACGCCGCCACCGACGTAAAGTACCGGTCTTTTTGCTTTTTGAATAATGGACGCTGCTTTTTTTATTTGATTGTGATGACCGGTATAAGTCGGTTTATAACCCCGCAATTCAATTTTCTCTGGAAACTCAAACTCGATCTCTGAATGAATCATATCTTTTGGTAAATCCACCAAAACAGGTCCTGGTCTTCCGGTGCGAGCCAAATAAAATGCTTTACGGATAGTCATAGCCAAATCATGAATATCTCTCACCTGGAAGTTGTGTTTGGTGATCGGTCGCGTGATTCCAACAATATCTGCTTCCTGAAACGCATCATTACCAATCAGGTGAGTTGGCACTTGTCCGGTAAAAACCACAATTGGCGAAGAATCCAAATATGCATTGGCAATACCAGTTACCGTATTCGTCGCACCCGGTCCTGACGTTACCAATACAACTCCTACTTTTCCGGTAGCCTTTGCGTAGCCTTCAGCCATGTGTGTGGCACCTTGCTCATGTCTGGGCAGTATATGTGTTAAAAAATCAACATCATATAATTCCTCATAAATTTTTAATGTCGATCCCCCCGGGTATCCAAAAATGACTTCCACATTTTCACGCTTCAGACATTCGAAGAAAATCTGTGCTCCGTTGAGTTTCTTTTTAGTCTTTTTCATTGTGACTCCCTTAGCTAAAATTGTTGCTACGAAGACACCAAGGCATGAAGGAAAACAAGATAGAAATCCATCAAAGATTAGACAAAATTAAAAATAATATATTAATTATTCATCATGGTTAAAAATGTCATTCTGATGGAGCTTGCGACCGAAGAATATCGTCTTTTTTTCAACAATTTTCTTTTATAAATTAAGAGATTCTTCACTTCCCAACATCCCCCTCCCATCCCTTATTCAGAATGACAACCATTCAACACATAGCTGAATAGTTACAATAGTTTTCTTTACTTTGTGTCTTCGTGTCTTCGTGGCAAAATAATTTATAAATACAATTTGATTTATGTTTTTAAAACCGCGCCAGTACTCGCAGATGTCACCATTTGTGCATAGCGGGCAAGATACCCCTTCTTAATTTTCAAATCAAATGGCGGTAATGAATCCAGGCGATTTTTAATTTCTTCATCTGACAATTCAACATTCAATTCTTTGCCGGGGATATCAACAGAAACAATATCTCCATTGTGTATCGCAGCAATGGGTCCGCCTTCAGCAGCTTCCGGTGAGACATGCCCGATACAAGCGCCTCTTGTACCGCCAGAAAATCTGCCATCTGTTATCAGGGCTACGCTCTCTCCCAGTCCCATTCCCATTATTGCGCTTGTTGGCGTTAGCATTTCCGGCATGCCAGGTCCGCCTTTGGGACCCTCATGCCGAATGACCACAACCTCTCCAGATTGAACTTCATGGTTCAGAATGCCTGTAACCGCATCTTCCTGTGATTCATAAATTCGTGCCGGACCTTTATGCACCAACATTTTTGGATCAACTGCGCCTATTTTGACAATTGCTCCATCTGGCGCTAAATTTCCGAACATCACAGTTAGCCCACCGGTTTTTGAGAATGGATTTTCAATTGTCCGAATAACGTCTCTATTTTTATTTTTTGTTTCGCTGATATTTTCACCCAAAGTTTTTCCATTTACGGACAATGTGGACAAATCCAAAATCCCTTCACCTTTGGACAACTCATTCAAGATGGCAGAAATTCCGCCCGCAGCATCAACATCTTCAATGTGAACTGTTTTTGTCGCGGGACTCACCTTACACAGATAAGGCGTTTGATTGGAAATTTCATTGATCTCGTCCAAATCAAAATTCAGTCCTGCTTCATTGGCGATAGCAAGAGAATGTAAAATTGTATTTGTACTTCCACCCATTGCCATGTCCAACACCAGCGCATTGCGGAAAGATTTTTGGGTGATGATATCGGATGGTTTCACATCATCTTCAACCAAACGAATGATGTGTTCAGCAGCCTGTTTCACTAACTCCGCTCTTTTTTCATCAACTGCCAATATCGTCCCGTTGCCGGGGAGTGCAATGCCCAATGCTTCCATCAAACAATTCATTGAATTTGCGGTAAACATTCCTGAACAGGAACCGCAAGTCGGGCAGCTTAAATTTTCTAACTCTTTCAATTGATCGTCATTTATTTCATTCGCCTGGAATTGTCCAACGCCTTCAAAAACAGAAATTAAATCCAGCGCTTCACCGCTCGAAGATTTGCCCGCTTTCATGGGGCCACCGGAAACAAAAATTGTCGGGATGTTCAGTCTAACAGCAGCCATCAGCATACCGGGTATTATTTTATCACAACTGGTGATGCAGACTAATCCATCCAAACGGTGAGCTTCAGCCATAGTTTCCACGCTATCTGCAATTAATTCCCGACTGGCTAACGAGTAACGCATACCGATATGTCCCATTGCGATACCATCACAGATTCCAATAGTATTAAATTCAAAAGGGACGCCGCCAGCTTCCCGAACAACTTGTTTGGCTATTTGTCCAAATTTATTGAGATGGACATGTCCCGGGATTAAATCGGTGTAGGAATTACAAATCCCGATGAATGGTTTTTTAAAATCATTATCATTTTTTATAACGCCTGTGGCTTTTAACAAACTTCTATGGGGCGCCCGCTCTATTCCTTTTTTTACTAAATCTGATCTCATAATATCCTCTTTTTCTGGTTAATGGATATTGGTGAATTGTGAGTGGTTATTAGTGAGTGGTTATTAAACAAAATTAACAATCATCATTTACCACTCACAACTCACCACTTACAACTCACCACTCACAATTCACCAATATCCTGTTTGGATCAATCCCATGATCAGTTTTATCTATTTTTTGTAGTTGTTAAGTTTTAGTTAGTTTTTTGATCCGGGATTGATTTTTATATTAACCTATTAGTAGTATAACTAATAGGCTAATAAGCATAATCCCGGTAAGTAGGAGAATACCTAAAGGAAGGCTAACAATAGAAAGTAAAGACAGCCTTCTCTCAATACCAATATTTGACACTGGTACATTTAAAAAAGAATATTTTGAGGAGTCTGTCTTCATAAAATATTTTTGTTAAAATTTTACATCTGATTTTATTAGTGCTTATTATATAAAATATTATTATAAATGTCAAGTAAAAAATTCAAAAATGTTCTGCAAAAGCCAAAAAAAAAAAAAATACTTGTTTGCATAATAATCTAATAAACAAGTTTTAATTTGGATGCGGATAATTTTTTGTCCCTGGTTTTTGGTTTGAGTTTGAAATAATTATTTACCTCGTAGAGGTAATATTATTGTAAAAACAGGTAATTCCCAAGAATCAAAATCCTCGTAGATGATTAATTATTATTAAATATTCATCTGGAAATTAATCATATTAGTTTAAGAAATTTAAGATAAAGGAGCGACCATTGAACAAAAAACATTTTTCGATTTGCTTGAAAATACTATTACCGATTACCTGTTTGATGCTGCTATTTTGCCAAAGACGGTACAATCACAATTACTGGACCGAAACCGGATTTGTCATTCAAAACATTAAATGGGAAATAGGAATAGCTGACAGCAGTTATGTGTTGAAAGAACAAAACGGCATCTGGTTACTTCCGGTTCTTCCGGATAGTGTTACACCGGATACGACTATCACCCGTCACCTCCAGCCAGAAAAACCGGTTTTTTCCAAACTATTGGGTCGAGTAAATCAGGAAGTGATTCACAAAAGTGGTGTTATTCGTCGTGAATTTTATTGCTTCACCAAACGTGGTGTTGAACTGTTAGGTTATGAAAGCAGCGATACCACACAGCTTTTGACAATTTACGAACCGCGGCTGCTTGTGCTGCCCGCTGAATTGGATCAAACAGACTCGACATTTATCAGCCAGGCGATTCCCAAAACCTGGAATGCGGTTGCGGATTCATTCCGTACCGGACAGAAAACCAAAATGCAGATAAAAAAGATAAAACAGATTTTTTGTATAGATATAATTAGTGTCCGTCCGAATTTTATTTAACTACTTGTAATTATAGAAAATATTTATTATATTTACCCATGAAGATAAGGGATTTTGAATCACATTTTTTCAAAAAACCGTGCTAATTCTAATATTTTTATTTTTACCTTCAAAATCTTCGTGGAGAAATTATGAGAAAACAGATCAACAATCAACTGGGTCTGGATAGTAGTTGCATCTCTGAAATC
This sequence comes from Candidatus Zhuqueibacterota bacterium, assembly GCA_016783825.1. Lineage (GTDB taxonomy): Bacteria > Zhuqueibacterota > Zhuqueibacteria > Thermofontimicrobiales > Thermofontimicrobiaceae > Nigeripontimicrobium. Next base: position 15,437 of record JADHVV010000028.1, on the reverse strand, counting down.
GAATTTGATTTAAACAGCCGCCATGAAATTGTCCCAATTTTGTTGGCGCTCCAGCATATTTATAGCCAACCTCGCCGTTTGGACAAAATTCTGGAACTTGTCGAAGCCGACGTTGTCGACAATTCCCAGAAGGATAAAGGCACGCCGGGCATGGACTGCTGGGAAATTATCGTGGTGGCTGCGGTGCGTTTGGGCAGTGATTTAGACTATGATGCACTGGTTGATTTAGCCAATAATCACCGCAAGCTTCAGCAAATGATGCAAATTGGCGACTGGGAAGAAAAAACATTTGCTCGCTCCACTGTTAACAACAATACCAGGAAACTCAAACCGGAGACGCTGCGTGCCATCAGTGAATTGATTGTTGACGCTGGTCATAAACTTGCCCCCAACGCCATAACCAATGTTCGTGGTGACAGCTTTGTTGTGCAAACCAATATTGCTTATCCCATTGATACGCGTTTGGTTTTTGCTGGCGTGCGCAAAGTGCTCCAATGTCTCAATAAATTGGATCGGTTTTTTGGCACGACACCGTGGCGGCAATATCAACACCACACCCGTCAGGCAAAAAAACAACTCCGCCGAATTGAGAAAGCATTTCGTAGTAAAAAAGCCACTGCCAAAGAAAAAGTCAAACAAGAAGTTGACGCATATTTACACCAAGTGCGCCGCCTGTTATTAAAAAGCTTTGAAACCGTTGAAGTCATAAATCCTAATTTACGAAAAGACAATAAGTTAGTGAATGATCTTATAAATAGCATCTATTATTATCTACTCGTCAGTCAATATTTATGTGAGCTTGTCGAAAGACGAGTTATATTAAATGAACAAATACCTCATCAAGACAAACTGTTCAGTATATTTGAACCGCACACCGAGTTGATCAACCGCGGCAAAACGCCTTTGCCAATTGAATATGGTCATCGGTTGCTGGTGATTGAAGATAAAAAAGGTTTCATCGTTGACTATGAAATCATGGGCCATGGTGTTACTGATGAAAAAATATTAATTGAAGTGATGACCCGACTTCAACAACGCATGAAAAATCGTATCAAATCCGCCAGTTGGGATAAGGGCTTTTATACACCGAAAAATGTAAAAGAACTTGCTGCCCTTGTTGAAGTTGCCTGCCTGCCGAAAAAAGGCAAACTCTCGGCCGAAGCCAAACAGCGCCAGAGCGTTCGTGAATTTGTTACTGCCCGGAAAAAACATCCTGGCATCGAATCAGCCATTCATGCGCTGGTGGCTGGCAATGGTCTGAACGTCTGTCGTGATAAAGGCAAAGACGGTTATGATCGCTATGTTGGATTAGCGATCGTGGGTCGAAACCTTCACACCCTGGGCATACTGTTGCTCAACAAGGCACGCAAAAAACAGGAAATTCTGCGCAAAGCAGCATAAAAAACTGTTTTCTATTAAAACATACTTCCATGGGTGAAGTACGTATTTTATCGCCGAAATATGCCTGTTTATCCGATAAAAGATATTTTAAGAATAAATCATCATAAAGCTTACTTCCAGGGTTAATACCTGCCCAATATTGTGAATTTTTTCAATTTCAGGGCTTTTTCGGACAGATACTAATTAATATAAACTACTTTTTTTTAATGTCAAGTAAAAAATGGAACTCAAAATGCTATAATCAAGCGGCGGGAAAAAAGGCGATCTTGTATTTTATAACAAGTCTGATAAAAAAGCAGGTTATCTTTCACCGCGTGCTTTTTTTGTTAGTTGATTATTAATTTTTCCCTTGATTATTAACTTTCAGCTTGCTATAATTATATATTATTTTGCTCAACAATTATCACATAAAAAATATTAGGAAAAATTATGATCTGGTTAAAAATTATCTCCAAGTTCATAAAAGCATTCCGATCCGGGGAAACGCCGAGGCAAATTGCTTTGGGCTTTTGTTTGGGATTTCTACTCGCTTTAATGCCTTTTTGGACAATTCAAGCAATTCTTATTTTTGTACTTCTTATTTTGTTAAACATCAACCTGGCAGCCGGAACAGTCGCTTTCCTGCTTGCCACTATCTTTTTCCTCCCCCATTTACTTGACCCGGTTTTTCACAGCCTGGGGTATTTTATTTTATCCGGCATACCTGCTCTGCAGAATTTTTGGGAATGGTTTTACAACACGCCGGCAGGATCACTTTCCCGATTCAACAATACGGTTGTGTTGGGGAGTTTTATTGGCGGATTCACTCTTACCATCCCGGTTTATTTTGGCATCACAAAATTGGTCGTCGCCTACCGCTCCGGGCTTGAAGAACGAATCAAAAAACTTAAAATTGTCCAGGTAATAACGGGCAGTAAAGTTTATAAAATGTATATGAAGATACGCGACATAGGAGGTGAATAATGCGAAAAAAAGGAATTATTATTCTTGTTGTCATTTTCGTTATCTTTGCTGTGTTTGCGTTTTTCTTCCGTGATTACCGCATTGAAAAGGGGCTCGAAAAAATCGGGGGAGCCATTGCCGGCGCAAAAGTTGAGATAGATAATTTTCATTTTAGTTTGCTTAAAATGGAATGTTCGTGGAAACGGCTGCAAGTTGCCGACAAAAACGATCCGTGGAAAAATATTTTGGAAACCGATAAAGCATCGTTTGATCTTGAAATGCGCCCCCTGTTTTGGAAACGTTTAATAATTAATGAAATGATTTTGGAGAATGTTCGCCAGGGAACACCAAGGACAACTGATGGAAGTCTTCCTAAAAAACCGAAAACTGAAAAAAGAACTGCTGAACCAAACATCGCTGAAAAAGCAAAAAAAGCCATTGAAAAACAATTTGGCGCCATCCCGGTTTTTGATCTTTCCGGACTTGGAAAAAAATTAAAAATTGACTCATTAATAAATGTGGACAATTTATTATCTGTTCAGGGTTATAATCGGTTAAATTTGGCAGCAGACAGCAGTTTCAAATACTGGTCTTCTCAATTGGACATAAAAGTTTACCATGATCGTGTGACAGGTTTGGAAAAGAAAATAAAAACATTAAAACTCGATAAAATTAAAACCATTCCTGAATTGACCAATGCACTGGATAATATTAATAAAATTAACAAAGAAATAAAATCTCTTAAAAAAGAAGTTCAAAACAAACATAAAGCTTTAAGCCAAACTTTCACCGACATGCAAACCGGTCTTAAAGAAATTGAGAGTGATCTCAAAAACGATATCAACCGGGCAAAAGCGTTAGCTCGTTTAAAGGATCTTGATGTTAAAGATGTGAGCATGCTGCTTTTTGGTGATCCTGTTGTGAATAAAACACAGCAAATTTTAGATTATGTGGCGCTGGGTAGAAAATATCTACCCACTGTTAAAAAACTAAAAGGGGCAGAAAAGGAAAAAAGCCCGCCGAGGTTAAAAGGACAAAACATTAGCTTTCCATTCCATTATCGATATCCAAAATTTCTCATTCGTAGAGTTAAACTCTCCGGGGCAACCGCAGCAGGTGACACGAGCCAGGCTTATTTTGCCGCTGGTGTTTTAAATGGTTTAACCAATGAACCTGCTGTTTACGGAAAGCCCACACAATTTGAAATTGACTTGAACCGAATTACGGGAAATCAATACAACATAAAAGGCAGCCTTGATCATAGGACAGAAATTGCCTATGATTCATTATGGATTTCCGCAAAGAGATTTGCTTTGGGAGAAGTTAAGTTAAAAAAGAGTAAATATTTCCCGAATGCTTTGAAGGCTAAAAAAGGCAATATTTCTGCCGCCGGTTTTTTCATCGGTGACGGCATTAATCTAAAACTCAATGCAGATGTTTCTCCTGTTGAATTTATCTTCTCTCAAAAAGCGGAAGATAAAATCACCAAAATTGTGAGAGATGTTTTGACAAGTTTAAATCGAATCACGTTGAAAGCGCAGCTCAAAGGCGATACGACAGATTATAAAATGCGCTTGAATTCCAATGTTGACCAGGTATTGGCTAATAAAGTGAAACAGACAATTTCACAAAATCTACGGAAAGCACAAATGCAAGTTGAAAATTATGTCCGTGCTGAAGCAGCAAAAAACCGGAAAAAAGTTGAAGCCCTGATCGAAAAAAATAAAAAAACAATGTTAGCTGAACTGGATAAAGCAAAACAAACGGTTGAGAAAAAAGCAGAAGAATTTGAGAAAAAGAAAAAAGAAGTGGAAAAACGAATTGAAGACGAAAAGAAAAAATTAGAAAACCAGGCGAAGAAGAAAATAAAAGATTTGTTTAAAAAGCCATGATTTGGTGAGTAGTGAGTGGTGAGTGGTTAGTAGTGATTGGTGATTACTGTCTTTTGTATAAAATCCACAAGACACAAACCACTAACAACTCACCAATCACCACTAACCTAATTATTTCATTAAAAATTATGGAGAAGAAATTATGAATAAAAAATCATTTAAGAAAGCCGGCTTGATTATTCTTTCAATTGTTTTGATCGCATGGCTTTTATCTTGCGCGGTCAATCCTGTAACCGGCAAAAGAGAATTTATGCTGCTGACAGAGGGGGGTGAAATTCAACTTGGGAAAAATACAGATGCACAGGTTGTGGAGATGTACGGCAGATATGAAAATCAGCAGATTGGAAATTACATAAATGGGCTGGGTAAAAAAATGGCAAAATTAAGTCACCGCCCAAATTTGAACTGGGAATTTAAAGTGTTAGACTCTCCCGTTATTAATGCCTTTGCTGTACCCGGAGGATTTATTTATGTAACAAGAGGTATCCTTGCCTACTTCAACAGTGAAGCGGAATTAGCTGGAGTACTCGGTCACGAAATTGGGCATGTAACCGCCAGACATTCAGCAAAACAGTATAGCAAAACAACTGTTGCACAACTTGGATTAGCAGTAGGTTCTGAACTTTCTGAAACGTTCCGAAACTATGCTGGTTTTGCTCAATTTGGCGTTGGTATGCTTTTTCTGAAATATAGCAGGGATAACGAAAGACAGGCAGACGCGCTGGGAGTTGAATACTCCAGTAAGTCAGGTTTTGATGCCAATCACATGGCTAAATTTTTTGGAACATTGGAAAGGCTGCACCCAAGTTCAGGAGGTTCCTTGCCAGAATGGTTTTCCACGCACCCAAATCCCCCTGATAGAATTAATGCGGTAAAACGAGATACAAAAAAATGGCAGACAAAGTTACAAAAACCGAATTACAGCGTCAATACAACAAACTATTTGCAAAAAATAAACGGAATGATTTACGGCAAAGATCCGCGGCAGGGCTATGTTGAAGGCAATGTGTTTTATCACCCCCAGATGAAATTTCAATTTCCCGTACCGGCTTCATGGCAGGTGAACAACACACCATCCCAGGTACAAATGTTTACTGAAAAACAGGATGCTGTCATTATATTTTCGTTAGGTAAAGGTTCTACACCCAAAGCAGCCGCTGATGAGTTTATCGCAGGCACCAAAGCCGTGGTAAAATCTTCTAATCAAATCAGGGTGAACGGTTTATCCGCGCAGCAGGTTATTTCAGATGTCCCCGGTCAACAGGAAGGTTCTTCAACTCCTGTTATTTCTACCTTCATTCAAATGGATAGTAAGGTTTTTGTTTTTCACGGATTCTCCAGTCAAGCTCAATTCAATACCTACCTCCCTATTTTTAAGAACACGATGAATAAATTCAAAAAACTGACTGATCGCCGGAAAATCAATGTCAAACCAGCGAAATTGGTTATCAAAAAAACAACAAAGCGACAAACATTGAGGCAGGCTTTTTCGAGTTTTAAAGTGTCAAGTGATAAATTTGAAGAGATGGCTGTGTTAAATGGCAGACAATTGAATGATAATATTCCGAAGGATACGTTGCTAAAAATTGTTGTGAAGTAAGGCGAGACCATTTTTTCATTCACAAATCTCAATTCGTCGTTCACAATTCTCAATTCGTCGTTCACAATTCTCAATTAGATTTTGGTAACTTGTTAATTTTATTGAGAATTGTGAATTGAGAATTGTGAATTATATAAAATTATTTTCGCTTAAGTTAATGGCATTGGTCTACAGCCTCACCTCGTCATAAATCAACCTCATCCCCTCAAGCGTAAGACCCGATTCAATAAAAGTTTTTCTTTCAAGATATGGTGCGACGATGCGAGCTAAACCACCGGTGGCAATGGTTGTGAATTTCTGACCTAACTCCTTTTCAATTCTATTTAACATGCCATTGATTAAATCCGTTGTACCGAACATTAACCCGGATTGGATATTGGTTTCCGTATTTGTGCCAATTACCGTATCAGGGAATTTCAATTCAACTTTAGGCAATTTTGCTGCTAATTGATGAAGCACTGTAGCTGTCATCTCAATACCGGGCGCAATTATGCCGCCGATGAATTGATAATTTTCCGTGATCACATCAAACGTAGTCGCTGTTCCAAAATCCAGTATGACTAACGGGCCGCCATATTTTTCAAATCCAGCGACTACATTACAAATACGGTCAGCGCCCACTGATTTTGGATTATCAACTGCCAATTTTAACTTAATATTTAAATCCGAATCAACAATGACCGGTTTCAATCCGAAGTATTTTTTTAAAATCTGAATAAACGGAATTGTCAAATCCGGCACAACTGATGAAATGATCGCGCCATCAAATTCATTTACTTTGATTTTGTTTGCCTCCAGCAGCGCATTTAATAAAATCCAGTATTCATCCCTGGTTCGAGCAGCTTTGCTGGAAAGACGCCAGCTTGTGGTTAATTTTTTACCTTGATATAATCCAATAACTACGTTTGTATTTCCAATGTCTATTACTAACAACATTTTTGGGTCTCCCTACATTTTAACCTGACTTTTATTCTACACTAATAAATCCCCAGCCACAATCTTTTTTATTTTCCCATCTTCACCTTTCAACAGTAAACAACCTTTTTCATCCAAATTAATAAATGTCCCGGATATTTTTTTATCTTCTTGCAAGATTGTAATATTCTGTTGAAAAACCGGGCAGCGTTTTTTCCATTGATCCAGCAATTGTCCAAAACCATTTTTCTTAACATCATCATAAGCTTGCTCTAATTGAAATAAAATTTCGGCTAACAAATCTGCTCTTTCTAAACGTTCATTTTTTTCGATTCTGAGTGAAGTTGCAATCTTATCGATTTCATCAGACCATTCGCCTGCTTCGTGATTCACATTTATTCCGATTCCCAGAATAATAAAATCGATTTTTCCATTTTTAAAATTTACCTCGGACAAAACACCGCAACATTTCATGTTATTCAACATCACATCATTGGGCCATTTCATTTCAGGTTGCAGACCGGTTAAATCTTCAACTGCCCTGGAAACCGATACACCGGCAAGGTAAGGAATAAGCCCGGCGTTGGAAGATGGCAGGTCAGGTCTTAAAATCACTGATAACCAAAGTCCTTTGCCAAACTGCGAATCCCAAACGCGAGCCTTCCGACCACGCCCTCTTTCCTGTTGTTCGGCAATTACCAGGGCGCCTTCATCTTCACCTTGCATTGCCAGGCGGTAGGCGAAATCATTTGTTGAGCCAATGCTCCAAAACGCATAAATCCTTTTACCGAATAATTTTGTTTTTAACACAAATTTAATTTTAGTCTCTGACAAAACATCAGACATCAACCGTAGTTTCATTTTTCCTTTTTTTCCATTGAATCATTTTTTCTTTTGGATTTAAAATATTCTTTTTCCCGTGGATGAAAGCTTCGATGAACCTCTTTTAAATATTCCCTGTCAAGATGCGTGTAAATTTGTGTCGTTGCAATATTCACATGCCCCAACATTTCCTGCACCGCCCGTAAGTCAGCCCCGCCTTCAATTAAATGTGTTGCAAACGAATGCCGAATGGTATGCGGAGATACCGGTTTTGAAATACCGGCTTGTACAGCATATTTATTTACAATTTTCCAAAATCCCATGCGGCTAAGTGGCTTACCGTGAAAATTTAAAAATACCACATTCGTATTATTTAACTTCTTGATTAACAAAGATCGACTCTCATCTAAATATTTTTCCACATATTCAATTGCCCCTTCTCCAATGGGTACAATTCTCACTTTTGATCCCTTACCAAAAACACGTATAACCTGTTGATCAAACATTAAATCGGCTAACTCCAACTTGAGCAGTTCAGAAACCCGAACACCTGTTGCATAGGCTGTTTCCAATAATGCTCTATCCCGAATGCCATATTTTGTAGAAATATCCGGTTGTTCAACCAGGTTTTCCGTTTCAAATTGATCGAGCACTACCGGAAGTTTTTTAGACAACTTGGGCGATCCGATGATTTCTGATGGGTCAGTCGCAGTCAACAGTTCACTGTGTAAAAACCTGTGAAACATGCGAACCGCAGATAAATTTCTGGCTATTGTCAAAGAAGCTAATTCATGTTTGTGAAGTTCCGTCAAATAAGCAACGATGTTGTTGGAATTTATTTCTGATGGTTCGGAGATATTTCTAGAATGTAAAAAGTTAGCATATTTATTCAAGTCTGTCGCATAAGCCTCGATGCTGTTTTGCGCCAGGTTTCTTTCAACAATCAAGAAATTGATAAAATCATCGATGTATTTATACATGAACCTTTTTGTGTAGAAGATCATTTTAAAAGTGAAAGGAGTGTTGGAGTAATGGAGCAATGGATCGTCCGCCGGTTGGCGGAGATGCGACTTGTCGCATTATTGAAATATTTACTCCTAAACTCCAATACTCCATCACTCCAATACTCCATTATACCAAACATCCATAATGGAAATATCAACAAAATTTTGTCGATGTGAGTTTATATGCTCCTAAGTGTGTTTCTTTTTGCTGGGTGAATCGATCATGTGTTCGGTTAGCGATAAAGCAATGCCACCCAACATCACTTCCGGTCCCAGGGTAGAAAAATCACCAGATAAAATGGATTTTTCAACATTGGCGTACATGTTACACCCGGCTTCTTTTTCAATGATCAAACCACACACTTTGCCCTGCTGTTCGCTAAAAAATGTTACCTCTTCCAGCATTTCACTGAGTACATAACCGGTACAAAAATGGAGTTGAAGATGTGTATTTTCAGTATAAACAGAAATGAGATTGCCAAACTTCTCACCTATCTGCATATCCGGGTAGATTTCCAATGATAATTTCCTGGTCTTCTCGCTGTTTTGCAGGTTAAGTCTATAGTTATTGCCTTTTAAATTCCAATCGCATTTCAAGATTTTAGCGATTTTCTTTATGTCGTTTTCAGTAAAAACGAAATCCATGACTAATCCTTTATTTCGAACCTTTTATTTTAAAAACAAATTTGGCTATTCCTGAACTAATAAGGTAACAGGTTAATAAGTTTACTGGAAAATTTGGAATTTATACTATTGAGAATTTCTTATTACCCAATTTCCTTATTACCCAATTACCCAATTACCAAATTTCCTAATTCCAAAATTATCTATCAACGGACAACAATTTAACATAAATCGCTTTGGGACCTTTTTCACCGTTAACTGCTTCGTATTCCACAGCAGCGCCTGGTCTCAATGTTTTAAATCCTTTTCCTTGTATGATGTTTGAGAAATGAACGAATACTTGTTCTCCGGCTTCATTCTCGATATAACCATACCCTTTAATTTCATCAAACCACTTCACTACGCCTTGTGGCATAAGTTTCATAGCTCCACATTTTAATAGTTATTTGGATTTTACAAATTATGAAAAATATTTTATTAAGTCAAGATAATTCTGGATGCTGGGTTCTTGTTTCTTGCTGCTGGATGCTTGATGCTGATTTTTAGTTGTTTGATCTACTTAGTGTCTGAACGAAAAGCCCGAATTTTGGAAATTTTCTGTCATTGCGAGGAGCGAAGCGACGAAGCAATCCCATCAATAAGCGTTTAATAATCAATAGATTGCACCCTTTGGGTATTAAAACTTCGTTCCTTCGTCGCTCGCAATGACAGACGCTTTTTTAAATTTTGCTAGTTTTCGTTCAAGCACTACTTACTTAATCCAGCATACGATTCCTTTATCAAAGAAATCGCCCTCGGAATATTTTCCTGTCCAAAAACCGAAGTTCCGGCAACCAGCACATTTGCGCCGGCTTTCACCACCTGTGGCGCTGTGTCAGCAGTAATTCCGCCGTCCACCTCAAGATAGACATTCAGATTCTTTTGTTTTATTTTATTTGAAATTTCTCTTATTTTTTCTATAACTGACGGAATAAATTTTTGTCCCCCGTAGCCGGGATTCACACTCATCACGAGTACCAAATCTATTTCAGTCAGAATTGAATCCAATAAATGAGCAGGTGTGCCCGGATTTAACGTAACCCCGGCTTGCGCTCCCATTGATTTGATCAATTGAATGGATCGGTGAAGATGCTTAATCGCTTCCACATGAACCGTTATCATATCAGCGCCAGCCAGGCAAAATTCGGGGATGATGAAATCGGGTTCATCTACCATTAAATGAACGTCCATGAATAAGCCGGTCATTTTCTTTACTGCTTTTACCATGGATGGACCAAAGGTCAGGTTAGGCACGAAATGTCCGTCCATAACATCCACATGCAGCCATTCAATTTTCTCCTTTTTCACTATTAGCAGCTGCTCCTCTAACCTGGAAATATCAGCAGCGAGAATTGACGGCGCGATTTTAATCATTCCAGTTCATCCTCTATTTGTAATGGTAACTTGCTGACAATTAAATTAATTGTATCTCCCTGGGTTACTTCTAAATTTGGTTGAACCGACTGCGTAATTACAGTTTCGGGCAAAAGATCATTTCTTGACTCAAAGCTTATTGCACCTAATGTCAGACCGGACTGAAAAATTATTTTTTTTGCATCTTTTAAATTTCTATTCACAATATCGGGTACAATGAATTTATCCGGGAAACGCCCCGAGCTGATTGTCAAATCAACAATCATTCCAGGCTTTATCTCAGTCGCTGGGGGAATATTTTGATCGGCAACTACACCTGCAGGAAAAACATCGGAAAATTCATAAATTATTTCTCCCAATTCCAGCCCTTTATTTTTGAGTAAAAACGTTGCATTTCGTTCTGATTTAGTAACCAGGTCAGGCATTTCAATTGATGGTTCTCCTTTGCTGACAATAACATAGATCCTTCTCCCCTTTTTAACTTTCGAATCCGATTTCGGAGTTTGCGTCATAACAACGCCAATGGGGAAAATATTGTTAACATCAAATTTTTTCGTTTCTTCAACAATTTTCAATCCCATCAATTGAAGTTTTTCTCGTGCATCCTCAAAAAATAGATTTGTCAGATCAGGCACAATAATTTCCTGCCCATGCCTGGTATAAACCGGCATAATTATTTGATCAAAAATCACGTAAAGGAAAATTAGCAATAGAAACAGAAAGATAAAAAAACGTATTAATTTAAACCATTTCGTTTTTACAAACATTACTTACCTACTTTTAATAATCTTACAGCAAAAGAACCATCCATCCCGTTTTTGTGAGGAAATGTACAAGCGAATCCCTCATCTGAAACAAAATTTTCAGAAATATATTTTTTTGCCGAATCGATTTGAAATTGTTTATTTTCTTTGAGAAATTGGATCACTATTTCTTCATTTTCCTGCGATTCAATCGTACAGGTTGAATAGACAAGTGCGCCCCCTCTTTTCACGATTGAAGCAGCATTTTTTAATAATTCCAGTTGAAGTTTAACGAGTTCGTTTATCTGTTCCGGTTTTCTGCGCCATTTTAGATCCACTCTTTTTGAAAGCACACCTAAACCGGAACAAGGCGCATCCACTAAAATCTTGTTAACCGATTTACAGGAGAAATTTTTTCCATCAGCTTGTATTATTCGTGAATCTGGGAATCCCAGCCGTTTCAGATTTTCACGGACAAATTTAAGCCTTGAGAAACGCTGATCAATTGAATAGACAATTGCTTTATTTTTTCCCAGTTCATTTAAATAGGATGATTTACCACCTGGAGCGGCACATAAATCAACGATGTTTTCACCGGGTTTTGCCCCTAATAACTGGCACGCTAATCCGGCGCTCTCATCCTGAATTGAAAATAAGCCTTGCTGAAAAAGTTCGAATTGTGATAAATTTGGCAAACTATCCGCACGAAGAAAATTTTCATTAAATTTGGATTTGCTGACTTTTACGCCAAGTTTGTCCAATTTTTCGATGAGCAAATCAGCAGATATTTTTGTACGATTCACTCTTAAAGTAATCGGCGGACGTTCATTATTTGCTGAACAGAGCGCGATTGTTTCATCTCTCCCCCATCTTTTGATCCATCTGTCGACCAGCCATTCAGGATGTGAGTACAAAATCGAGATCGCTTCAACAGGTGACTTATTGATATCAGGAAAAATAATGTTGTTTTTATTCTTCTGATAATTTCTTAAAATACCATTTATTTTTCCCGCCCAATATTGCCCGCCTTTGTATTTTGCAATTCTCACTGCTTCATTGATCACAGCGTAAGCAGGAATACGATCCAAATAAATGAACTGGTAAAAACTGCTCTGAAGAATAGAAAGAACAAAGCGCGGGCTTTTTTTTAATGATCCCTGGAAGAACTGTTCTAAAATCCAATTTATCCTCTTCCTCCAGCGAATGACGCCAAAAAATATTTCCTGGATCAGCGCCCGATCCTGTGCAGAAATCTTGCTATGTTCAAACAAATCTTTTAGAAGCACATCAGCGTAAGCGTCAGATTTTTCCCATAAATCGAGAAGTTTTATTACGTGCTGGCGTGGTGACATAGATTTTTAGATTATTTCGCCAAACCTGTGCCCCATAGCCGTCAGTTTAAGGATGTAACAAATTATGAAAACAAAAGTTACATGTCGTCCCCAAGGGGACTCAAATTATTTTTTTACAAACATGTCGTCGCTAACGCGACTTTTACCAGTCGGAATTTACGAATCTGGTTCAAATTTAATAAAATGAAAATTTAATTTCCATCTTAAAGTGCCGATAGGCACGACATGTTTATAGAAGACGGCTACACCATGCTCAAAAATTCCCTTTAGGGACGACAGGTAACAATCTTATTATCAAATAATTAACTCCTTAAACTGACACCTGTGCCTCTTTCCCCATAGAACACGGATGACGCGGATTTAACGAATCACGCCAAAGGCGGATGTGCCTCTGGCACATTTTCACTGTTTTTTTCTTTGCGAGCTTTGCGTCTTTGCGTGAGATATATTTGAATAATTATTGAAATCTTTCCCCAAGTTCAACCGAATGACCACGCAAATATTCAGCTACACTCATTCGGCGTTTGTTGGGCGGCTGAACTTCTGTAATCGCTAAAATCCCATCGCCTGCCGCAACAAATATTTTTTCTTTATTTATATCTACAATTTCACCCGCGACTTTACCTTTATCCAAATTCATTGTGCTGATTTCAGCGCCACATATTTTAAATTCTTTTTCATTGAAATATGAAAAAGCCCTCGGAAAAGGAGCCAATCCCCTGATTAAATTATAAATCGAAACGACATCTTTTTCCCAATTTATATGACAAAGTTCTCTGGTCAGTTTTGGGGCTTTTATTACTTCACCCTCTTGTGTAATTCTTGGTGCATTTCCCTGCTCAATCGTATTAACTGTTTCGAGTAATACATCTGCACCGATAACAGTCAATTTATCGTGCAATTCCCCAGCCGTTTCTTTTTCACTAATGGAAACTTTTTTTTGAAGAATCCATTCACCGGTATCCACCTTTTCTTCAATAAAAAATGTGGTTACACCTGATTCATTTTCACCATTCATTATTGCCCAATTTATTGGCGCAGCGCCCCTGAATTTTGGGAGTAATGAGGCATGAAGATTTATTGTGCCCAAAGGCGGAATTGTAAATACCGATTTTGGCAATATTCTAAAGGCGACCACAACGAACAGGTCAGCGTTTAGCTGTTTAAGTTCCCCGATAAAATTTTCGTCAGATAATTTTTCCGGCGTTAATATGGGAATACTAAATTCATCAGCACGCCGCTTCACTGGGGTGGGCTTCAATTTTTTGCCCCTGCCAGCCGGTTTATCCGGACCTGTTACAACAGCAATAATCTCGTGATGACTATCGTATATTTTTTCCAAACTGGGAACAGCAAATTCCGGTGTTCCCATGAATATTATTTTCATTGGTTCCCTTACAAGAAAAGATCAAGGTCGAGATTAAGATCAAGGGTAACTGTTCAGCTATTCGTGGATTTGATGTCATTCTGAACGAGGGAATGGATTAGGGAGGTTGGGAAGTGAAGAATCTCTTATTACTTTTGAATATTGTAGATCAAACAGTGAGATTCTTCGGTCGCAAGCTCCCTCAGAATGACTTTTCTTGGCTACACAGAATAGTTACAAATCATTTCAGTTTTTTCTTGATCTCGATCTCAATCTCGACCTTCATAAAAGGTTTAGTAAAGCTACTCACTTAAACAATCTCAACCCGTTCTTCAGTAGCAATTTCTTTCAGTTTTTTATTGAACATCTTCTTTTTCAGCGAACTGATTCTGTCAACAAACAATACACCATTCAAATGATCGATTTCATGTTGAAGAACACGAGCCAAAAGTTCATCGAACCTTTTTTCAGAAACCTCGCCTTCAATATTCTGATAACGAAGTGTTATGATCTCCGGACGTTTTACATCTTCCCTGATATCAGGGAGGCTTAAACAACCTTCTTCCAGAACAGACTCACCTTCGGATGTAAGGATTTCAGGATTGATAAAAGCAGTCGGTTCTCCTTCTTCATCAATCAAACTCATATCAACGACCAGCAGTGAGATTGACTGAGCGACTTGAGGAGCAGCCAAACCGATCCCTTCTTCTCCCTGCATAATTGTAATCATATCATTAGCAAGCTGCTTGACATCGCTATCAATATTTTCAATATGTTTCGCCTTCATGCGAAGGATGGGATTACCATATTTTATTACTCTTAATTCTGACATACCTATTCACTTCCAATAACCTTTGCAATCGAAGCTCGGGACATTTCAATTTTTGTATTTTCTGCAACTTTTACAATGATGGTTCCTTCTTTTTCTTTTACGCCCACGATTTGACCGAAGATGCCACCGGTTGTAACTACTTTGTCACCTTTTTTCAAAGCGTCAATCATCGTTCGTTGTTCTTTTTGTTTTTTAGCTTGTGGTCTAAAAATTAAAAAGTACATAATTGCAAAAATTGCAATAATCGGAAGCCACATACCCATTGTACTGCCGCCGCCTTGACCACCCTGCGGTGCGCCCATTGCTAAAAACATTAAATTATGAATCACTTGTTCCTCCGTTGGTTTATTAGTGTTATTTTTTAATTATTTTTGAATTACTTATAATTTTATTCTATAGTATTACAAGTCAAATCTTCGTTTTTTGTGCAAAAGAATTTCTAACCCAGATCAATTAACTTTCATACCGAAAAGGCTGAGGCGAAGGCAAAGGCGAAGCAAGGTATAAGATTCAAGGATTAAGGATATTCTT
>JADHVV010000185.1 GCA_016783825.1 Candidatus Zhuqueibacterota bacterium | reverse complement strand
TTACTTCAATGCATCTTCCTCATTTCCAGCAATAATCGCTTCAATTCTTTTTTCTATTTTATCCTCCGCTTCCACACCAGAATTTACAACATAACAAGGTGCAACTTTAAACAATTTCTCAAAATAACGTTTTTGCAGATCAATGCGATCCAGTGATTTATTTAAAAGATGTGGATTGAAAAATGGAACACTCTGCATGCTTCCGTAACTGGTTTGTGATCGCCCTTCTTCAAGAATTTTTATTGCTTCTTCGGATGATAGTTTTTGTATTGCCGGGGAGATCGGGTCTTTTCGAAATAGTAAGACCCATTTTACCGATGTACGTTTGACATGTTTTTCGGATCCGCCAAGCCAATAGGGATCGAGCATGGCGATTGAAGATTTTGAACCTGAAAAACAATATGGTGAACCTTTGTCCAATCGGCATTTATCCTCTTGCTTGCATTTCTCGTTATCACAATTTTCTTTGGAGGTAATTACATTTTCGCACTTGCTCTTATCAAAGAGTGGTACTATTTGTGGATATCTTTCGACGAAACCGGTATTAATTCCAAATTTACGTTCCACAACATCAGCAACAGCCTCGTTTCCATAATACCGGATAAAAACAGTATCGCTTGAGTGAAGTTTTATTTCCGACTTTTTTAACAGTTCAGCGAACTGTCCCATCTTTCCTGTGCCAGGTGATCCAATTAACAGAAGTCCATCACCATTTATATCGACTGATTGCGCTCTTACGGCATGGATGTCATACAGCTTTTCCGTAATATCGATCACCATGCCCAAAACAAAATTTCGTAATTGTGGATAATAGGAGGATTTGAAATAAAATCCTGTCCGTGTTTCTGGATTGTAAAACGCGCGCGGCTCTCTTCCTGTTATCCAATTTACAGCATAAACAATGGCATGGGGTTCCAGTTCGGTTTCCAATTGAGCCGGATAAAAATTCTCCACCCAAAAATCGTAAAGATGCGGGCTGTTCGTCCGAAGCTGCACAAGGATGCCGGCGATATTCACATTCCACTCATAATAACCTTCATAAGTCATAAAGGCTTCGGATTCAGCAACCAGAGCATCGCGCATTTCCAGGCTGATGCTTGCCTCGACTTCAACAGGTGTTTTACGTTTTGTTATGGTATTATTGAGTGGCTTACGAGTAGTTTTTTTAACTGGTGTGAGTTTGGCGATGGCATCTTTGATCCTATCCATGGCTGTTTGGATGTTTTCTAAAGAATTGGAATAAGAAAATCTTACAAATTTATCAGCGCCAAATGCATCACCTGGCACAACTGCAACGTGCGCATGTTTGAGCATGTAATAAGCCAAACCATGGGAGTTACGTATTTGATTTCCCTCGTAAGCATAATCATAATAAGCTGAAAAATTTGGAAATAAATAAAAGGCGCCCTGGGATTTGAGACATGATACATTGGGTATTTGTGTCAAATGGTAATGCATCATGTTTCGTCTCTGCTGGAATTCAGAGACCATTTTATTTATTTCATTCTGGGGACCACCAAATGCTTCAACACTGGCTTTTTGTGATATGCTGCAGGCATTGGAAGTGGCGTGGCTTTGAACCTTGTCCATTGCCGCGATTATTTCTTTGGGTCCCGCTGCATAACCAATGCGCCACCCTGTCATAGCATAAGCTTTGGAAACACCGTTAATGATTACCGAATTCTGCTTTATTTTTTCTCCGAGAGCCGCGATACTAAAAAAGCGAAAACCATCATAGACCAGTTTTTCATAAATTTCATCCGCAATAATTATTAAACCCTCATCCACAGCAATATCAGCAATCTCTTCAAGTTCTTCTCGTGAGTAGGCAGCGCCAGTCGGATTTGATGGATTATTTATTAATAATGCTTTTGTATTGGAATTAATTGCCCTTCTTAAATCATTGGGCGTCAATTTAAAACCGTTTTCTTCCCGTGTTGGAATGATTACGGGAACACCTTTTGCCAGACTCACCATGTGCGGATATGATACCCAATATGGCGCTGGAATAATTGCTTCTTCTCCCTGGTTGAATACAGACATACACAGATTATAAAGACTGTTTTTTGCGCCGCTGGAAACTATGATTTCATTTTTTTCATAGCTGACACCGGAATCATTTTTGATACGCTCTATTATTTTATTCTTCAGTTGAGGAATGCCAGCATTGGGCGTGTATTTTGTAAAATTTGCGTCAATTGCGTCTTTGCCTGCCTGTTTAATATTTTCAGGTGTTGAAAAATCAGGTTCACCAACGCTTAAATCAATTACGTCTATCCCGTCTGCAATCATTGACTGAGCTTTTGCATTTATTCTTAAAGTAGGGGAAAAACCGATTTGTTGTATCCTATCTGCTATCATAATTTATTTGTCTTGTTTTTCTGGTTTTGATTATTTTTAAAAACATTCCATCATTTTTAAGAAAATATTAGGTAATTTGTAGAATAGGTGATTGGGTAATTTGTAGAATAGGTAATTGCGAAGTGGAATAATAACCTGATTACCCTATTACCTGCTTACCTTATTACCTGTTTACCCTATTACCTTTATTGCTTTTTCTTTGATTCTTCTTTAACCTTCTTCTCCCCCGCAAACTTCTCCAATAATTTTGTTAAATCAACGCCACTCAAAGATTCCACAACAGTAGGTAATTGAGCCATTACCTGCGCCACTTGTTCAGTAATCTTTGAAACTCCTGTTGATCCATCACCGCTGCCAACCATAACAATTTTTTCTACTTTTGAAAGTGGTTCGGAAATAGCGCGCGCTAATTCGGGTAACGCATCGATGACCATTTTATAAATCATAGCCTCATTGTAATCTTTCCAGGATTCTGCTTTTTGTCGCATGACTTCAGCTTCTGCTTCACCCTTGGCTCTGATCAATTCAGCTTCAGCAGCGCCTTCAAGTCTTTGTGCCTGGCTTTTTGCTTTTGCTTCTTCATGGATGCGGTAACTTTCGGCCTCGGTTTCTGCTTTAGCCTGGTATTTCCTTGCATCAGCCGTTTTTTTTACCGACGCATCCAATTCTCTTTCTTTGCGGGCAATCTCCATTTCTTCGATTTTAATCGCTTGTTCTTTTTCGATGAGTTTAACTTGAGATTCTTCTTTTTTGATTTTTTGAGCGATTTTATGTTTTTCCAATTCATAAGAAAGATCAGCCAGAGCGCGTTTTTGATTGATGTCAGCCTGGTATTCTGAACGCTGCGCTTCATAATCGCGATTGGCTTTGGCGATTTCCGATTCTGCTTTGAGTTTGGCAATATCGCCATCTTTTCGGGCGTGTGCAGCTTTTATTGAAGCATCTTTGTCAGTTTCTGCCTGGGCAATGGCAGCATCTTTTTTGACTTGTGCGATTCTTGGTTGTCCCAATGCAGCAAGATAACCTTTTGTATCGCTAATATCTTTTAATGCGAAGGAGAGAACCTCCAATCCCATTCTTTCAAAATCATCTTTTGAGTTTTGAATGACCTTTTCAGAAAACTGCTCCCGATTCTGATATATTTCTTCAACAGTCATCGATCCCAAAATAGCACGCACACAACCTTCGAGGACGCTCAAGCTCACATCTCTAATACCTTCTCCACCTGAACTTAAAAATTGTTCCGCTGCTCGTCTTATCATATGAACATCGCTGTCAATTTTCACCTGCGCTGTTCCCTCAGCAATAATATGAACTCCTTGTGATGTTAGAACTTCAGGCGTTTTTATATTTACTGAATATACTTCCAGCGGTAACACCTGAATCTGCTCAATAAATGGTTTAACAAACGTACCCCCGCCAATACTCATGCGATACCCAATTTTTCTCACCGTTCCATCCGGGTCTTTCACTTTTTTCATTCGTCCACCTGAAATAATTAATACTTCATTAGGACCAACTTTTTTATATTGCTTTGCAAACGCGACGATGATAAGAGTCATTGCAACGATTATCGTGCAGAGAAGAATGAGTAAATTAATCGTTGAGAATTCCATCAGAACCTCCTTAATACATCAAAATATTTATGAATCCAATATATTATTTTGTTAAACATTAGATGTAAGGAATATAATTATATTAAACCAATTTTGCAACGAATTTTTTTGATTTTTATTTTGGAAAATGAAATTAAAAATGGATTTATCATAAGTGAAGAGTTGATCCCAAATAATGCAATTGCCACGAAGACACAAAGGCACAAAGAAATAAATTATAATTAGTTATGATTATATGTTTTGCAAATCTTTTTCATTTTTTTGTACATCAAATTTAAAACAAAACTTATATTTTTCCTTTGTGTCTCTTGGTGCCTTAGTGTCTTTGTGGCGACTCATTTTTTTCTACTGCATTATCTATCTGGGTTGATGGATAAATAATTCCCACACGGATCAAAAACACACACAGAAAAGAAAAATAAAATTAAAAATCCGTATGGATTTTGAGCACAACTCTTGTGATAGGTTTGGCAAAAACACAGGTTACCCATTCTCACCGCATAACCTGGCAATTTTGAGAATATAAAATCTCAATAAATCCTGTTCTTTTTTACCTAACGCTTGTTTTTCGATTTGCACGATACGTTCAACATCGCGGAGCGCTCGCAATACATCAATGGGAACTTCGGACATAAACTCGGGAACCTGGGTGAGATATTGAACCGAAGCTATAAGAAATTGTCTCATGGAATCATCAACATCCCCGCGGAGAAGTTTTGATACCTGGGATCCAAGACGTAATATTTTTGTCGGCTCGATGGTAAGCGGAACATTTGATCCGCCATTATTCGATGAAAGAGAATGAATTGCTAACGCCAATTCGACAAAGCTTTCAACTTGCTCGCGAATAGGTTGCCTTATTAGATCCCAAATTTCCTGTCTCCATTTTGCTACCTGAATTTGAATTTGCATCAGTCGCTTTATTTCTTCCAACCAGGAATCATCAATATTTTTATTGTTTCCCTCTACCAGTTTTTGAATATCAGTATTAAACAGATCAGGTTGCAGTAATATTGCCACGTCAGGTCTCATCGCCGGAAGTAGTTCAACGATGATTTTATCGCCGACAAAGAAATTAGTTACATCCAATCCCTGTCTTTTTAATAGCTCTTTCTGTAATAAACAAATGAACGGATATATTGAATCATTATCTTCCCTTAAAGCCAACAATGCCGAATTGCCCGCAGGAAATGCAGTTTCCAATTCATTCAGATATTGAAGATTTCGATCGTGATAAATTCTTAAGGTGTGCAATATATCATGCACTGGAAGTGTTGGCAAAATACGATCATTGATAAGAGACAGTCCATCAGTCCCTTGATATTGTTTTGATGCGAATTCACTTAATGCCCGGAATAAGCCGGTTGTTAACTGATTTATGCCGAGAATCATTGTTTGGGCGCGGTTGTGACCAATCGCTCGAAGCAGGCTGCCATGCTTGAAAAGTGGAAGTGTTTGGGCAAGCCTTTCGACAACCTGTTGTCCTCTTTTTTGTCCCATATCTCTGCTGGGACGAACTGTTGGTCGATCCCGAAAGGTTGGCGTCGTGCGCGAAATAAAATATGAAATAACATGGATTCCAACCACATCTTCTTCCTGTCCGTACAAAATTTGTTGAAAATTCTTTTTCACTAAAGCGTTGAACTCATTGTACATATCATCTACATTGCCCAATGTCAGCCGCTCTAATTCTTTCCAACCACGCTGTTGAAACTGAAGGCGCGTTTCTTTTAGGGGCTCATAAATCCTAATCAATTCTTTTTGATGAAAATTTTGAGTTACACTGACATGATAAATCAAATCTGCGCGATCTTGTGTGGACAATCTTCGTATATGTTCGGCAAGATTACTTTGAAAGGTTCTGAATTCTCCACCAGCCAAAACGCCACGCAATGGACTGCTGGCAAAATCTGCGCTTCTACGTGCTGACTCCTTTGATATCGCTGTCAAATGATGACGTGCATTCTTTGATTTTAAAAACAATGAATTTCCTGAATGCTCATCATAAAATCCACCCTGTCTTTGCATTGGTTCACCACTGCCCAATTTAATACGGACATGGTCAATCAAATCATGTTTGGCTAACCAATTAACAGCTTTAAATTTTGCTTCTCTGTACAGGGCAGCTCCTGCGGGCTGACTGACTTGTTGGCTTAAATCCGAACCGGCAAAAAAGAGCTCACAAATCATCTCCGAGAATCTTTCTCTTGTTGGTTGAGCTAATCGTCTGCTCTGAACAGCATATTCCCATATTCGATCCAAATATTTTTCTAAATTTTTAATCGAATTCTCATCTTCGAACAGCGGAACCAGCCAAACAGATGGAATGTTGGTACCAGGTCTGTTTCGTAATATCTCTTCCTTGCGCGTACGAAGTTTTCTATCCAATGAAATCAAAGCTTCCGGTTCAGTTGTCATGCTGATTTGCAATGCCATTACCATTCCCGGATTATTATATTTTCCGGAAATTTCATTCAATTCCATTATATTATGAACTGTGGTATCAATGGCAAACTGATCTGACAATAAAACCATTTTCTGATGGATTCTTGGTGTCAGTACAAATCGATTTAGCATGTTTCTGTAAGAACCGGCTAAAAATGCTAATTCAGGATTATTTGAATTTTCTTGTAAATGTGACAAATTTTCGTGCAAAACTTTGCGAAGTTTTTTATTCAGTGAAAAATAGTATTCTAAATTTTTTCGGCGTTGATTTCGAAGGTGTTGCATCTTCCGTTCGAGCCGATCATTGTGGTGCCATAGAGCAGTCATTCGGTCTTGTGCCAAATGTAATTTCATGCCCATCTTTCGCCAAATTCCGGTTCTGACATTAAAAGGAAGAACGCTTAAATATCTTTTTTCCAAATGATTCGTTAATGAAGTGATTTCATTCAACAGGTTCCAGAATTTTTGGATGCCTAAATTCAACCTTTGCAATTCCGCGTGAAGATCAGTTCCAATCCGGATGCTTTTGTTTGCTTTTAAAAGCGTTTGCAAAAGATTCGCCTGTTGTCTCACATTTTCTAAAAGCACACCGGCAACCAACCGATGTCCCTGACCGGATGGACGGGTGCTGCCATCCCAATCCCCCCAAAAAGAAAACAGAAAAGACAAATCTCTGTTAAAATTCCAGTGAGTCCAATCTTCAGATTCAATCATTAATTTCAGATCCAAAACCAACTCATCAGCCTCTTCAACAGACTTGATCGATACATTATTTCCCAAAAACTCATCAACTAATTCAGATGCAAGTTGTTCTAATTCAATTTCTGAAACGTTGCGTTTTTGAAGAATCGTATCAATAATTTTCTCAACCTGAAGATCAACTTTCAGTGAATACATTTGTGTTGGGTGGACAGTCCGATCAAACAACCGCTGGCGGAAACGAAACTTTCGCTCATCTATCGATTCTTTGTAGAATTCATTTTCCAAAATATCAATTAACCGGGACCTCTTCCTGTCTCCCACTTCAGCAATAATCCTTTCAGTCAGTTGAAGACGATCACGAAATCTTTGTTGGAAAATAGAAAATCGTTCAATGGCATATTCTTCACTGAAAACAAGATGCAAGTTCTGATCAATTAAATTTAATGATAATAATTTAAGTCTCTTTTCAACCTGGTTATTTGCTAATGTGTGGAGAGTTGTTAAAATTTCTTCAAAACATTCCGAAGCGCCAATAAAATGGTTTCCTGAATGAGCCGGAGACTTGATCGAAGGAAATTTATTTCGTGCATATTGTGCAGACTCTTGAGCGATCAATCGATTTAAGTCAATTAAAACACGGCGGGTTTTCCGGAGTAAGGATTCGGCGTTATCCGTTCCGCCAAGAGATAAGCGAAATGTCTTTCGTGCCAAATCAAATCCTTTTGCGGTTCTGGCAAAACTAGTCAAAGGAACAAGCCCAATCCCCTGGGTTGCTAATCCTGAAGCCAGCCAATCCAGGGAAATACCATGAGGTAACTTATTTATGACCATTTTTGGATACATCGCACCGAAAGGACGCTTTATTTGAATTTCAAATGGATTCCGGTCAGCAGGCAGTTCTATGCACGCTTTTTCGATTGCATCCATTCTTTCCTTAAAAATTCTATTTCGATACTTCCAATAGGCTCTCACATCTTCATTGTGGTTTCTGTAAAA
The DNA here is from genome assembly GCA_016783825.1 of Candidatus Zhuqueibacterota bacterium. Lineage (GTDB taxonomy): Bacteria > Zhuqueibacterota > Zhuqueibacteria > Thermofontimicrobiales > Thermofontimicrobiaceae > Nigeripontimicrobium. Next base: position 1,021 of record JADHVV010000185.1, on the reverse strand, counting down.
TAAGTAAGCTAACAATATCGCCATGGAGTTTGGCTTGACGGTTTTGCTGACATCGGTAAATTTTTTCTTAAGTTCCGGATGTATTATTTCAATTACAGCCAATCGGGCGCCAGCAAAACAGTCGGTTTTGGAAAGAGCATTTACGGTTAAAAGATATTTTGCCTGAGAGTTTCGCAGTTGTCCGGTCTTGGTCAAATTATAGGCAATTTGACGAAGCGTTTTGGGCCCACAAAATTCATTTGATGGAGCAACATTTTCATAAGCCAAATCATCAATTACAAAAATATTATTTTCAAGCAGCCACTTGAGAAGATCAGTCAGCGTTTTTTCATCAAATACACTTCCACTGGCATTGTGCGGATTATTTAATATCACAGCTCCTTTTTTATGCCAATGGGGATTTTCTTCAATTTTCCTTTTTACTGCGTTTATGATAGCGTGAGTATCCAATGAGAGTTCATCAGTGAGTGGTACAGTAGTAACGTTGGGGAAACAGTGCTCATATGTCCAGCTTAAATCCGGAATTATTACATCAGTGATCCCACAGTGATATCCTAAAAGGCTTAATGCTGAACGATTTGATCCACTGACAACCAAACAATCTTTTCCTGAAAATTCAGGATGCAATTTAAGGAAAGAACTCAAAAAGGCTTGTTTCAAATCTCCGTGAATGGAAGTTTCATTTATTCCATTCAGAAATTTATCTACAATCTGGTAAGTTGAAACACCGGCAAAAGGATCAAATGTTACAGCCGGAATGGACAGACAATTTTGTATATTGTCACTCATCTCGTCAACTCTATGAGCAACGTTTTCAATTCTTGTTAAAATATTATCAATTTTTTCATTGATATTATTTTCGATACTATTAGCACGCTGACGTACAGTTTGTAAATAATGAGGATTCCCGGTAAAAGGAAAATCAGCTTGATCCGAAAAATCATCCCCATTTTTTTTATCAACCTTTTTTAATGGTATTTTTTGTTCAAGAAGATAAGTGAGCAGATCAATTTCCGTAGAC
>JADHVV010000027.1 GCA_016783825.1 Candidatus Zhuqueibacterota bacterium | reverse complement strand
ACTTAATCAACCTTTTTTAATATATAAAACTTATAATGTGGATAACTTGCATATTTTTGTTGATAACTTAGATAAAAATGTTGATAACTTTTTAAAAAAAAGACTTGTTTTTACTTAGGAAATATCCTGTTATCCTGTCTAATTAAATTTTTGATCGTGAACAATCCAAATGATAAACAGGCAGCTCAAATTTCACAGTAGTGCCAACACCTTCTTTGCTGCGGATGGATATTTTCCCTTCATGGTCTTCAACAATGTTTCTGGCTATCGTTAACCCAAGCCCGGTGCCGCCTTCGCGCAATGAAAAATAGGGTTTGAACAATTCGGAAATTTTGTCTTCGGGAATGCCGCATCCGGTATCACTTATTTCAAATACAACAACTCTCCCGCTTCCATTTACTTCATTCGCGTTAATCCATTCGGCGGTGGTTACTCTCAAAAATAATCGGCCTTTGCCTTTCATGGATTTATTGGCATTGTCCAACAGGTTAAAAAACAACTGCTGCATTTGATCCGGGTCAACGTATAAATCCGGCAGGTCTTTTTCTGCCTCAATTTTGAAATTTATGTTTTTGGGCAGCCACTCCCTGGTTTTTTCTTCAATTATTTTGACCAACTTTTCTGCCGAAATAATTTCCAAATCGGGCGGTTTCTGCTTTGTGAATTTCATAAAACCGTCGGCAATTTTTCGCAACCGTTCCACATCTTCAATGACAGAATTGGTGTATTGGTCATAAGTTTTGATATTTTTGACTTTATCTTGCTGGTATGCCATCTGTAGTCGTTGCAAAGTCAGAAAAACAGTGTGCAACGGATTGCGGATATCGTGCGCCAGCTTCTGTGACATGGAAGCCCACTCAATCGCCCGTTCCCCTTCTTTCTTTACACTGATATCCTGAAAACAAACTAAAATAAAAGCAAGTTTAGCTGTTTTGCTGGTAATTGGGTGAATATCAATTTGAAAACGTCTGCCATCTTTTAGCAACACTTCTTTGCTTTTTGAGATAGGTTTAAAATCGCCGGTTTTTAATAGCGAAGCAATTGACGAATTTATGAATTGCCTGTTCTCTCTGTTGAATATTTTAGTGTAAAATGAGCCGGGCAGTCTTAATCTTTTTTCAGTGACGAAATCATTCATATTTCCTTTTGATAGTACGGCTTTGCCTTTTTTATCCAACAGAATAGCAGTGCAATCAAAATTATTTAATATTTCTTTAAATAATCTCAAGTAACGGTTTTTGGGTAGGGCACGGAAGCAGCCGAAAACGATTAACGAAAAAATTAAAACGCCCAAAATCATCCCTAACAAAAACCAGTTGAGACGAATTTTGTAATATGCAGTATTTGGTTTTAAAAGAAAAGCACCGTTTGCAATTATTAGGATTTTTGGTTTTTTATAGCCCTGGTTTATAGTCTCTAACTTACCAGCTAAATCAATTTGTGCCAGCGGTTTTAATTTATCATTAAATACAATCGTTTTATAACGACCAGAAACAATTATTTCATAAGCGCCGTCTGCATTCAGATCTTCGATGAGTAATTTTCCTGGCGGGATCGGTATTTCCTTTTCCATAATTAACGTTAAGTTTTCACCAAGGATAAAGATACGTTTTTCCAATCGATTGGCAACAATAATCTCATCTTTCCCGTCTTTATTTAAATCTTTCGCTTCTATACTTGAGAAATGTCCAAAAAATTCTTTTTTTACTGTAATTTCGGGACTGTCCCATAAGGTTATTTTTCCCTTTTCAATTTCATCGAGATTATTATATGATAATTTACTAGCTAACTCAAATTTTCCATCTCCATCATAATCCAATACTTTAACTATACAAGAAGTAAATTCATCCCAATCTTTTTTTGAAATTAGTTTACCATTTTTATCAAGAATTAACAGGTAACTCTGTCCATCATTCGTTCCGTTAGCAGTACTTCCATTATCCACAGTAGCAGAGCCCATGATTATTTCCGGTTCACCATTTTCGGTTATATCCGCAATTACTGCATTCGTAATATATGCACCGCCAGGGAATTCCCAAATTTTCTGTTTGTCTTTCAGATCAAATGCACAAACCCCTCGCGGGTGCAGATCATGATACGCGTGAAGCGTAATAAGCACATCAAGCATACCATCATCATTAAAATCTTCTACTGCTACTGGATTTATTCCTCCATCCCAAATACCATTATCGTTTCTGTCAATTCCCCCGCTTATTTCATAACGCCCCAGGCTGTCTCCTTTTGCATTGTAAACGCATAAATAGGCTTTATTATTTAGTGACAATGGGACAAGAATTCTTAACTCTTCATTTTTCGTCCAAAAGGTAAATGGTGTAGATGTTACTTCACCTTTGGGGAAATTTACCTGGAATATATTAAATTCATTCGGTTCACGGTACAAGGTCATATTAAAGGCTAAATCTCCTCTTTGTCTGAGATCATTGACATACAGATATTCGTCTATGCCGTCTCTATCAACATCGGTTGGTGAAAAATATTTTGAGCCTATGCCGAATTGTTTTTCTAAAACATAAGGCATGTCGGGATATTTATCGGGGGAATTTTGCTCTGTAGTATTGCAAAAAACAAAAGCTGGGAATAAAATAAAAAATAAAATTGTTTGTGAAATTTTCATGATAATAATTGTTTTATCTTCCTGTCGTTTCTCAAATATAATCTTAAATATTTGCATAATCAAGGGGAATTTCTTATGAATAGAAAATAAAAGACGATACCAATTCTTTAAAAAGAAAAGGTATCGTCGTTTGGTGCAAAAAAGAATTAACTTTTTTTGTGATTTATTCTATCTTGTGAGTATCATTTTTTTAATTTCAACAAAAGAATCCTTTGAATTATCCGCAGGTATCGCTTCAATTCTATAAAAATAAACTCCGGATGCAACATTTGTATTCCACCGTGTTTCATAAAATCCCGCAGACTTCATCCCAGCAATTAATTCATCAATTTTCTGCCCCTGGTAATTGTAAACTTCCAATGTTACATTACAATCTGTTGGTATTGAATAGCTGATGGTCGTTGAGGGATTGAATGGATTAGGATAGTTCTGAGAGAGATTAAAACTGGCTGATGTTAAATCGGTATTATTTGCAACTTGTTTTTTAAGCTTTCCCTTAACCAATATCACAACGCAATCATTTCCCTTGATAGGAGTTCCATCATTTAGTTCACCAGTGACGGTGAACACTATTTCTTCACCGTCTTCGACAACTCCTAACGCAGAAACAATTTCTTGGGTATCAAATTTAAGACTTAAATCCATGAACCCATCGGCGCCTTGTGTTGTTGCATGACAAGGATTTTCCAAATCAATATCGGAAGTCCCCACATCTTCAAAGCTATATCTGGTGGGCGCTACTCCTTCTAATTCAATTGAAGAGATATTGATGTCATTTACAGCAAAATCTTGTGCGCCAAGTATTGCTACAGGTAGGACGCCTTTACTTTTTACATTAAGTGGATTGGGATATGAACCTGGTTTAATATCCAATGCTATTTGAATTATTTTTTTCTTCCAACGTACCCAGTCATCAACATCATAAATATCATTCGTGTTTGTCAATTGTATTTGATTTGTGCCATCCAAGTTGATTAAAAAAATATTAGTTTGATTCGTAGGTGAACTAGCACTTTCCAGAGCCACAAAAGCTAATTTATTGCCATCAGGTGACAAGCTCATACCACGACCAAGATACTTTGCATAGAGAAGGTTATCATTTGAACCGTCAATATCTGCGATACGTATGCCAGAAGAACTACTGTAATAAACAATCTTTTTACAATCTGGGCTAATATGGCCCGTTGAACTATGACGAGTTGTTAATTGGTATTTATTTGATCCATCATCATTAACAATAAAAAGGCGATTATTACCGGAATGACTATAAGAAGCTTGAAATACAATTTTATCACAATTCCAATCCCATGGATATACACCTGTATATGGTGGGAATGGATTGAGAAATGGTTGATTTTTTGTTCCATCGCTGTTAATAATGTAAATACTACCTTGCCAATAACCGGTCTCTCTGTGATAAATAATCTTTGTACCGTCTGGTGACCATTGCCCCAATTTACATCTATTTGTATTTGGTGTAAGTTCGCGGTCATTTGATCCATCGACATCCATTATTCTAATGGTTGAATTGCTACCATTAACATATTGATAAAGTATTTTTGTCCCATCAGGTGATAAGCGAGCACAATGTTCTTTACCTGGTTTGTTTGTTAATCGTTCATGGTTCGTACCATCAGGATTGCACATCCAAATATCTTTAGTTCCTGCTCTGGATGATGAATAGATGATTTTTTCTTGTTGGGCCAGAATTGAAGAAAAAGATAAGAGAAGTACAATTGTAAGGATAATTAAAGATCGATTTAAATTCATGTTCATGTCTCCAATAATTTATTAAAAGATATAGTTATTAGTTTTGAATGATTAAAATGTTATCTGAGCAATCCTAAAATTGAGTCGGATCTTTGTTATTTATTTTTTGATTCATTTGGAATAGTATTAGAAGTGAGTTGGTTGTGAATTTAACAAATTATCATTCAGTTTTTCTTATTTCCGGTAGTGCTGTTGAATAGTAATTCGTCAATTGCTAACATCCAAATCTAATGCCAAAAGATTGTTAGTTCTTTAACTTTAAATTTATTAATAAGTAACCCTTGTGGAAAAAGAAATTAAAAAGTCGGTTATTATCAATTATTCAACAATTCAGGAAATTTTAGTATCAATTCCTCAACAAAAAGCACCAAAGCAAACAGCATTGATGGTTAGATTAAAATTTTACAAAAGAAAAGTTATTAAAATTGGATTGTTTTTGTTGAGGGAATGGATTATTTGCGGGGAGTTGATGTGGAGAAAAAATGACAGGATAATTTGCTGGCAGAATGATTAAAATATTATTTTTATTAAAAAGACCATATTATTAAAACAGTGGCACGTACCGGATAGGTCGGAGATAATTATTTTGTTAAATTTAATTTCACCTTACTTTTTCATTGACATTCAAAAACAAATTTTGTAGAATATCTTCAGGTATTAAAAGAACAATTTGTTTTTTAAGTAGAAAATGGAGCAGTCAGATGTACACAATCTATAAAATGAAAACCAATGAATTGGACAATCGTTTTTTATTGGCGCTCAAAGAAATGTTTAAAAACAAAGAGATTGAAATATCTGTGAGTGAAGCCGGACAGGTAGAAGAAGATGAAACAACTTATTTATTGCGTTCATCTGCAAATCGGGAGCGTTTATTAAAGGCGATTGATAATGTGGCACAAAATCAAAACCTGGTTACGGTAGGCTTGGATGAAATTTAATGAAGAAAATAACTTTTGAAAAAATAACACGACAATCATTTATTTAAAAACGCGATTAACAATCCTGCTACAGTAGCAATTTGAGTAATCCCAATGCCAATCAGCCATTTTAGTAAACTTACTTGACTTTTGTGGTTGTCCACCCGCACCCTGGAAATACTTCTCGCACCCCAGAGATTTCTACCGTTATCCTTTCTTTGACCCCGGAAATTTCTTCTGACAATCTTCTTGCAAATTTTTCTTCGACAAACTCCAGAACATCTTCTTTTTGTTCTTTCTGAATTTGATTCAATAACCTAACGAGAGAATCACTGCCTTCATCACCCAATACTTGTTTAAGTGGTTTTTCTATTGTTAATACTGGCATGGTTTGCTCCTTAATTAGTCAGTTCGTATTATAAATATAACAAATATTTTTAAGAAAGCAAGCAAAAAATGACAGGATAATTTGGTGGCAGGATAATTAGAGAATTATTTTTGCAAATATGAAGCCGGACAGGTTGAAGAAGATGAAACAGCATATTTATTGCGGTCTAATGCAAATAAGGAACGTTTGTTATCCGCTATTGATAATGTTGTGCGTAATCAAAACCTGGTAACAGTGGGCTTGGATGAAGTTGAATGAAAAATATAACATTTGAAAAAAGCGCTTTTGAAGATTTTGTAGAATTGGCTACCATAAAAGATAATTTGACAATATTAAAACAGACTACGCACCACAAAAAAGATTCCAACAAAAATAAAAATGATACCAATAACGACAATTTTAGTGGCAGCAAGAATACCAGCATTAACAATCGTCATTCCCATCATAAATCCAATAGGTTGGTCTTCTTCTTCGTGTAAAAAGGAGAAGAAGTTCCATAATGCGATAAATGGAAATAACAGCAGTATTGCTTTAGGTTTTTCTTTTGGGTACATGATTATATCTTGATAAGTTTTCATTTTAAAAAAGCAATTATCAATCCTGCAATGGTACCAATTTGAGTAATCCAGAATACAAACATCCATATCAACAATTTTGAATGTATTTTCTGATCATTTACAAGCAAATTTTTCTCCATTTGAGTCATTCTTTCATTGACACCGGAAATTTCTTTTGTAATCCGATCATTCATTCCGGAAATTCCTTTTGTAATCCGTTCGTTAACACCAGAAATTTCTTCGGTTATTTTTTCTTTTACCCCGAAAATTTCTTCTGTTAATCTTCTTTCAAATTTATCTTCAACAAACTCTAAAATATGTTGTTTTTGTTCTTTTTGGGATTGGTTGAGTAATTTGATTAATGAATCAACACCAACATCGCCTAATACTTTTTGCAATGGTTTTTCAACTGTTAATACCGGCATGACGTGCTCCTTTATTTAGTAGATACGTACTATAAATATAACAAATATTTTTAAGAATGCAAGCAAAAAATGGCAAAATAAATTGCTGTCAAAATGATTAAAGAAAAATTTATTAACAAAAAAGTTGAAAGAAAAATGAGTATTAAGTTTTTATCATATCAGTTAAAGTTGAAATTTTAATTGACATTCAAAAATAAATTTTTTATAATATTTTAGATGAATTTAATGAACCGTATAGCATTTTTAAACAACAATGGAGTAAACTGATGTACACAATTTATAAAATGAAAGCCACAGAATTGGACGATCGTTTTTTATTAGCTTTAAAAGAAATGTATCAAAACGAAGAGATTGAAATATCTGTTAGCGAAGCCGGACAGATTGAAGAAGATGAAACAGCATATTTATTGCGATCATCAGCAAATCGGGAGCGTTTATTAAAGGCGATAGATAATGTAACACAAAAACAAAACCTGGTTACCGTAGGTTAGATGAAATCAAATGAAGAAAATAACTTTTGAAAAAATAACACGACAATCATTTATTTAAAAACGCAATTAGCAATCCTATTATTGCAGCAATTTGAGTAGCCCAGAAGCCTATCATCCACTTTAGCAAAGTCGCATGATTTTTGTGCATATCAACTCGCACGCTCGCAATTTCTTCTTTCATTTCCCCTCGTAGTCCAGATATTTCTTCAGTCAATCTTCTTTCAAATTTTTCTTCGACAAACTCCAGAACATCTTCTTTTTGTTCTTTCTGAATTTGATTCAATAACCTAACGAGAGAATCACTGCCTTCATCACCCAATACTTGTTTAAGTGGTTTTTCAACTGTAATTACTGGCATGGCTTGCTCCTTAATTAGTCAGTTCGTATTATAAATATAACAAATATTTTTAAGAATGCAACCCACTCATTGATTAAGAAACGCAATTAGCAATCCTATTATTGCAGCAATTTGAGTAGCCCAGAAACCTATCATCCACTTTAGTAAAGTCGCATGATTTTTGTGCATATCAATTCGCACGCTCGCAATTTCTTTTTTCATTTCCCCTCTCAGTCCGGATATTTCTTCAGTTATCCGTTCATTAATCCCGGAAATTTCTTCTGACAATCTTCTTTCAAATTTTTCTTCGACAAACTCCAGAACATCTTCTTTTTGTTCTTTCTGAATTTGATTCAATAACCTAACGAGAGAATCACTGCCTTCATCACCCAATACTTGTTTAAGTGGTTTTTCTATTGTTAATACTGGCATGCCGTACTCCTAAATTAATCAGTTCTTATTATAAATATAACAAATATTTTGAAGAAAGCAAGTAAAAAATGGCTTTATCGATTTCCGATTTATGATTTCGGAATTATTCTGTATTTTTTCAGGACAAGACAACATATTCCGAAATCTGCATTCGTAAATCCGAAATCGAACTATCATTCCGCATTCGCCTGTGCCCGAAGGGTATAAATCCGAAATCACTGCTGGCATTCCCCACAAAAATAGCTACTCCTCCCTTTCTGCTTTATCCGAAAAATCGGAGCTTTACATTTAAAACACTGTTCACCCTCACGATCATAAACCATAATCATTTTTTGAAATTCGCCTTCAATATTATACAGGCTGCGGAAATTGGAAGCGCCGTCTCCCAGTGATGTGCCCATCTTATCCACTGCTAATTGTAACACAAGCGTAATGGTGTTTCGGAGTTTTTCGATCTCTTTTTCTGTTAAGGTAAGCGCTTTTCGCTCAGGATGAATTCCAGCGAGGAATAGAATTTCACCGGCATAAATATTGCCAATGCCGGCTACTTTAGACTGGTCAAGCAAAAATGATTTCATGTCTAACTTGGATTTTTGGATCAGTTCCTGTAATTTTTCAAAATCCAGATCTTCTCCCAAAGGCTCAAGTCCAAGTTTTGTCTGCCAGTTGTCTTTTTTTTCAGGGAGTAAAAAAACAAGCGTTCCCAATGCCCGGGTGTCATTGAATTGTAAACTGCTGCCGGAAGTAAAATAAAAAATTGTTCGGCTGTATTTATCAATTTTTGGATCACTATCTGACCAGATAAGCTTCCCCGACATTCGTAAATGAATAACCAATTGACAGTCATCTTCAAAATCAATATAAATGAATTTAGCCCGGCGATTTATTGATTGGATTGTTTTGTGTTTCAGAACTTTTTCAACCGATTTTGGATTATTTTGTTTCCACTGACTCGGTCTCAATATCTTGACTTTTTTAATTTGCTGTCCAACTAATTGTTTGCGCAATTGTCTGACAATGGTTTCGACTTCTGGTAATTCCGGCACTTGTGTTTCCTTTCAAAAAGATAGGTCAAGTTCGAGATCAAGGTCAAGAAAAAGGGAAGGTAAAGGTAGAGGTAAAGGCAAAGTAAAATTGAAATTCAGCGAAAATTTGTGTGCAAATACTTTTTTCGATCTCGACCTTGAACTTGACCTGTTACTATAGCTTCGCCTTTACCTTTGCCTATCAAAAATTCCTTGACTTAAAATAATTAATTAACTAAATTAGCGGCTTTAAAAATTCAAAATATTACCCAAAAAGAGTTATCCATTTAATGATAAACCGGTCGGTTTTGTTTCAGGCAAAAGCATTTCTTTGTTGGGACATGTTTTCGGATTTGGAGATCAAATTAATTCCGCTCCAATCCCCAGTGGCATTCTTTTATCCGCCAAATGAAAAATATCCTTTTGTTCATCTTTATTATGAACAAGGAGCGAAGGATTTTACTGAATCCTTGTGTTTGTTGTTTCATGAAGTTGGGCATTATTTGCAGTGGGATAAAAAGTCGTTATTTGAATCTGAATTTGATTTTTATGAATTAATCAACAAGGACAAAGGGGAAGAAAAAGTTCTTTTTGAATTGCAGGCTTGGGACTATGGTCTGGGATATTTGGAAATGTTTCTTGACAAAGAGAAAATAAATAAAAAACAGGTTCTTGAAAAATATAAAACTTTAAAAAATAGAAGTCTTAAAACCTACTCAAACTAAAAAGTACAAAGAGGTGAAAATGAAATTAACCGAATTATTAAATGAACTGGAAGAAAAAACAATTAAAGGGAATATTGATGATATCGACATTCAGGGTATTGTTTATGATCCGATGAGGTTAGAAAAAGATTTTATATTCGTGGCAATCAATATTTACACCCAGTTGGATAAAATTGAAATTCCCGATGGACATGACAAAGTAAATGAAGCAATCGAAGCCGGCGCAAAGGTTATTGTGATTCAGCGCGACATGGATTTGCCAGATTCGGTTGTTAAAATTGTTGTACCGGATTCACGATATACGCTTGCGATTCTGGTGAATAAATTTTATGATTTCCCATCAAAAAAAATGAAGATGATTGGCATTACCGGCACCAATGGAAAAACAACAACAACGCATATTGTTGAAAGCATTCTGCTGCAAAAACACCGGGCTGGAATTATCGGCACGCTTAATTATAAAATTAATGGAAAAATTTATCAGTCAAAAGATACTACCCCGGAACCGCCGGACCTCCAGGAAATTTTCACTAATATGGTTGATGAGAATGTTGAATATTGCGCCATGGAAGTTTCGTCGCACGGCATTGATTTTTTCCGGGTTGAAGGAGTGAATTATAATGTTGGTCTGTTCACGAATCTTACCCAGGATCACCTGGACTATCACAAAACAATGGATCTTTATCTTCAAACAAAGAAACGGCTCTTTCAATGGTTGAAGCCGGATGACCACGCTATCGCAAATATTGATGATCCCCATGGCAAAGAATTTTTAGATGTTTCCGTCGCAAAACAGCTTTCTTTTGCTATCAATAAAAAGGCTGACATAATGGCGAAAGAAATCGACCTTGCGATCAAAGGTACAAAATACAGGTTGATTACACCGGTTGGTGAAATTAATATCAATCAAAAATTAGTAGGATTATTTAATGTTTATAACAGCCTGGCAGCAGTAGCCGTGGCTGTTTCCCAGGGATTTGATCTCGAAACGATTAAAAAGGGTTTGGAAGAAAATATCCGCGTTGCCGGCAGGTTTGAATTAATTGACAAAGGTCAGGATTTTTCTGTGGTTGTTGATTATGCTCACACTCCCGATGGAATGGAAAAAGTTTTGGGATTGACAAAAAGCCTGAATCCCAACCGGGTGATTACAGTTTTTGGCTGCGGCGGAGATCGTGACAAAGAGAAACGCCCGCTCATGGGAGAAGTGGCTGATAAATACAGTGATATGGTGGTTTTGACGGCGGATAATCCCCGAAACGAAGATCCGCGGCAAATTATTTCTGATATTGAATGTGGAATTAAAAACTCAAAAATTCATCATGTGGTTGATCGCGGCGAGGCGATTGAATTTGCAATTAAAGAAGCGGTTTCAGGTGATATCATTTTGATTCTTGGAAAAGGTCATGAAACAACACAGACCCTAAAAGATAAGACGATCCATTTTAATGATGTGGAAGAGGTGGAGAAGGTTTTGGGGAATTAGGTAAATTGGTAATAGGGTAAATGGGTAATTAGGTAATTAGGAAACTGGGTAATAAATAATTTGTCAGCATAAATTCCCAATTACCCAATAAACTGGTTACCCAATTACCTTTCACTCTGCTTTTGGAACGGACAAATAGGAATAGGCATTAAAGGAAAGAATCATTTGTTTTGCCTGGTTGGAAATGTTGATGAGTTTCACATCACCGTTTTTGGTTCTCACTTTGGCAGTTGCTTCGACCAAAGTTGCGATAAATTTAATTGTGGGCTCATCGATGTTTGTCATATCAAGTAGTATTTTGAAAAAATCATTGGTAAAACATTTGCTAATTGCTGCTGCCAGGTAGGTGTGTAATTCATTTTTATGAATTGATTTGTAGAATTGTATTTTTATAATGTCTTTGTTTTTACCAATTTTTTTAAGCGCTATTTTTTTATTTTCTGCCAACATTAACTCCTGATTTCTGATTTCAGTGAGAGTTAAAAAAAAAATTGCCACCAAGACACAAAGACTCTAAGTTTAAAAAAATAAACGATGATTCTTTTGAATCGATTCACCTATTTTTCTTCGTGTACCCTTCGGGTATAATAATCTTGGTGTCTTCGGGGCAGAAAAATATTTCTTGTTAAATCCATTTATCAACAAAAAAGCTAACGATCAACAACAAACCGGTCAAAAGATGGTTCAAAATCGTACTGACATTTGCTGGCACTAATTTGGCGCTGTCCTCATAATTTTCCTGCGCTACTTTGATCGCTTTGAATGCAATCGGCATTGTCAATAAAGCAATAAGCGTAATCGGCGGCAGGCTGTCTGTTACTACGCCTATCACGACTGCAAGATAGGTTGCTATCATCAACAAAACATACCCGGTAACAGCCCGTTTCTTACCCAACCGTATGACCAAATGATTTTTCCCAACGGCTTCATCAGCTTTAGCATCCTGGAATTCGTTGATGTATAATAATGCAGCAATTAGAATAGCCACCGGTATTGAAGCGATAATGGGAATCCATGAGAATAAACCGGTTTGCACGTAATAGGCGCCCAAAGTCATGGCAATTCCAAAATTAAGACCGATGAATAATTCACCAATGCCTCTGCTGACTAATTTCACTTTTGGATCGACATAAAAAACTGCCGAAAAAACACCGAAAATCCCAATGGCTAAAATAACCCAGCCGATTTTAATAGTTAGATAAATGCCAATAGCGCTGCCCAAAACAAGACAAACTATTGCTTCAACCAATACTTCTTTTGGTGTTAATAATTTTTCCTGAATCATCCGGCTGCCACCGGTAAATGGTCTGACAAATTCTTTGTTCAATTCATCATTGTTCGATTTATGATCAAAATAATCATTGATTACATTAGAGCCGCCATGTAATAACAATCCACCCAATAATGTCAATAAAAAATAAGACCAGTTAAAAGCGCTGTTTAGGTTATACGCAATTGCAGTACCCAAAAGAATTGGCACAATTGTCGCTGTAAAAAACGGCGCCCGTAATTCCATCAAATATAATTTTACTTTGTTCATTTTTTCTCCAAATAGTTTTTATAAGTTAGTTAATAATTAATTTTGCAACGAAAAAAGTTTTCAAAAATTTGCAACGAAAAAAGAACAGCAACGAAAAAGCTTTAAAGTTATTTTGAATCTGCTTTTTATTTTATTTGAAGATAAATTATTTTTTCATCCAGTATCAAATATCCAGCATATAGAAACAAGAAACCAGCATCCAGCAACCAGAATCCAGAAACCAGCATCAAGCATCATTCGAAAAGAATCGCTTTAATGATATTCATTATTTTTAACTGGTTTTTCCAAATTGGCCACTTTAATTCTTCTTTTTCACAAATGGTAGAAATACTATCTCTATCCATTTTTAATTCCAAAGTGTTCAATTTATCCCAACATTTTTGCGAATTGGGCGCCGGACAAATTTCATCAATCCGTTTTAACAAATCAATTGCCAGCTTTATTTTACAGCAAATGTTATCATGGGTTTGCTTATCAATAAGGCCATGCTTAAATTTTATTTCGGATAGACGCTGCCCGGCTTGATAGGTAATATCAACAATCTGGTCGCGGTTCATCCATTCAGTTTCATAGTTGAGAAAATATTTCCAGCTTGGTTTTAATAATGCCTGGCGGAATTCTTCCAAAGTTCGGAACAATATTTTGTAGCCAAATTTTTCCGGCTTTTCAAAGGCTAAACTTCCGGGATCGAGAAATGGACTGAGCGGGGAAATGAACGGGATCAGCTTTGTTCCAAATTTTTCCAATAAGTAGTCGCAATATTCAACCGTCTCTAAAACAGATTCCGGTGTTTGCTGCGGCAATCCAATCATGTAAAAAATATCAAATTTTTTGCAGCCGCGTTCGAGCGCCCATTTAATATTTGATTCAATTGCTTCGTTTGAAAAATGTTTACCGCTTTTTTTCCTGATTGCGGGATCATGAGATTCCGGTGAAAATTCAAAGTTGAAATTGGGCACTGCATCTGCTAACTTTTCATAAAAATCTTCGGTGGCTGGTTTAAAAATTTCAAATACCAGTTCATTTTTAAAATTCAACTTTTTCAAACCGCGAATCACCTTGTCCGCATATTCAGTCCCCTGTTGATTCAAATCACCAATTACAAATATCGGACCGTTGGTAAACCTGGTAATTTCTTCAATATCTTTGACAATTTTTTCCGGATCGCGAAATGATGGTTTCGAACGGTCGCAATAATGCTTCATCGAATATTTTGAACCGCCGCAAATGGTGCAGTTTTGAACGCAGCCGCGACATGTCATCACGGCTGTAATTGGGTAGCGCCACCAGTCGCGAATTGCTGTCATGCTTTTGGGGTCAAGATTTTTTATGGCTAACTTAAAAAGATTTTTATAATTATTGGTAAGGGTATTCAGATTTTCAGGAATATATTCAATGGGATTTGAAAATACCGTATTTTTATTTTCTTTCCAGGTAAGATTTTGAATGGAAAAAAAATCATTTTTATTTTTCAAACTCCGCATCAATTGGAGCAAAGGCTCTTCCGTAGAATCACCTTTTACGACAAAATCAACTTGTGGATATCGAATCAATTCTTCATGAAAATAAGTGGATGAGTAGCCGCCAAAAATGACCGGTATTTCGGGATGATATTTTTTACATATTTTGGCGATCTCCAAACTGCCCTGAACATGTACCAGCCAATGAAGGTCGATTCCAAACGCTGTCGGTTTCAATTTTGCGATTTTCTTTTCCACATCAAATTTTGCATCTTCAAGCATCCGATATGCCAAATTCATGATCTGGACTCGAACACCATTTTTACCCAGGTGTTCAGCAATGGATGAGAAGCCAATGGGATACATTTCAAAGATCGGGGTTGAAGGAATTACATCGCTTATGGGCCCCAGCAGGGTGGGGTGCTTTCGAAAGTCGTAAATTGCAGGGGCATGTAACAGTATAAAATCCGGTTTTTTAAACATATTTGTATTTCAGTTGTTCTTTAATCCGATTCAGATTTCAGGTTTATTCCTCAGGTTTTGCCTGATCATTTAATTGATTGAGCCGTTTGTCAATATAGCGCCTGATTTGGTAGTTCAATTTTTTTTCCAACTGTAAATGTTGAATTTCTAATTTTAACTCCTTTTGATGTTGTTTGCTTTCGATTTTTTCATTCAGGTTGGAAAAATTTTCCCACTCAATAACATTATTTTTTTTATCCTGTGCTGTGCGTCTTCGATGTCTTAACACTGTTTTCCTTTGTTTTTAAAAATGAAATTAATTTTAAATATACGATTCTTTTTCTTAAAATTCAACATTTATTTTAAAAACTTTTGCCACACGGATTAAAAACGCACACGGAATTTGTTAGTACTTTCATTGTTTTTTTTCTTAATTTTTGAATATTGAAAATTCTCGACAAACAGGCTAGTTTTTTCCAACGGATGAAAGAACCCAACGGATTTTATCGGTTAGGCTCTCCATGGCGAATTCTCCATTCATAGTAGTTATTGATTTTATTAATTAGATTTCTTATATTTATTATATTTTTAAAATCATTTCCGCCAAAAAGAAAGCGGACAGGTTGACTGTAAATATTTTGACATAAAAATAAAAAACGGGATTGGAGGGAGGGATCATTTTGTCGTCCATTATTTTGTCATAAAAAATAATATAACCTCCTGCTGAACAAAGGTACTAATCGTTTATTTTATATTCAAGGAACATTCAAATGAAAATTTCAAAAAAAACCAGACATCAAATTCGTGATTATATCGCTATCACCATCGGGGCATTTGTCATGTCAGTTGGCATCGGTGTCTTCCTGGTTGATGCCAAGGTGGTGCCAGGCGGTGTCAGTGGGTTGGCAATGACGGTTCACTATTTTTCAGATTATCGTATCCCGGTTGGCTTGATGATGTGGGTGTTTAACATACCGCTTTTTATCTGGGGTTTGAAAGAATTGGGCAGCCGGTTTGGTATAAGAACTTTTATCGGTTTTACGTTGAATTCATTTTTTATTGATTTGCTCAGGGGCAATATTCCCGGTTTCAGATTTATCGCATTGCAAAAGCTTGATGCAATTCAAAACCTGTACAACAATGATTTTATTTTAACGGTTCTTTTTGGCGCGGTTTTGCTTGGTATTGGATTGGGAATAGTTTTTAAATTTCGCGGAACTACTGCCGGGTCTGATATTGCAGCCGCAGTTATGCAAAAACGTTTTGGTTGGAAACCGGGGCAGGCGATCATGTTTATTGATTTTTTGGTGATATCTTTTGCCGGAGTTGTTCTTCAATTAAAAGGTTTGGCTGTGGTGAAACCGGCTTTAACGCTCACCTTGTACGCATTTATTCTGCTATTTATTTCATCGCGGTTGATCGATGCGATTATTGAGGGTTTTGATTACGCAAAAGCTGCCATCATCATTTCACCAAAATCGAAAGAAATAGGCGAGGCAATAATGGATGAAATGAGCCGCGGCGCCACTTCGTTGAAAGGTCGCGGCTTATATAAAAATGTGGACCGGGAAATTATTTACACTGTAATTACCAGAAAGGAAACAACTCTGCTTACTGATATTGTAAAAGAAATAGACCCGCAGGCGTTTGTGATTATTAATAATGTGCATGAGGTGTTGGGGGAGGGGTTTCGGAGACGGGTGTAGCTCAATGACATTAACATAAGGCAAAACGGTTAGTCTTTTCATTCATAATTCTCAATTGGTTGTTCTCAATTCTCAATTATGATTAATTATTAAATAACTTACCCGTTTCTTAATTCGATCAAACACAATTCTTAACCGTATTTTTATAACTACCTCACATCAACATAAAAACGAAAATTTCAGTCAATTTATTACAATTAATCAAATTTAACCTGAAATAGTACTTGACAAATATAAAAAAATTGGTTATAATAAATCTTAATTTATCTTGATCCAATAACAGAATTGATTGAACGGGATTTTCTTGAGGTAGATAAATGACTTTGTTAGAGGTTCAAAAAACACTTCAAGCTGAATTGTTAACTCTAAATGTAGATTTGTCCAGAGATGTCAGTTCTGCATGTGCTTCAGATTTAATGAGTGATGTCCTCGCTTTTCATTCCCCAAACACATTAATATTAACCGGATTAACAAACCAACAAACTATCAGAACAGTGGAAATAGCTGATGCTGTCGGCGTGGTTTTTGTTCGTGGCAAACGACCGGAAAATGAAATAATCGAATTCGCACTTAAAAAACAGATTCCCTTGATGACAACAAACTATTGTATGTACGACGCCTCGGGATTATTATATGCAAAAGGATTGAGCGGTGTCACCGAGCAAGTAAGGAACTTTCATAAACGAAATGATTGAAAACGATGTTTTAATTCAAGAATACTCCATAAAAGGATGGGATTTTAGTCGAGCCGGAGAAGCATCCTGTGAGATAAAAGATAGTTTGAAACAGATTGGTATTCCCCAGGATGTTTTAAGGCGAATTGCTATTGCAACTTATGAAGCTGAAATGAATGTTGTTATGTATGCTAAAAGCGCAACGTTGCGATGTGAGATCTCACCGGAATTAATAATTATTACTTTTGATGACAAGGGGCCTGGAATTGAAAATATTGAACTGGCGCTGAAACCAGGCTATTCAACCGCCACTCCGGAAATCAGGGAAATGGGTTTTGGCGCCGGCATGGGACTCCCTAATATAAAACAAAATGCGGATAGTTTTAATATATCATCTGTTGTTGGCAAAGGTACGAAATTGGAGATGCGATTTAACCTAACGCACTAAAGTGCAGGCGAAGGCGAAGGAAAAAAATCCTTAATCCTTTAATCTTTTTCTTGCTTCCCCTTAGCCTTCGCCTCAGCCTTTTTGTTGTATCAGTTAATTGATCCGGATTAGAAAACTTTTGCACAGTCTGTGTTTCATTTAAAAATAATAAGGTAACTGCACAGGCACAAAAAACAAAGCACAGTCTGTACACCTTAATGAAATATAATGTAACTGTACAGGATTGAACTTATAACAGACTAGCGCACTAAAGTGCAAGTGAAACGTCAAACGTGAAATACACTGCGGCACTGGGAGTGAAACGGGAAGAACAGTTTTTAATTTTTTCGTTTCACGTTTCACATTTCACTTATCATTTTTTTAATCTCGTCAAAATAACGATTGACTCGAGAAACAAAATGCAAAAACAGCTCCACTCAATTCGTTTTATAGAAGAAAAATGCATCGGATGCATTCGCGGTCTAAGAGCTTGCCCGACTAAAGCGATCCGGGTGGTGAATGGAAAAGCCCGGATGTTGGAAGACAGATGCATTGATTGCGGTGAATGTTTCCGGGTGTGCAGGCACGAGGCTATCACATCAGCCACGACTTCCCATTCTGATCTGGATCATTTTGAATGTAAAATAGCGCTTCCCTCACCCACATTGTACAGCCAATTTGGCCTGGATGTTATGCCAAACCAAATTTTATTGGCACTAAAAAAGATCGGCTTTGATTATGTTTTTGATGAAGCTTGGGATTGTGAATTAACAACCGGCGCTTTACAAGAATATTTAGATCACGCAAAACCACCATTTCCAAAAATCTCGATTACCTGTCCGGTTGTTGTACGTTTGATCGCATCCCAATATCCCAGTCTCATAGAAAATTTGATTCCAACACAGATACCCCGAGAATCTGCAGCGAAAAAATTTAGGGAGAAAGCATCCAAAAGTCGAAACATATCTCCTGAAAAAATAGGCGTCATTCACATAACTCCCTGTCCGGCAAAAATGGTTTCAATTAATTCGCCGCTTGGTCAGGAAAAATCGCATCTGGATGGCGCTATTGCGATCAGTGACATTTATGGTCCTTTGCAAGCTGCGTTGAAAGATATTGAAGAAGATGATGTTTTGCAATTATCAAGCGGAGTTGGCATTGGCTGGTCGATCAGCGGTGGAGAAATTATGAGTTTGTGGCAGGAGAATTGTCTTGCGGTTTCCGGAGTTCAGGATGTCATGCAGGTTTTAAATGATGTAGAGTCCGGGCAGTTGAAAGATATTTTATTTCTCGAATGTCTTACTTGTCCGGACGGATGCATCGGGGGATCACTTACCGTTCAAAATCGGCATGTTGCAAAGAGAAGGGTTCAGACGCTGATTAAAATGTTTGGCGAAAAATCGCGAGTGAGCAAGGAAATGATGTCCCGATTATATAATGAAGGATATTTTGATCTTGTCAAAGACATAAAACCAGCGCCACGAAAAACGTTAGATCCGGACAGAAAGCAAGCCATTCTAAAATTGAAAGAAATTGATGAGTTAGTTAAAAGATTATCCGGTAAAAATTGTTCGGTTTGCGGCGCGCCGGATTGTAAAACATTTGCTGAAGATGTTGTGCTGGGCATGTTAAATATAGAAAGTTGTATTTTTTTGGCAAAACAGGAATGAGGTGTTTCAGGTTTCAAGGGCTAACGTTCAATGTTGAATGTTCAATGTTCAAAGTTAGAAAAAAAATTTTGTTATTACTGTAAACTCTGAATACCCATATTTTATTTATCATTATTAACCGGGGAAAAAAACAAAACTTTGAACATTGAATTTGGAACATTGAACACAAATCATTGAACATTGAACCTGGAACATAAATCATTGAACTTTGAACATGGAACATTGAACACAAATCATTAAACATTGAACAAAGAAATATGAAACTTTCAGAAATAATCAAGCAACTCGATTTAACAATTCAAACAGAAACGTCAGATTTGAATGTTGATGTTACCGGCGGGTATGTTAGCGATATGTTAAGCGATGTGATGGCAAATACAAAAAAGGGCAATATTTGGATTACGCTGCAAATCCACCAAAACACGGTAGCAGTGGCAGTGCTGAAGGAATTAGCTGGCATTATTTTAATCAATGGGAAACAGCCGGCAGCAGAGACGATTCAAAAAGCCGAGCAGGAAAACATCCCGATTATGAGCACCGAATTATCAGCATTTGATCTAATATGTAAGCTGTGTAAATTGGGAATTTCCGGCAGTAACTGATGTTGAAAACGTATAAAGCAGATTTGCATATCCATTCGTGTTTGTCGCCCTGTGGTGATCTTGATATGACGCCGCGAAATATTGTCAGGCAAGCGTTGGCTTTGGGGTTAGACCTGATCGCGATTTCAGATCACAACGCTTCTGAAAATATTGCCGCGACAATTAAATCAGCGGAAAACACCAAACTTTCAGTTTTAGCTGGAATGGAAGTTACATCCAGTGAAGAAGTTCACATTTTGGCGTTTTTTGATAATCTTGATTCGATCTCTCAATTTCAGAAAGTTGTTTACGAAAATTTAATTTCAGTTGAAATTGATCAGCGGATGATTCAAGACCAGGTAATTGCTAATGAGAAGGATGAAGTTGAAGGATTTAATGAACGCCCACTTTTAGGCGCAAGTTTGCTTTCTCTGGAAGAAATAGTCGAAAAAATTCATCAATTAAATGGATTAGCAATTGCTTCTCACGTTGATAAAGAGAGTTATAGTATTTTCGCTCAATTGGGATTTATCCCGGACAACCTGCAGTTGGATGGATTGGAAATCTCTCCATTTTCTACAATTGAAGATGTGCGGAATAATTTTCCCGATTGCAGCAGTTTCCCAATAGTCACTTTTTCTGATGCGCATTTTTTGAAAGATTTAGGAAGCAGAACAACAAATTTTGTTATTGAAAAACCAACGATCCGGGAATTGCGGATGGCGCTGCAAAATGATAGTGGAAGGAAAGTTGGGTGATTTGGTAATTAAGGTAATAGGGTAATTGGGAAACAGGGTAATAAGGTAACTGGGTAAAAAGGTAATCAGGTAATAAATTTTTTTGAATAATGTATTTGGCTATTAACATACTAATTAGTGTCTGAACGAAAACCCATAATTTTAGTAATTTTCTGTCATTGCGAGGAGCGAAGCGACGAAGCAATCCCATCAATAAGCGCTTAATAATCAGGAGATTGCACCCTTCGGGCATTAAAAACTTCGCTCCTTCGTCGCTCGCAATGACAGCTCTTTTTTAAATTTCGCTAGTTTTCGTTCGGTCACTAATTACCAAATAACCTAATCAACCTATTACCAAATTAACTTTTAAAAGCAGATTGGAAACATGCTTGGAAGACATTTCACTTCATATTTTAGACATCGCTGAAAATGCACTAAAAGCCGCAGCCACACGAATCGAAATAAGAATTGATGAAGATCTGGGGCAGGATTTATTAAAGCTTCAAATTATTGATAATGGCAGGGGGATGGATGAAGATATGGTCAAGTCAGTAACTGATCCGTTTGTCACCAGCCGAACCGAACGAAGGATCGGTTTGGGTCTTCCTCTGTTAGCTGAAGCGGCAAATATGAGCGGTGGAAATATCAGAATCAATTCGTTACCCGGGACAAAGACAACTATCGATGTAACTTTTGTTCACAGTAATATAGATCGCAAACCTTTGGGAGATATTGGTAAGACACTAATAATGTTAATTTCAGGGAACCCGGAAATTGATTTTAAATACTGCCACCGGATAAACAGCAACGAATATTGTTTGGATACAATGGCTTTAAAAGAACATTTGCAGGAAGTACCAATGAACCACCCTGAAGTAATCAAACTCATCAGGGAAGACATAAACCAGGGGCTAAATGAGTTGGGAGTGGTTTTTTATTAACGACAAATAGAGAAATCATAACATTTTTAACCACGAATTACACGAATTTCACTAATTGTTTTTTTTATTCGTGCAATTAGTGAAATTCGTGGTTTATTTTTAAGAGGCTAAATTGGAAGAAATAAAAATTCTCGTTATCGATGACGAACGCGGCATCAGGGAAGGCTGCCGGCGAATTCTGGAATCGGAAAATTACCAGGTTGCCGTCGCTGAGACAGGTGAAAAAGGGATTGAAGTTGCTCAAACCGATAAATTCGCCATGGCGCTAATTGATCTCAAGTTGCCAGGCATGGATGGATTAGCTGTTATAAACGAACTACGCAAAATTGATTCGGAAATAGTCCCAATCATCATCACAGGATATGGAACTGTGGAAACGGCAGTGGAAGCTATGAAAGCCGGCGCTTTCGATTTTGTGGCGAAGCCGTTCACACCGAATGAAATTATTAATGTAGTCGATAAAGGGCTGATACAGATAAAAGAACGGCAGGAAGGGCTGGAACTAAAACAGGAGAAGCGGGAGAGAGCGGTTGATGAGTTAAATAGTTTGAGCATTGTAGATGAAATCCTGGCGCGTTATAATTATAATGCTGCTTCATTGATTGCTATATTGCAAGATATTCAAAAACAGTTTAATTATCTGCCACAAAACCTGTTGCGTCATGTTGCATTAACGATGAACATTCCATTAACCAGGGTTTACAGCATTTCTACATTTTACAGTGCTTTCAGTCTGAAACCCAGGGGTGAACATTTAATCGATGTCTGCCTTGGCACTGCCTGCCATGTGCGGGGAGGAATGAATATAATGGAAAGACTTGAGCGGGAATTGGGGATTAAAAACGGCGAAACAACCTATGATGAAAAATTTTCATTGAAATCAGTCCGATGTGTTGGCTGTTGCGGGCTGGCGCCGGTTGTGGTTATTGATGATGAATTTCATGGGAAACTGGTGCAGGATAAAGTGCCGAAGATATTGGCAAAATATTAACGGGAAAATTCCAAGCTCCAAATAACGTATTAGTTCACCTGTCATTCCGGTTGAAGCGAAGCGGAATACCGGAATCTCCATAATTACAACTTTCGGATATTTGTTTACGCAAGGAATATAAATTTTCAGGAGATTGCGGCTAAAAACATGCCGGAATGACAGCATTAGTTTAGAGTGGTGAACTATTACTAAATAACAAATTCCAAATCTCAAAACCCAAACGTTTGGAATTTGGTGCTTGGAAATTGGAATTTTAAATAGAGGATACCCATTTGAAACAGTACAGAACCCACTGCTTAGTCTGCACAGGAACCGGCTGTGTCTCAAACCATGCTTTTGATATTAAAACAGCTTTGGAATCTGAAATAATAAAGCAGGGCTTAAAAGACGAAGTTACTGTAATTGCAACAGGCTGCAACGGATTCTGCGAGCGCGGTCCCGTAATGGTAGTTCAGCCCGAAAATATTTTCTACCAGGAATTGAAAGAAAAGGATATTCCGTTTTTGGTGGAAGAACATTTTCTCAAAGGGCGACCTGTCGAAAAGATGATGTATGTTCCGCCAAAGGAAGAAGCTGTTATTCCTAAAATGAGCGATATCGAATTTTTTAAGCACCAGCTATTGGTTGTTTTAAGAAATCGGGGCCGCATCGATCCTGAAAAAATTGATGAATACATTGGCTACGATGGATACCGGGCTTTAGGCAAAGCACTAACCGAGATGAAACCGGAGCAGATCATTGAAGAAGTTAAAACCGCCGGTTTGCGCGGCAGAGGCGGCGCTGGTTTTCCGACTGGCATTAAGTGGGGCTTTTGCGAGCAAGCTGAAGAGGATACTAAATATTTAATCTGTAACGCTGATGAGGGTGATCCTGGCGCATTCATGGATAGAAGTATTTTAGAAGCAGATCCTCACGCGGTTTTGGAAGGGATGGTCATTGGCGCTAAAGCCATCGGTGCGCAGGAAGGATTTATTTATGTTCGTGATGAATATCCATTGGCTTTGCGGCGGATCAACATTGCAATTGAACAAGCCACCGAGTACGGACTGCTTGGCGAAAATATTCTTGGTTCGGGATTTAATTTCAAATTGAATGTTGTCCGGGGAGGCGGTGCTTTTGTTTGTGGCGAGGAAACTGCGCTCATCGCATCGATCGAAGGTGAAGTGGGACGTCCAAAACCACGACCGCCCTATCCGGCGCAAAAAGGATTGTGGGGCAAACCAACGAATAATAATAACGTGGAAACCTGGGCAAATGTGCCGCAAATTATTTTACGCGGCGGTGGTTGGTTTGCCAGTCTGGGTACAAAAGAAAGCAAAGGAACAAAAGTATTTTCATTGGTGGGAAAGGTTAACAATACCGGCTTGGTGGAAGTGCCAATGGGCACGACTTTGCGGACAATTGTTTTTGATATTGGCGGTGGCGTTTTAAAAGGCAAAAAGTTTAAAGCTGTTCAATCAGGCGGTCCCTCCGGCGGTTGTGTGCCCGAATCGCTCATTGATCTGCCGGTTGATTTTGAAAAATTAACTGAAGCCGGCGCGATTATGGGATCCGGTGGATTAATTGTAATGGACGAAGATACCTGTATGGTTGATGTGGCAAAATATTTTGTGGAGTTTTTAGAGGAAGAGTCCTGCGGAAAATGCAACCCATGCCGGGAAGGATTAAAACGATTAAAAGAAGTACTGACGCTTATCACACAGGGAAAGGGTGAAGCCAAGCATTTGGAAATGCTTGATGACATTGCCCTGTTAATGAAGGAAGCTTCGTTGTGCGCTTTGGGAGCAACCGCGCCCAACCCGGTATTAACAACTTTAAAATATTTTCGTGAAGAATATGAAGAACATATTTTTCAAAGAAGATGCCGCGCAAAAGTTTGTAAAGATTTGATTATGTATCGAATCATCGCGGAAAAATGTACCGGCTGCCAGCGTTGCGTTAAAGCGTGTCCAACAGAAGCAATTACAGGCCCCAGATCTCAACCGCATAATCTGGAAGAATCAAAATGTATCAAATGCGGCGCCTGTTATGAGGTTTGTAAATTTGATGCGATTGCTGGTGATGCGATTTATATTGAATAGAGGTGTAAATGATCCCAATAACAATAAATGATAAACAAACAAAAGTGCCGGAAGATTTATCCGTCTTGGAAGCAGTTCGTGAACAGGGAATTTACATTCCGACATTATGCTATCATGAAGCTTTAGAACCAGCCGGCTCTTGTCGTTTGTGCATTGTCGAAGTTGAAGAAAGAGGACGGGTGCGCACTGCTGCATCGTGCGTTACACCTTTAACTCCCAATATGATCATTCGCACAGACACTGAAAAAATTCTTAAAATACGGCGCATACTTTTGGAACTGTTGATGGCGAGATGTCCTGGATTGAAAGTACTGGAACAGATGGCAGCGCAAATGGGTGTTAAGAAAGTCCGCTTTGCTCAAGAAGACGATGACTGTTTTCTCTGTGGGCAGTGTGTAAGAGCATGCAGCGAAATTGTTGGTGTCAGCGCAATTGGATTCAGTGACCGCGGGGTGAATAATAAAATCGGAGCGCCGTTTTTGAAAGCATCAAACGTTTGCATCAGTTGCGGTACTTGTACGACTATTTGCCCAGCTGGAACGTTCCATTTGGAGCGGGTGGATAATTTGGTTAGTTTGCATCGATATTCAAATGAATATCATCAGGAGAAATGCCGGGTTTGTGGGGATCATTTTGTGGTATAGGTATTTCTAATGTTCTATAAAATTTCAGCATATTAAAGTATTTACATGAATATAAGGAGAGTCTTTTGGAGAAAGACATCAAAGTTGGCGTTTTCCTCTGCCAATGCGACGGTCAAATTAGCAACATACTTTCTTTAGATAGGATTGAAAAAGCTGTCAGCAAAAATCCAAAGGTTAGTTTGGTCAGCAATACCAATTTTCCCTGTTCTAAAACCGGTTTGAGAGCAATTCAGTCAGCAATCGGAGAGAAGGATTTGAATCGAATTGTGGTAGCCGGCTGTTCGCCGAGAATGGTGGAACAACTTTTTGTCCGGACGATTACTGAAGCCGGACTAAATTCCAATTCTCTGGAAATAGCCAATGTCCGGGATTTTTGCGCCCGGGTTCATCAAAAGGAGAAAAGTGCTGCAACTACAAAAGCGATTGATATGATAAAGGGAGCAATCGATACGGTTTCAATAAAACAGCCACTTGAAAACTTGACGAGGGAAGTCGTAAAAAATGTCGCCGTAATAGGTGGTGGAATTGCCGGGATCAGTGCTGCATTGAGTTTGGCGAGTCGTGGCAATAAAGTTACATTAATTGAAAAAGACGTTCAACTTGGTGGAATGCTAAATTCGGTTTATCGTCTGTATCCCAGGGAAACCGATGCTGCTGAATTTATAAAAGAAAAAATTGAGCAGATTAAAACAACTAAAAATATTGAAGTTCAAACAGGAGCGGAGGTCAAAGACATTCACGGTTCTGTTGGACAATATCAAATTAAAATCAATTCTAAATCCAATTCAAAAAAAATTGAGGCGGGCGCTGTCGTCTTTGCAACAGGGAGCGAATATTTTTATCCGAATGGATTGTACGGTTACGGCAGCGACAAAAATATTATTACGCAATTAGAATTTGAAACTATGCTTCGCCAAAATAAACTAGCTGCGAAAGAAATGGTTTTTATCCAGTGTGTCGGTTCAAGGAATGAAGAACGCCCATATTGTTCACGATTTTGCTGTCCGGCGACTTTTAAAAATGTGCTTTTATTGAAGCGGGCAAATCCTGAACTTAAGATCACTGTAATTTTCAGAGGATTGACTGAATATATTCGGGAGTATGATGAAGCAGTTGATCTGGGTGTTTTATTCATCCGCTACGATCCGGAGAATCCACCGCAAGTGAAGAATGATTTTATTTTTGTCACCGACGAAAAAACCGATAAGAACTTTGAAATACCTTTTGAATTACTTGTTTTAGCTACGCCGATGATCCCGGGTTCAAAATCAAAACAATGGGGAAAGAAACTTCGCTTACCGGTTGATGAATATGGCTTTATTTTAGAACCCCATGTGAAACTGCGACCGAAACGTTTTGCGCCTGATGGAATTTTTGTGGCGGGAACAGTTCATTGGCCCGGATTAGTGAGCGATTCTATCGGACAAGGAGTGAGCGCAGCAGCACGCGCTTTTTCATTAATTCAAAAGGAGACCATCGAACGAGAACCAATAATCGCTGAAATCGATCCACAAATTTGTCGAGGCTGTGAACGATGTGTGGAAGTATGTTTGTTTCAAGCGATAAAAATGGTGAAGGACGATGGCGGTTTTCAACATGCAAAGATTGATGAATTTGTTTGTAAGGGATGTGGAATGTGTGCCACTGTTTGTATTTGCGGGGCGGCGCAGGTGAAGCATTTGACGGATGAGCAGGTGAACTCGATGGTGAGTGTTTAGTTAATATATTTGCAGTTAATTTGAGAAAGAAAGATAATTATTTAAATTTGTCAAAAGGATTTACCAATATGGAAAAGACAACTTTAAAGAAAGCTCCGACAAAAAAAGTAAAACCAATTCCATTAGACAAAAATATTACTATCTTAAATTTGGGTCATAAAAAATATGTTTTCAAATCTCCTTTTCCAGTAAATGTTGTAATTGAAGAAAATATTTATATTGCTTCATCTTATGATTTAAATACATTTGGGTATGGGGAAACAGAAGATGATGTAATCAGAGATTTGTGTGAAAGTATTTTTGAATATTATGAACATCTTAAATCAAATCGAAGTAGATTAGGTACACTACTTCAACGAGATTGGAATTTTTTAAGCCGAATTGTTTTGGAAATGGGGGAAGTATCATGCAATTAAATAACGATAAGAAAAGGTAAAAATAATGATAAAAGTAAATGTATCAAAAGGATTTACAATAAAATTACCAAACGAGGTAACCAAGCAGCTAAATATACATGAAGGTGAAAGCTTGCTTTTGGATGTTTTTTCCAAAAATACGCTGATATTAAGCAGAATTCTAGAGGAAAGAGAAAAATTAGCAGATGAAGCTTTTGGAATGTGGCAGGAAAGGAAAGATATTTCTGATGAAGTGCAGTATGTCAATGATGTAAGGGAAGAATGGCAACCAGGAACTAAAAAGAATGATTGATGAAAAAAGAAGAATTCTATTCGACACTGACATCTTAATTGGTTATTTTCGAAAAAGACCTGAAATAAAAGACATTATTGATAAAGTTAAGAGGTCAGAAATAGAAGCATTCATTTCTGCCATAACAGAAGCAGAAATATATTCTGGTAGTTTAAAAGATGATGATGATTTAAGGATAGAAGCTCTGTTATCATATTTCCACAGAATTCCTGTTGATTCTGGGATAGCAAAAAGAGCGGGAAAATTACGAGCCAAATATTTCAAAAAATATCGACTGCGTACTCCTGATGCACTGATTGCTGCATCCGCAGAAAAAATGTCACTAGTATTAATGACCAAAAATCTAAAACATTTTGAGTTTATCGAAGAAATCCAGTTAGCAAAATAGGAATAAACATGCCCCAAAACAAACCAAAAATAATTTTCTACTGCTGCGAATGGAATCCATATATCGCTGCTGATAATGCCGGCGCTTCAGAACTACAATACCCGGCAAGTGTAAAAATTGTTCAACTCAATTGCGCAGGAAGAATTACCCCCGGATTAATCCTGAACGCTTTTGAAAACGAATACGATGGCGTGCTTGTTGGCGCTTGCGGCAAAGGCGAATGTCATTATGTTTCCGGTAATGAAACAGCGTGTGAAGTCATAAAAGAAACTCAAGAGTTGTTAAAGGTTTCTGGTATAAATCATCAAAGATTGGATTTCGAGCTTTTCACTGAAATCAGCGGTGAGTATTTTGTTTCTGTGATCACTCAATTTTATGATAGAATTTCTCAAATAGGTTCACTGGCAGAAAAGGAGGCTGCATGACAATCGATGCTGTAATTAAAAAGACCAATGCCCATTATTGTCTCGAATGCGGAATCTGTACAGGAAGTTGTCCCATTTCCCGAATTAATCCCAAGTATTCGCCCCGCCTGTTTGTGGAAAAATCTTTGCTGATTTCCGAAGAAGAACTGATCCGGGATGATGATCTCTGGACTTGTCTCACCTGTGGCGCTTGCAGCGCCCGCTGTCCATCCCTGGTCGATTATAACGATTTTATGTTTCAAATGCGCCAGTTAGCGATTGAGATTGATAATCGCGGGGTTTGCACTCACGCTGGTACTATTCAAGCAGTATCTGCTCTGCAAACGAAAAAATTCGTAAAAAAAGATTTAAGCTGGATTCCCAAAGAATTAAAGACAAAACAAAAAGGCGATGTTCTCTTCTTCGTCGGTTGTACTCCTTATTACCAAATCATTTTCGATAACATCAAAGCAGACAGTTTGAACGCTTCAAAATCAACAATTAAAATTTTAAATAAATTTGGGATTGAACCTGTTGTAAGTCAGGATGAACGGTGTTGCGGTCACGATTCCTACTGGACTGGTGAGTTGGAGAAATTCAAAACATTGGCAAAGAGTAACCTGGAAATGATCAAAAATTCAGGCGCCAAACAAGTGATCTTTTCCTGTGCTGAAGGTTATTCCACTTTTAAAACTTTGTATCCGCAATTTTTTGGAAAATTAAAATTTGACGTTTTGCATATTTCACAATTCATTGCAGAGAAGTTAGACTCCGAAGAAATCACTTTTAATGAGGCTAATGAAAAAATTACCTTCCACGATCCGTGTCGATTAGGTAGATTTGAAAAAGAATTTGATGCGCCGCGAAAAGTGTTAAGTGTTATACCCGGATTGGAAATTTTAGAAATGGAAAGAAACAGGGAAAACGGAATGTGCTGCGGTTCCAGTACTTGGATGAATTGTACACAGGTGAACAAAAAAATTCAGGTAGATCGGTTGAAAGAAGCTGAAAAAACCGGGGCGTCTACTTTGGTTACAGCGTGTCCTAAATGTAAAATTCATTTAAATTGTACCATGAATGATAATGGATTTGATTTTAAAATAAAAATAAAGGATTTGGCTACACTGGTGGCTGAAGCAATATAACTCTGAACCACGAATTTCACGAATTACACTAATTAATGCCTATCCGAGATGTCATTCCCGCATGTTTTTAGCGGGAATCTCATGGATAGAGCGAGGAGATTCCGGCTCAAAAGCCCAGTCTGTCAACCTTTTAATTTTTATAATGTAGCTGGACAGGATTGCCGGAATGACAAAATTGTTTTTTTAAATAGACACAGAAATTCATTCGTGAAATTCGTAGTTGCAAACAATGGAGAATAAATTGAAAGACGTATTAATTATCGGCGGTGGTATTGCAGGCATTCAGGCAGCGCTTGATCTGGGCGACATGGGAATAAAAGTCCATCTCGTGGAGAGAAAGCCCAGCATCGGTGGAATAATGGCGCAGTTGGATAAAACGTTTCCTACCAACGACTGCTCGATATGAATCCTGGCGCCGAAAATGCTGGATGTCGGTCGGCATCCTAATGTAAATATCCTGGCTTACAGTGAAGTTGAAAGTCTTAAAGGTGATATCGGAAATTTTACCGCCACTGTCCGAAAGAAAGCACGGTACGTGGACGAAGATATTTGCAATGCCTGTGGTGATTGTTTAGTAAAATGTCCGGTCAAAAAGATACCGGACGATTTTGACATGGGATTAAAAAATCGTAAAGCCGTGTACCAGTATTTTTCACAGGGCATCCCGGCTGTGATGACTATCGATCCTGATAATTGTATATATTTGAAAAAGGGGAAATGTGGTGTCTGCAAAACCAAATGCGTAAAAGGCGCCATCGATTATGAACAAAAAGATAAAATTTTGGAACTCGATGTTGGCGCTGTGATTGTTGCCACTGGTTTGGATGTTTTTGATCCGACACCATTGACGCAATATGGCTATGGCAAAATGAAAAACGTAATTACTGGTTTGGAATACGAACGGCTTATCAACGCTACTGGCCCAACTGGTGGAAATCTATTACGACCATCAGATGGTGAAATGGCTCATAAAGTCGCTTATGTACAATGTGTTGGTTCGCGGGATTTTAATTACTGTAATTATTGCTCCAGTGTCTGCTGTATGTATGCCATAAAGGATGCCATGCTGGGACGCGAACATGAACCTGATTCTGAATCGTACATTTTTCATACTGATTTCAGGAATGTTGGAAAATGGTTTCAAAAATACGAAATCCGCGGCAAAGAAGAATACGGTATCAATTATATCCGCGGGCGTGTGGCTGATATCACTGAAGACGAAAACCAGAATCCAATTCTGTGGTATGAAGATACTGAAACCAGAGAAGTAAAGTCACTTAATGTGGAAATGGCTGTGCTTTCCACTGCTGCAATGGCGGCGAAAGGCTCATCCGAACTGGCAAAAAAATTAGGTGTCAATTTAAGTGAGCACGGATTTGTGGCTGCCGGTTTGCCCTATCCTTCGGATACAAATGTACCGGGAATTTTTGCTTGCGGTTTTTGTATCGGCCCTGCTGATATTCCGGAATCTGTGGCACAAGCCAGCGCAGCAGCGAACCGGGCGGCGGAGGTTGTGTTTTTGGGTGAGAAGAAAAAGACAGCGTGAAGAAATTACTTTTAAAACATTTAAATCACGACAGGATGTCATGCCCGAATGTTTTTATCGGGCATCCATTTGTTCTTTAAGCCTGGATTCTCGCTAAAAGCATGCGGGAATAACAAGATAAACATTTTTATAGGAGCAATTAGTGGAAGAAATTCGTATTGGCGTTTTTGTTTGTAACTGCGGAAGCAATATTGCCGGATTTTTGGATTGTAAAGAATTGGCTGAATATTCTAAAACATTACCGGATGTAACTTTTACGCGGGAAAATTTATTCAGTTGTTCAGAAGCCGGCGTTACGGATATAAAAAACGCAATCATTGAAAATAAACTCAATCGTGTTATTGTGGCAGCTTGCACACCGCGCACTCACGAACCGACTTTTCGTGCTGCCTGCCAGGACGCCGGAATGAATCCGTTCTTTTTTGAATTTGTGAATATTCGGGAACATTGCTCCTGGGCGCATAAAAACGAGCCTGAACCTGCGACTCAAAAGGCAAAAGATTTGATTCGTATGGGCGTAGCCCGCGCGCGATTATTGGAACCGCAAGAAAGTATTGTCGCAAAAGTTGAACCTTCAGCCTTGATCATTGGCGGTGGAATTGCTGGATTGACAGCAACCCAATCTTTGGCTGCTCGCGGTTTTGAGGTAACGCTTGTTGAAAGAACAAATCAATTGGGCGGGCTAATGAAAGGACTCTATCAAATCTTTCCGGGAGATATTTCAGCCGAACAATTGACTTCAGAAAAAATCGAAACGTTATCAAAATATCCAAACGCTAATGTGATGACTGAAACAAATGTGGTTGACGTAGCAGGATACGTGGGAAATTATGTGGCAACAATTCAACCCAATAAGAAACAGGAAATTAAAAAGAAATTTGGGATTATCATTGTAGCAACCGGAACAAGGTCGTTGATCCCTGATGGATTGTACAAATATGATGGGAAAAAGATAATCACACAAATGCATCTTGAAAGTTTACTGAAAACCGGAAAGTTCAAAACAAAAAATGTGGTAATGATTCAGTGTGCCGGTTCCCGAAATAGCGAGCGAATTTACTGCTCCCGTATCTGCTGCATGACTGCCATTAAAAGCGGGATTTTCATCAAACAGCAAAATCCGGACGCAAAAGTGTTCATTTTATATCGTGATTTAATGTGTCACGGTGTGGAGAACGAAGAGATTTTAAGACGCGCCAAAGAACTGGGAGTCAGGTTTGTAAAATTTTCTGAAGATCAACCGCCGCAAGTTGAAGAAAATTCAGTTAAGGTTTTTAACGATGTTCTGGGCAGGGAAATGGAAATAGATTATGATTCAGTTGTGTTGGCAACTCCGCTGATTCCCAATGAGGGTGTTGAATCGGTTTCCAAAATGCTCAAAGTGCCGTTGGATGAATATAAGTTTTTCCTCGAAGCGCACATTAAATTACGACCCAATGATTTTGCCACCGACGGCATTTATGTATGCGGAACTGCCCATTGGCCGGCAACTATAACAGAATCAATTCACCAGGCATTGGGCGCTGCTGCCCGGGCTTCAATTCATTTAACGAGGGAAGAAGTTGAGGTTGAACCCATTGTATCCATGTTGGTGGATGAAGATGCCTGCCGCGGCTGTGGATTATGCGCGTCGGTCTGTCCTTATGGATCAATTGAAATGGTGCAAACTTCCAAAGGAATAAAAGCCAATATTGTGGCAGTGGCTTGTAAAGGATGCGGCACTTGCGGTGCGACCTGTTATAAACATGCGATTAAGATGAATCATTTTACAAACGAACAGTTGACAGCGCAGATATCAGTGGCATTTAATGAGTAGATTTTAAATTATTATACGACAATTCCTATGATAGCAAAAATAATAACAAAAATTCCAAAAAACAAATAACAAATTCCAAACAAATTTCAATTTTTCAAATTCAAAATTCCAAACTAATTCTGTACCATAATGAGCAAATATAAAATAATTTCTTATTGGAGTGAAGAAGACGAAGCTTTCATCGTTGAAGTGCCTGAATTACCAGGCTGTATGGCAGATGGCGAAACCTATTCTGAAACTTTAAAAAATGTAGAGATCGTAATTCAGGAATGGATGGAAACGGCAACAGAACTGGGGAGATCAATTCCAGAACCTAAAGGGAAATTAATGTATGCATGATTGATGGCAAAATAATTTTGTAATACATTTAATGTGATTAATGACTGGATGAATATTTTATAATAATTAATCCTCTACGAGGATTTTGATTTTTGGGACTTACCTGTTTTTACAATAATGTTACCTCTACGAGGTAAATAATTATTTACAAACTCAAATGTGTTGTAATTTTGGATAAATTGTATCCTGAAAAAACATT
>JADHVV010000184.1 GCA_016783825.1 Candidatus Zhuqueibacterota bacterium | reverse complement strand
TCAAAAACCGGGATTTTTTGTGAAATAAGTTTCGCCGATCCATCGGGCGATAACATGCTCAGCGAAGGCGAAACCGGTGCGGTCAAGGTTGTGGTCAATAATCTCACAAATAAAGCCATTACACCCAAACTCACCATTTCATTAAAAGCGAGTTGGTCATCAAAACCGCGAGTGAATACGAAATGGATGGACGTGATTCAAGCCGGTGAATCCGGGACTTACTCCTCGACCATGAAATGGGATGAAAGATTGCCATCTGGCTCCATTATCTACGAAGCAAAAGTCACCGACACAAATACCGGCTTTGAATCAGAGAAAGTTGAAACCAGTTTCAGCATCCTGGGAAAAGGCAGCAGAGTGGAAGCGCCGGCTTTTGTTGATGTGGACGAAAACATTCCCAAAATCCCAGTACAAAATAACGATGGAATCGCTGTTGTGATTGGTAACAGCGACTACACAAATCCGGACGTACCGGATGTGGAATTTGCTTTGAACGATGCCAGAACAATGAAAAAATATTTACTGAATGTACTTGGGTATAGAGAAGGAAATATCATTTACATTGAAAATGCGAAAAAGAGCGATTTAAATCTTTGCTTTGGCACCAGCGATGTTTACCAGGGTAAATTGTTCAATTATGTTAAAGCAAACTTATCCGATGTTTTTATTTATTACAGCGGACACGGTGCGCCGGACATTCAGGGCAAAAAAGGCTACCTCATGCCGGTTGATGCAGATCCTAATTATGTTCGTTTGAACGGTTATCCGCTGGATTTGCTGTATAAAAACCTTGATAAAATTCCTGCAAAATCAAAAACAATTGTGCTCGATGCCTGTTTTTCCGGCGGCTCCCAACAGGGCATGATCATCAAAAACGCCAGTCCCATGTACATCGACATTAAAGCACCCTCATTGGGTGAAAATTTAAACCTGTTGACCAGCTCCGAAGGGGATCAAATTTCCAGTTGGTATCCGGAGGGCAAGCATTCATTATTCACTTATTATGTCTTAAGAGCGTTGCGCGGGGAAGCTGACTCGAACAAAAATCGCAAAGTGACTTTGAATGAATTAAAAAAATATCTCTCGGAACAGGTTACTTATATGGCGCGGCGCAAATATGGGCGGGAGCAGACACCTATTGTTAGAGGGAATTTGAAAGCGGTTATATGTTCGTATTGATCTTTATTTCACCGCAAAAACGTACCCTGCGGGCACAGGCAAAGCATGCAAAGAAATAATATAATTTAAACTTTGCGGTCTCTGCGTCTTTGCGGTAAAAATTTTTGTTTATTCTCTAATATTTAAGCATCACTTCATGTTTTTTCACTTGACTAATCAAAGAATTTTTAGTATAATAACGTTGGATTTATTAATGTTGAAATTCTTAAATTTATAGAAGGAAATTAAAATGTTAAAAGCAAAGGAAGTCATGGAAGATATAGAATATCTTACATTAGAAGATAAACGGCATATCTACAGAAAACTAAAAAAAGATCTATTGCAAGAAATAAATATTTCAGTGGTTATGGATAAGTATAGAGGAATAGCGAAAAACATTTGGGATAAAGACGCTCAAGAACATGTTAATGAACTGAGGGAAAATGATAGAATTTAAAAAAGCATTTATCGATACATGCCTGTTTATCTACTTTGTCGAAGAAAATATTCACTTCATCGAGAAAGTAGATGGTTTTTTCAAATTTTGTTTCTCCAATGATATCGAGTTAACCACAAGCACTATTAGTGTAATGGAATTCTCTGTAAAACCATACGAAAAAAGGAAGCTCGAAATTATCAGGAGATTCAAAGAATTATTAATTGACTTTGAAATCCGTACATATAATATTAATATGGAAATTGCTGATTCCGCTGCCAAATTACGTAGCAAATATAAATGGTTGAAGGGCATGGATGCCATTTAATTGTCAACTGCTCTTTTTAGCAAATGCGATATTTTTGTTACTAATGACATTAAACTGAAAAAAATAAAAGAACTGGATGTAATTTTGATTAAAGATTGGATCAATCCTTAAAAGTTACTGCTCCCTTGTAATTTTTTATTATATCACACAAACAAAACTTGATTTATTATGCTATGAAACAAGAAAATTTTTTCATCGTGTTTTTGCTAATAATTTTCATCTTATTGACTTCAAACGATGCCTCGGGACAAAATGAAGCTCAATGGGTAACCTGCACCGGCGATGCTGCCATTCAAAATATTTCTTCTGAAGAAGCGAAGATCATTGCATTGCGTAAAGCCCGGATCGATGCCATCGAGCAGGTCTGCGGCGTGAGCCTTCAGGCAGAAACAATGGTCAGGGATTTCCAGCTTGCCGGGGATTTTATTCATTCAATTTCTTATGGGCATGTGGTTGAAGAAAAGAACAAAAAATGGGACACCATTACCATGCCCGCAGAAAATCCCAATGATCCGCCAGTGTTAATTTATAAAGTAACAATGAAAGCAAAAGTCGTTTCGAGAGAAGAAAAGCCCGATCCGTCATTCAAAATTAGTTTAAAACTTAATCGCACAATTTTTCAATCCGGCGATGAGGTTGTGTTTAAAATCAAAGCAACACAAGATTGTTACCTGACAATTTTCAATATTGGCGCTGATGACACCGTTCGGATTCTTTTTCCAAATTTTTTTGAAAAAGATAATTTCATTAAAAAAGCCGCGTCCATTCAAGTCCCGGAAAAAACTTTTCAGAAAGCTGGCAATTCCTACATTAAAGTGAGCACGCTACCCGGGCATAAAAAGAACTCTGAAGTTGTAAAAGTAATTGCCACCAAACAGCGCATCGACTTTATTGATGAGATTGATTTGAGCAGCGCTTTTTCCCCGATCGGCACCCCCAAAATGGCTCTCACCAAATTAGCGAGATGGCTTTCGCAGATTCCGGTTTCGGAGCGGGCTGAGGCGGCCGCGGTTTATACTGTGGAGGCGGTTGAAAAATAATATGTCATCCCTATATTTCGTTGGGATGTATTCTTCAAACCATCTTGAAAATATTATTAATAGTAATTTTCCCCTTGATAATGTGTATAAAAATATGTATATTCCTGTAAATGAAATTTATTTGGGATGAAAATAAACGTAAGACTAATCTTCAAAAACATGGATTAGATTTTAGTAATGCACAAAAGGTCTTTTCAGGCATTACTTTTACTTTTGAAGATGATCGTTTCCCTTATTATGAGCAACGTTTCATTGCCATAGGTATGTTAAATAGCAAAGTTGTTGTAATAGCTTTCACTGAACGTAATGACACGGTTCGTATAATTTCAATGCGAAAGGCTTTGAAAAATGAAAAAAGGACTTACTTCAGAGGATTCACAAACTGATTGGGATAGAATCAATAAAATGGAAGATAAAGATATTGATCTCTCCGACATTCCCGAAATAACTGAAGAACAATTTGCCCGGGCTCAATTGCGCGTTGGGGGTAAACCTATTCCCAAAGGAAAAGTTCGAGTTAATATTCTGCTCGATGCAAGTGTTGTAGCTTATTTTAAATCTTTAGCAGGTGGACGCGGTTACCAAACGCTTATTAACCAGGCTCTGAAAACAAATATTCTTCATAACGATATGGAAAACACACTTCGTCGTGTTATTCGGGAAGAATTAAAAAAATAAAAAGTGATCTGGGTAAATATAATTTAAACAAAAACACGACAGAAAAATGAATGACAGAAAAATAGCCTTAAAATTTATGCCAGCGAGGTCTTCGATTATGGGAAAGAACCAACGGCAATTATTTTTCTGTTATCTATTGCATCTGACAATTGACAGATATTCCTTTGTTTTGTAATTTATAATTAGTGGAGTTAACCATGAATAAAATTATCGCATTCAAAGTATCTACGAAATACAATGTCTGGTTAAAATTTTCAGATGGTATTGAAGGTACAGTTGATCTTTCTTACCTGGTTGGCAAAGGGGTTTTCTCATTATACATGAAAATAACCGGGAAAGAACCTGAAGAACTGTTTCCAGCCTTAAACCAGGAGCATGAATATGCCTGAAATTTGCAGATTTTACGGCATTCTTTCTCTTACCTTTTTATGCTTATTAGCGCCATCTACATCCTTCTCCCAAATCGTTCTCTCCGAAATCATGTTCGATCCCAGCGGCAGTGAATACTACGATGAATTCATTGAGATTTACAATACAAGCGCTACTGACTCGATTGATTTGTCCGGCTGGCAGATCAGCGATGGTTCCGGGATTGATAATATTATCGCTCACGTACACGGTACCAAGCTCGCGCCGCAACAATTCGGGTTAATCCTTGATGCCGGGTACTTTGAAAACTCGGTACAATACCAGGGATTAATTCCCGAGGATGCTTTAATTCTAACTATCGACAACGGAACTTTTGGCTCGTCCGGATTATCCAACAGCACATCTGAACCTATTTTTCTATTTTCCAGTACAGGCGACACCATCACGTTTTACTTCTACTCATTGGACAACGAACCGGGTTATTCCGATGAAAAGATCGATCTATTCGCAGGTGATGGAATTGAGAACTGGGAAAACAGCAAAACATTAAATGGCACGCCGGGGCTATTTAATAGTGTTCGCAAGCTCTCTTTGGATGTTTCCGCTAATTTAACCGCGTCGCCGGAAACTGCCCAATCCGGGCAAGCCATCATGCTTTCTGCATCGATTACAAATGCTGGTAACTCCCCTGTTTCAAACATTAAAGTCAAATTTTTTCTTGATAAAAACTTTGACTCTCTTCTTTCCACTGAAGAACAAATTGGATCAACTCATTTAATCACTAATGTTTTACTCACCGGAGAAACTGAACAAATTTTTACAACAATCGATACTCTAAAAAGCGGCAAACA
The DNA here is from genome assembly GCA_016783825.1 of Candidatus Zhuqueibacterota bacterium. Classification (GTDB taxonomy): domain Bacteria; phylum Zhuqueibacterota; class Zhuqueibacteria; order Thermofontimicrobiales; family Thermofontimicrobiaceae; genus Nigeripontimicrobium. The sequence goes on along the minus strand of JADHVV010000184.1, from coordinate 4,477 downwards.
TATTTTTTACCTCATAGCTTATTTTGAAGCAGATCAGGACTCTTTAAATAATGTGGCTTCATCCGAAGTTAAAATCGGATTTCCTGTGGGATCGCTCCTCATTAATGAAATCATGTATCGTCCTTCTTCAAACCAGGTGGAGTGGATCGAACTATTTAATCCCGGCAACCAAGCTGTTGATATTCAACAATGGCAATTTAGTGATGGCAACATTGACAGCAAAATTAATTTCAGTGATTCTACGCTACTCATTCGTGAACAGGAATATTTGATTGTTACTGAAAACAGTACCATTTATACTAATTTCCCGGACATATCCTGTGAAGTACTTGTGCCTGCTCAAGGATTCCCCGCCTTAAACAATAGTGGTGACGCAGTTTTTATTTACGATCTGATCGGTTCAACCATTGATGAAGTACATTACCAATCATTTTGGGGAAGTCAAAGCGGCGTTTCGTTGGAAAGAATTTCCTGGGACAAAGAATCAGATGTCCAATCAAATTGGGCGTTATCGCAAGACACCTTTGGCGCTACGCCCGGCTTGAAAAACAGTGTTTCTCCACTTGATTATGACCTGGCTCTAACAGACATTAATTACTCGCCTCAAAATCCATTTCCTGAAGACGAAAGTACTATCTTTTTTAGGGTCAAGAACATTGGGCTATACCCGGTAAATGGTTTTCAATTAGGCAGCTATCTTGATTTTAATCAAAATGAGATTTTTCAGCCTGATGAACAGATTGGTGATATCTTTTCGACCGGGACGATCCTTTTGCAGGGACAAACTGTTCAGGCTGAAATAAATTACTTTGTTTCCAATTCAGGCATATTTAACCTGCTAGGTAAATTACAATCCGGGCAAGACAACAATCCTTTAAATGATTCTTTGATTTCTGAAATAAGTGTCGGCTTTCCAAAAAACGTTTTAGTGATAGACGAAATAATGTTCTCCCCTCTTAGCGATCAGCCAGAATGGATCGAAATTTTCAATCGTTCGGATTACAAAGTGAACTTACAAGGCTGGGCTTTTTCTGACAGCGACACAAGCAACAAAACTCAAATCACAGAAAGCTATCTGCCAATCCCGCCAAAGTCTTTTTTTATTCTGTCAGAAGATTCCACAATTTTAGACCATTTCGAAATCCCGGATATTTTTATGGCGACTCCCTCACCCTGGCCATCATTAAATAATAGCGATGATAGAATTGTATTGTTTGACCAAAATAAAAACATTATTGATGAAGTAAGCTATTTTGATTTTTGGGGAGGCGATAAAGGAATTTCTTTGGAGCGAATAAATCCTGACATTGCTTCAAATGATTCCAGCAATTGGAATTCCAGTGCAACTTTATACGGCGGAACTCCCGGGGAACAAAACTCCATTTTTGTAGATGTCTTGCCAACAAAAGAAAAACTTTCCATTTCCCCAAATCCCTTTTCGCCCGATGGTGATGGCAGGGATGATGTGACAATCATAAGTTATGAACTGCCGTTTAATCTTTCTCAAATACACATTAAAATTTATGACATTCGCGGCAGGTTGATAAGAATGTTAGTGAACAATCAACCATCCGGCGTTACCAGCTCAACAATCTGGGATGGCAATGACGACGATGGAAATATTTGCCGCATGGGAATTTATGTTGTTTATTTGGAGGCGATACATTATGAGCGGGGGGCTGTGAGGTCTTTGAAAGGGAGTGTTGTGCTGGCGAAAAAATTGTAAAAATAATACACTGGCAGTCCGGGCAGAAAAATTTAGTAGCTTAATTTTGCGAGAGCCTTATCCCTTTTCCATTTATCTTGACAAAGACAGTTTTGTAGAAAAGGAATTACAGCCTTTTTTTAGCGATATTATCTTCAACCTTAAGTTGAATAACAAGCCGTCAATTTTGTACATCTTATTTGAACATAAGAGCCAACCGGAAAAAGTTAAACAAGTATTTGATGAAAAAAATCTTAAACGAGGAGGTGATTTCGTGAAGTCAACTGCAGAAATTTTAATGGAACAGGGATTTGAAAATTGGATTGAACAGGGAATAGAAAAGGGAGTTGAACAAAATCAAAAAATGATTATTACTTCAATGTCTGGCGAGGGTTTGTCGGTTGAACAAATACATAAATTGACGAAAATACCACTACAAAAAAGCATCGAAATATTGGATGATCACAAGAATTGATATTCAGAAATATTTTCATAATTCATAATTTCTTCGTCATTGCCCAAACCCCATTAAATCACTCAACGGACATTCAATACTTGGATGCTTCGGATCATCCCAATAAGCTCGAATTACGATGCTTCTCAATGCGATTGGTTTATCTTTAAAAGAACCAGTGATCCAAAAATGATAAATTGGCTATTATTCCAAGATATGCAAGGTGAGCAGAGTATTAAACTACTTCTTTTGCCTCTTTATTAATACAAAATATCAAAATGTCAACAAAAAATATTTTATTTTGCGATAATTTGCAACAACAAGAAACCACTGTCTGCAATACTTTTCCAAAATATTTTTGATCTTTTTAAAATTTTACTTGACATTTTCAAAAAAATGTGTATATTTGTCTTTTCAAGAATCCAGCCTGGATAAGCCGGAACGAATAAGATAACCGGGTGATCAATTTACTGGATAATTGGGAGTTCGTATTACTACAAATTTTTTTATTACCCATTTTCCCAATTACCTTTCTAATTGAAACAAAATATTGTTTTTCAGGTATAATTCTGAAAACAGGCAAATGGCACGACTAAAAAAAGTCAAATGGAAAAATTGATTTATATAACTAAAAGACTTTTAAAGATGAACCGTCTGAAACGTTATCGACCAGGCTTTGCCGGGACAGCAGTGTCGGAAATACCTGTTACGGCGAAGATTAGTGAGTCCAATGGTTTGGCTGGTTTATTTGTGAGCGTAAAGGAATGTTTTATTTAAAAATTTGAATCCTCTCTTGAAATTTTAACTGTACCTCAATTACACATCAGATTCCAGAATCAAACTTATCGCACCCCCGACTTATCAAATGTTATTCAAACTGTATTCATTAAAATATGTTTTGTTTAGATAATTAATCCCAGCGTAGTGAGCTGCAGATAGAAAATTTGAAACGATGCTGGATATCCACCCCAAAAAATGGCGGACGTTCCGCTTGATACTGGATGGGCAGGGAGGTATCCAGTAACGAGGATCAAGCATCCAGGATCGCTGTGTACCATCAAATTTAGACATAATTTAAAATTTTTCTAAAAAACGAAAACATTCAGGAGGATAAAATGAAAACAAAAAAAGTAGTATTAGCCTACAGTGGTGGACTAGACACATCGGTCCTTGTAAAGTGGTTAGCTGAAAAGGGATTTAGAGTTATTTGTTTCATCGGCAATGTGGGACAGGTTGAAGATTTTGATGCTGTAGAAAAGAAGGCGCTTCAAACAGGCGCTGAAAAAGCTTATGTAGTCGATTTAAGGGAAGAATTTGTCACCGATTATATTTTTCCGGCGCTCAAGGGAAATGCAATTTATGAAGGCAGGTATTTGTTAGGCACTTCATTGGCGCGACCGCTGCTGGGTAAAGCACAAATTGAAATAGCTCAAAAAGAAAAAGCTGAATATGTTGCCCACGGTGCAACCGGCAAAGGAAATGACCAGGTGAGATTTGAATTAGCCTATGCCGCGTTGAATCCAAATATCAAGGTGATCTCTCCGTGGAAAGACCCGGAGTTTTTAGCTCAATTTGAAGGCAGAGATCATCTTATTGAATATGCTAAAAAACATAATATTCCAATCACTTCCGTACATAAAAAACCTTTTAGCGAAGATGAAAACCTGATGCACATAAGCCATGAAGCCGGAATACTGGAAGACCCGGCGTTTCGACCACCGGAGAGTACGTTCAGCAAAACGGTCTCACCAAAAAATGCACCGGATAAGGAAACGATCATTCAAATCCACTTTAAAGATGGCACCCCGGTTAAGATCGTTAATGAAGGAGACGGAACCGAAGTTACAAACCCGTTGGAACTTTTTAACTATGTCAACAAATTGGGAAGTGAAAACGGAATCGGCAGGGTGGACATGGTGGAGAACAGGTTCATCGGAATTAAGTCGCGGGGCATTTATGAAAATCCGGGCGCGGACATTCTTTGGAAGGCTCACAAAGACCTGGAAGGTATTGCCATGGATAAAGAGGTGATGCATATCAGGAACTTGTTAGTGCCGAAGTTTTCCGAAATAATTTATAATGGTTTCTGGTTTTCGCCGGAAATGGATTTCCTGTTAAATGCCTTTAAAAAGAGCCAGGAAGCAATTGATGGCAAAGTTGCTATTTCTTTGTACAAAGGCAATGTACAGATCATAGGCAGGGAATCACCAACTTCGTTGTATGACCAGGAACTCTCCAGCATGGAAGTCGAAGGCGGTTTTGATGCAACGGATTCCAAAGGATTTATCAACATCAATACCATTCGGTTGAAAGCGCAT
>JADHVV010000026.1 GCA_016783825.1 Candidatus Zhuqueibacterota bacterium | reverse complement strand
GAAGCTTTTGTATGGCAACTTTTTCCAAACCCTCACTTTCAGCAACAATGACTTCAGCGCTGGTGTTGAGTTCAAAACCAATGAACCCGGTTTCTCTTATCGTCTCCAGCGCACGAAATCCTGAAAACACATTGGCTAACCCGGTTTCGGAAAGCGATACTTCTGCAGTTACTCTAACCGTGACCTTTCCCTTTTTTCCGTAAGTAAACGGGATAAGAATTATTCGCTGCTCCCCTTGCGTTGATTCCTGCCACTCTCCAACCCCTTCCCCGGAAACAGTGAGCACATTCATGTTATCCGGAATAGTGATACGAACAGCATCAACTTCGCTGTGGAGAATATTGTAATTGATGTCAGAATTAATTTTGAACGCATCGTCTTCAATGGAAATGAGATGATTCACTTCACAATAAAGTTTGGGCGGTATTTTTTCAGTAATGGCAACTTTTTTCCTCCAGCGCACACTAATGGTTCGCCCCTGGTTTATCACTGCTGAAACTATTGTTGAGTTGCCCCTTAATTTTGTTTGCAAGTTCTGCGCCTGGGGGATTTCCACATCGATGTCCTTTAGCGGTATTTCTAATTGCAGCATTGTAATTGGCGTCTGCTGAATTGTCAGATCGACTTTGTGGGGTCCTTTTTCGAGAGAAGATTTTAGCGAGAAGGTAACTGTGATTTCATATTCACCTGCTTCAGATAAAACCACTTTTAAGTAACCGCTTTCACTAACCACTAACGCCTGTTCACCGTTAATTTTAATGTCTGCCAGGGCAATGTTTTGGGGAAGCAATGGCACCTTTAAATAAGCATCTTTTTTCAAAACGTGTACAGTAAATGTTCCCGTAAATTCGGTATTGTTATTTTGCATTTTTCCCTGGTAGAAGGCTTTAGTAACCAGGTAATCAAACGGGGGTTTTTGATCCTGTCCCTGCACCAGCTTCATGGCATTAATTAGTTTCTTGAATTCAGCACGTTTGAGAACAACGTTGCCATCTTTAAAGCTATGCCGTGGTTTTGTTTTAGATCCGGTTTGCGCCAAAAGTTTCTGAAATGATTCCAGGGAAATTACGATCTCATTCTTGTCGATATCCACCAATTTTTTGAATTCATCCCAGGGAACGGTTAATTCACCTTTTTGATCGGTGTTTTTTTCCTGGGCAAAACCCGGGAATACCATGCTGGTTATCAGAACGAGCGTAGTTATTAAAATTCCAAGCATTTGTTTTTTCATGACATTTACCTCCATTTTCCATTTACGATATTCGATTTTCGATTAAAAGATCTAATCTTACTGTTCAGATTAAAATATATTATTCGACAAATCCGCATCAATCAAACTCTTATCAATCAACTTAATTGATTTTATCTTTTTTAAAAATTGTACTTCGATCGGGTAAAGAGATTTTCCATCTTTCCAAACACCGGCAGTTTCTTCAATTAGTTTTTCACTTTCATCAGCAAAAATAATTTTCAATTCGATTGGTACTGGGATGTTACCTTTCTTCTCAACAATGATTTTGTAATTTTTATTTTTTTGCGAAACTTCCTTTACCGCCAAATCAACATAGCCAAATTCATAAAACCAGGGTTTGATGAGCCAATTTAAATTTTCTCCGCTGACATTATAAAGCGTGAAAAAGAAATCATAAGGCGTCGGGTGCTTGCCGTTCCAGCGATTCATAAATTCGTGGATGATTTTTTTAAATTTCTCTTCGCCAAAATAATCTTGCAGGACAATAAAAAACGAAGCCGGTTTCGGATAAGAATTGTAGGTATAAACCGGTCTTTTTAGCCACTCTGACGTTGTAAATAAAGGCGTGTCCAGGAAGTCACCAGCTTGCCCCCGGTAATCATCCAAAAAATAAAAATTAGCATCTTCGACAGAAAACAAATTAGAAATAATCAGGTAGTCTCCAAAGCTGGTGAATCCTTCGTCCATCCAGGCATATTTTGTTTCGTTGCAGCCAACATAAAATGGTAAATAGCTGTGCAGGATTTCATGGGCGGTAAGTTTTATTGCCTCATTTATATCCTCTTTAGCAATATCGTTGACCATCATGGGATATTCCATACCATCCGCTCCATTGAAAACTGTTACTTTAGGAAAAGGAAAAGGCAAACCCGGGAATCGATAGGACATAAATTCAACTGCCTGCCGGGCGATTCCAGCGACATGGTAAAAATCCTCGGCATGTTTGTGATAAGCGGCGTCGATAAAAACTCTCCTGTTTGTTTTCTTATCAACGATCAGGCTGGTTGCATCCCAGAGATAGTGATCGCTAATGGCAAATGCAAAATCCGTTACATTTTTAGCTTTGAATTTCCAGGTATTTTCTTTGCTAATATTTTGTAAATAGCATTCTGTTGAATCGACGATGTGAATAATATTGTTTGATGTAAACGCCTCGCGGTAGCGCTTCAAATATTTTTCCCTTAAAACTTTTTCCGGGTTCGTTAGCGTACCGGTCGCCCAGACAATATAATTTTCAGGAACTGTTACAGACACAATAAAGTCACCGAAATCATTGTAAAATTCAGCTGTCCCGGTATAGGCAAAATCATTCCAGCCATCGATATCATCATAAACCGCGATGCGTGGAAAAAAGTAAGCAATAAAAAATGATGTCGAATCCACAGCGCCGGTTCGTTGATGAGAACCTTTATTGAGCACATAATTCCAATCAATTTTTAGTTTTAATTTTTTTTCGTAAAGAAGTGGTTCGGGAAGACGCAGCTTCAAATTAGAATGCTGGTACTCGATGGATTTACTCTCTGGTGATGTGTTTATATTTTCTCCATTCACAGTCATTTTTTCGATTTGAACACCATCACTCTCATCAGCGAATTCCACATCAAAATCACGGGAATTTCCTTTTTTATAAAGATTGGGGAACAGGTGAATGATCAGTTGATTCAAATCATCGGGACTGTTATTGAAGTAGGTAATTGTTTCACTCCCCTTTACAATCCGCGTTGCCGGATCAAAGGAAACATTAATTGAATAATCGGCTCGATTTTGCCAGTATGCAGATCCCGGTGCGCCATCCATTGACCGAGTTTTGTTGTCATACGCCTTTTGGATATTTTTAGGCATATATAAATCAGTTGCTTTAGTGAAACTGCTTATTGCAGCGATTGATAATATGAATACAACACTAAAAATAATTTTCTTTCTCATTCTTGCCTCCAAAAATAATGTTTTAAAAAGTAACATTGATTAAATACATCCTGAACCAAAAAAATGTCCAAAACAATTTTTATATTTTCAGTAACTTTTTCAAATTTTCTTAAAACAGACATCTAATTTTCTTTCACTAATAGGCACTCATTTTGTAATTTTTGTTCTAAAATTTTTCATTTCTGAAGCCTGTTGTAATATTCAATTGCTTCATTGATATATCTATTTCCTGGTTTTTTCATTACTTTCCTGGTAAATCTGAATCAGATTACCACAAGCATCATCAAATACGGCAACAGTTGTCGCGCCTGTTTTTGTTAGTTCCTATGCAAGTGAAAAAATAATTTAGGATGTAATACTGGTGGTTTACTTGTTTAACATTGTGAAACTAATTCTCCAAAATACTTTTTATAACTTCACTATATTCATCTCCTTTTGGCAATTCATAATCGGCTTTCAATCTTTTACGCTCTGCCTTCTCAACCTGTTTCTTTTTTGGATTGAAACCTTCTTTTACATAAGTTTCCCAATAAACACCAACACCTCTTTTTTGCCAGTTTGGAACATCATTGAAATTTATTCCATGCTGAAACAACAATTCATTTTTTTCAGAAACTGTTTTTTTTTCCAATATTTTACTTGCTTTTGTAGCCGATTCACCTTTTTTCCGCAGTAACCAGTAACAATGTCCATTCAACGCATTTCGATGGGCATCCTCATTCCGCCAACGAAAATAATCGACTACCAAATCCATTGAGGGCAATTGAGAAATCCGGCTATCAAAAGAAGCGATCCTTCCTAATAATAATGAAAACTTTCCGCTGGCTTCTCCTGCAAGCACAGAATTCAGTTTACGCATTTTTCTTTGAAACGTATCTTCTTCGGGATGAAATAATAGTGAAATTTCATCACTCTGGGTATATCCGTATATTATTCTGAATCCACAATCCACCAGGTGTTTGACAACTTCAACCATTAGATCTCTAAATTTACTATCAAAAGGCTTTTCAAATTTCACAATTTCTTTGGTTAATCTCGTGAAACTCCTGCCGTCTAATCGAGCGACCATAAAGATTTCTGGTAATACATATTGATCATTTAGCTGCTCAAAGACTCTTAGTTTTTTTCGAGTTCATCAAATTTCATGTTGGTTTCTTTCCACTGTAAAAATGGTAATCATTCACCAGGTAAAAAAAAGAATGGATGAGATAAAGCAGGGTAAAACGACAAATCATAATTAAACATTCGGATTATTATTCATAGAACATTGAAATTACATGCATTTTTTAATTCCTCAAAATTTATGTTCACATTTTTAATTAATTAGACAATCACCCCACAACATCAAATAAATATAACCAACAAAATGTCTCTTGTCAAGCAATAAAAAAAATAATACGACTTCAACCACCTTTTCAGCTACAACCGCTGCTTATTATTCGTATACTTAGTAAGCAACAATTCCCGCAGCTCTTTGTACAATAGCACTACCTTTTCCATGTTTTCTGTTGTGTATTCGGTTAAAAATTTTCTGGCTTTTTTGGGATTCTTTTTAAACAGATGTAACGCTTTTTCATCGATCTCAGCAATTTTATCAAAAAACTCCTGTTCCAGTGGATCGCGTTTTTCGCGCACGTCTTTTATTCCTTCCTGCCATTTTAAATAAAGCAGGTTATCCACAAAATCGATGAGCCATCGCGCAGATGTTTCGGAGAACTTATTTGGATCATATTCTTTGTAAGCCGTGTGAACATCTGTAACACCGGCATAAATGGGCACATAAGCACTGACATGCTGGTTATCGAGATAGAACCAGTAAATACCGCCAATGGGATCGGGCAGCCAGTTTCTTAATTGTGCTACCATACCGTAGCCGCCGCGGGAGACCATGCGCCGGTATTGTATATCCAAAAGTTCGCGCATATCTTTTGTGGGGAAAGGCGTGGCAAGCGGACTTTTTTTCATGCCGCCTACCCCATCGGGAATGAACCAATCAAAGTCGGCGGTCATATCGTAAATTGTACCTGCAAACACGGAACGCTGAAACGCGATCACATCCTGAACCGAAAGTTTGCGTTCCGGCTTCACTGAAAAAGGATAGAAAGAAACATCTTCAAGATATTGATGGTAGGAATCATAGCCGGAGTAGTTTGTTTTCAATTTTTTATCAGGCCAGTTTTTATAATTAGGCGCAAAGGTGGAAAAGAAAAGCCAGAATCTACTAGTTGCCCATTCCCGGGGAATCGGTGAATATACTTTTTGCCAGATGAACGGCTCACCGCTGTCCGGATCGTACCAGCCATAATCTATTGCCACTTGTTTGTAATTCCTGGAAGCCATAAAATTATCCGGATCGCTCAAATCGATTTGTTTAATGATGCTCCAATTGGGAACAACAGCAATATGATCGTCGGGAACTCTTTGCGCTGCCCAGATGGCGCCTAATTTCCCGCTCTCCAGCGTCCAATCCTTTCCAACGCTGAATACTTCCAATACCCAGGCTTCATTGGGATCGGCAATGCACAATGCCTCGGAGTTTGGCCCGCATGAAGGAAGAAAACCGTATTTTTCAATTAGAGAAGTGATCACTTTAATGGCATCCCTTGCAGTTGTGCACCGTTGCAGGGCAAACAATTGCGCTTGTTCGATGGTCATGATTTGTACACCGGTTTCCCTATCCACCTCCAGTTCTTTCTTTTGACTCATTGTGCTTTCGCCGATAGCCAATTGATGTTCATTCATTTGAGGATAGCCGGTGTGGCAATAAGCCAAAGTTTTTTCGACTTGCGGAATGTGACCAATGATCTCACCGTAATCACCAAGCGGCTTTTTCACGTCCTGCAAACCATAATAAACCGGTGTTTTTTCACCTTTTTTAAATGTCTTTGCCGGAATTACATGTACCCGGCATTCAGCGCAGCAGCCAGTGTGTGAAGTGATCACCGATCCATCTACTGATGCTGATTTGCCAACTACAATGTCGGTGCAGGCATCGTCGTGATAAGAATTTTGTGCAAAAAGAAAATTTGCAAAACAAAAAAGAAGAAAAACAAAAAGTGTTATTTTGTTTTTCATGATTTTTTTCTCCTTAATTACAATTTAAATTTTCTCACTTAATAATCTCTTTTTTTACTTTTTCCACAACCTTGTGGACATCAGAGATACATCACCTTTTTTGAGGATGTTTTAAATGGCACAAACAATTGTTCTTCTTTTTCTCATTAGCTATTTTTTCCTGAATCGTTGAACGACCATAATTTTTGATAACGTCATCTCTAATATTAGATTCAGTATAACCGAAGCAATAGCAAACAAGATTACTCATAACTTTTCCCAAGTATTGTTTTTTGTTAAAATTCCATATTTGGTAAGGATGTATTGTGTCTAAATTTTTATCCCGCACACCATTCTTCAACATCTTCAACAGTTTTTGCAATTGGCTTACCCAAAACCCGAAAACTATTTTCAGTAACAAGCACATCATCTTCAATCCTGATGCCGCCGAAACCAATCATTTTTTCAACCTTATCATAATTGATAAATTCCGTGTGTTTGTTACCTGATTTCCATTGTGCAATAAGCTCGGGCATGAAATAAATTCCAGGTTCCACGGTCAAAACTATTCCTGGTTCCAATGGTTTCGCGAATCGTAAATACGCCAACCCGAATTGGTCACTTCGTTTAATCTTTTCATCGTAGCCGACAAAATTTTCTCCCAATCCTTCCATATCGTGCACATCAAGCCCGATTTGATGACCTAATCCATGGGGGAAAAAGAGTGCATGAGCGCCTGCTGCAACAGCATCTTCCGCGTTACCTTTCATAAATCCAAGTTGAATTAAATTTTCTGCTGTGACCTTTGCAGCATGAAGATGAACATCTTTGAAGGAAACACCGGGACGCATTTTTTCAATTGCTTGAACGTTTGCTGCTAAAACAATATTATAAATATCTTTTTGGATGTCCGTAAATTTTCCACTGACAGGGTAAGTCCTGGTAATATCGCTGGCATAATGCAGTGGTGATTCAGCGCCTGAATCCAGCACAAGAATATCCCCTTCTTTCATCAAATTTTCATGGGAATGACCATGCAGTACTTCACCGCGAATTGTGAAGATGACCGGGAAGGAAATCAAACTCCCTTTTGAAAGCACTAAACCTTCAATAGCGCCGGCAATCTTTTTTTCATACATTCCGACTTTGGTTTTTTTCATTGCCAGCTTGTACATTTCATAAGAGATATCCAGCGCCTTTTCAATCTCTGCTACTTCTTCGCCTGACTTAAAAGTTCGTTGCGCAACAACCGCTTTAATTAATTCTTTTGAAGAAAAATCGTTGACAAGCGAATTATGAATGCCGGTAAGTTTTTCGATTTGAATGAGGTTGTCAAACCTGTATTGAGGCAGATAATGAACCGTCCGTCCTGAACGAAGCGCTTCTTTTATTTTTTCGTCCAATTTTTCAGTTGCTTCTGCTTTGTTAACGCCGACCTTTTTGGCTTTTTCTGCCAATGTTTCCTGCGGCCCCATCCACACAATATCATCGACGGTGTAATTATAACCGTAAATAATTTCTTCGTCGTTATCAATATCAATTATTGCAGCAAGTCCTGGAAAGTCCAGACCATAAAAATAGAGGAATGAACTATCCTGGCGATAAGGATAAGTGTTTGCCGTATAATTCATCGGGCTTTCTGCATTACCCGGAAAAATAATAATACCGGATTTAAGTTGTTCTTTGAGTTTTTTTCTTTTTTTGATATAAGTGATTGGTTTGAACATTTAGAACTCCTATATTAGTTTGAGTATGGATAAAAAAAATCTATTTCTAATATAACATTCATTTTTTTGGAGAGGAGGGATTAATGATTGGCTTTTTTCCAAATGTAAGCTAATAATTTAGGACAATAAAATTCCGGAAAATAACCAGGAGATTTTTATAATAGCAGAATGATTGATAGTTTAAATTAAATTATCAAAACTAACAGCTTAATCTCTGACCACTTATTTTTCAACTTCATCTGTAAGATATCTTTCAATTTTTTTTTGCACTACTTCATGGTCAATAATACTTTCTTCTTTATAGTCCTGTAATCCAAGTTTTACTCCAAGGATAAATTTTAGGGCTTCATGCGCTTCATTTAATTTCTGTAATTTTGATTTATTCATTGCCAAATCACGTTGAACGTATGAGTATCCAACAATAATTTCATTTTGAACCCGCCCAGAAATCGTCAGATAGTGGTTTATCAAAATCATTGCTCATCCAGATTTTACCTTTATTTAAACCAGCAATACGAGATTTTTTAGAAACTGGTGTAATACGAACTAATTGTTTATCATTCTCGGCTATAATAACTTCATTGCCCTTTAAAGTAAAAGTTAATAATTCCGATATTCTTTTTTGAGCGTCGGTTAAGGATACCGTTTTTGTTGTCATCTTTATTACCAGATTTTTATAGTAACTTATTGTTCATCAAACTTTCGGATCCGTACTTTGCCACCCTTAACAACAATAAAGTTGTTTTCAAAAAAAGGCGTGTATCTGTTTAGTAGCAACTTCATTTGAGCGACTTTGCCACTTGATATATCATCTTCAAGTCTGATTATTCCACAATGAGCATATCCTTTTGTAAATACTAAATCTCCAAAATCCTTATCAATTGTGATAAGGACTCGATTCTCTTCGACCGCCAAAATCAAAATATCATTATCCAGCATATGAGGATCAATATCCACGACACTTATAACGTCAAAATTCATGCTTTTTAATAACTTTGATACAGCGACACCTACGCAAACGTCAACTATAAATTTCATCAACTTACCTGTTTCAGCGGATAAATTTTTTCAACAGAAATTATTTCATACGCATACTGAAGAACAGCTTTTATATCATCTTCTTCCAAAACAGGAAATTCGGATAAAATTTCCTTGTGGGTCATCCCGCGACTCAAAGCTTTTAATATTTGTTCTGCAGAAATTCTCATCCCCCGAATTATCGGTTTCCCAGCTAAAATGTTTGGATCGATTGTAATACGATCTAATAAAGATTTATTAGATAGTTCGCTTAAATTAGGATTATTTGTGCTCATAATTTCTTTCCCATATTTTATTCTTTCTTGAATAATAATGAATGTTGTACGAAAATTTCACAATAACGATCAGAGCTTCGATGCTAATAAATTACAAAAAACATTAGTTAATGTCAAGCTATTTTGATTTTACTAACACCATACCTGGCCGAGTCAGAATCAAAAAGTGAAAGGAAAGGAGTGTTGGAGTGTTGGATTATTGGAGCAATGGATCGTCCGCCGGCGGAGATGCGACTTGTCGAATTGTTGGAACCAATCTCCATTGATCCATTATTCCATAACTCCTTTTCAATTGAATCAAATTTTCAGTACATATTTTTGCCCGATGTGCAAGAAATTCACAGTTTAGGTACTAGCATGTTCTGTTCTCTTGATAATCTCATTCTGCAAATCTTCTGTCAAATCAACAAAATAATCACTGTAGCCTGCCACCCGCACAATTAAATCCCGGTAATTATCCGGTGTTACCTGGGCTTTGCGCAACGTATCTGCTGTAACAACATTAAATTGGATGTGATGCCCATCCATTTTAAAATATGAACGGATCAGGTGAACAACTTTTTGAATGCCTTCATCATCTTCCAAAAATTGTGGTGTGAATTTTTGATTGAGCAATGTGCCACCGGTTTTTAAATGATCAATTTTAGATGCTGATTTTATTACTGCGGTTGGGCCATTTCTATCCGCGCCCTGCACCGGCGAAATCCCCTCGGACAATGGTGTAAAAGCTTTCCTGCCATCCGGGGTTGCGCCAACCACACTGCCGAAATAAACGTGAACAGTGGTGGGCAATAGATTGATCCGGTAAGTTCCACCTTTTGTATTTGGTCGTCCATCAATCGCTTTGAAATATTCTTCAAAGATTAGCTGCAGAACCTCATCAGCATCACTGTCATCATTTCCATATTTTGGCGTATCATTTACTAAAACCTGTTTTAATTCTTTTTGTCCCTGAAAATTGTTACTCAAAGCATCCAACATTTCATTCATGGTGAATCGTTTATTATCGAACACATTATACTTCAAAGCACAAATCGAGTCGGTAATCGTACCGATTCCCACTCCCTGAATATATGATGTGTTGTATTTAGCGCCGCCTGCGTTGTAGTCTTTCCCGTTGCTAATGCAGTCATCGATCAAAAGCGACATAAATGGCGTAGGCATGTACTGTGCATATAACCGTTCAATAATGATGTTGCCTTTTATTTTAATATCGATGAAATAATTAAGCTGTTTTTTGAATGCCTCGAAAAACTCTTCGAACGATTTAAATTTAATTGGATCGCCGGTTTCAATTCCAATTTTATTTCCTGATTTTGGATCGACACCATTGTTCAGCATTATCTCCAAAACCTTTACCAGGTTAAAATACCCGGTCAGAATATAACTTTCTTTACCAAACGCGCCTGTTTCGACGCAACCACTGGCACCACCGTTTCTTGCATCGATCAGGTCCTTTCCCTGTCTGACCAATTCCTGAATGATGGCGTCCGTATTAAAAACAGAAGGTTGACCAAAACCTGTTTTAATAATCTTGAGCGCTCTTTTAATAAATCTATCAGGATTTTTTTTGCTTAGCTGCACCATGGAACTGGGCTGCAATAAACGCATTTCTTCGATAACGTCAAGGATCAAAAACGTCAGTTCATTAACTGCATCTTCTCCACTTTCTTTAACACCGCCAACGTTGATCAGGCAGAAGTCGGTATAAGTATTACTTTCCTGTGCGGTTACACCGACTTTAGGTGGCGCTGGCTGATTATTAAATTTCACCCAAAAAGCCTGCAGCAGTTCTTTGGCCTTCTCTTTGGTTAAAATCCCCTGTTCCAAATCTCTTTTATAAAATGGATAAAGATGCTGATCCAATCTGCCGGGATTGAAGGAGTCCCAGGTATTTAATTCAGTGATTACACCGAGATGAACAAACCAGTAATATTGCAATGCTTCCCAGAAATTCTCCGGCGCATGAGCAGGAACGCGGGTACAGATTTTTGCAATCCGTTGCAATTCCTTTTTTCGCGTCGTGTTAGTTTCCTTTTGGGCTAATTCTTTTGCTTTATCAGAATGACGTTTGGCAAAAATTATCAACGCATCAACTGCAATATCCATTGCCTTCAACTGTTCTCTTTTATTAAAAGCTTCGGGATCGTTGAAAAAATCCAGTTTATTAATTGTCTGCTTTATTTCTTCTTTAAAATCTAAAAAGCCTTTTTGATAGATTTTTTTCCCAAGCACAGAATGACCCGGCGCACGCTGTTCCATAAATTCGGTAAAAACGCCTGCTTTGTAAGCCGCTTTCCATTTTTCATCAACCTGGTCAAATATTTTGTCCCTGATTGATTTATCGCTCCAAAATGGAATGATATCTTTTTCCTGGATTTCTTTTGTTTTTTTATCCACTGAATAGGATACTTTTTCCCGGGAATCAAGTATCTTCAGATCAGATAAACTGTGAGTGCAAATTTCCGGGTATGTTGGCGTGGCTTTTGGAGCATGCCCGCGTTCACCAACGATCAATTCGCCATTGTTAAAACAAATCTCTTTATTCTCTAAAATGTGTTTGAAAGCAAGCGCCCGGGCAACTGGTACAGAAACTTGTTCTGCTCTGCCGCTTTTGTAAAACTCTGTCAGCAAAACCGCTCGTTCATGGGATATTGAAGGCTTTGCATTGAGTGATTGTTCTCTCAACTGTTTGATTCGGTCGTTCATCCTTTTCCCTATATAACATGGGTGCAATCCCATTATTTCTGAATTAGATCGAAAAATATTTTTATAATTGTAACCGATTGTGTTATTGTAAAATAGAGATATTGAGTTTGAAGATTAATTTCATAAATTCAGATCATTATAAAATAGCAGAATAATATTTAGCAGAATGATAAAAATCAAAAAAATGAATAATGTTAACTGTCAACATCCAAGTTTGCATGTAAAATTACATCTTAAAATATTCGATTAATAACATAATGAAATTTTGTAGCTTGTATCATTAAATTACATTATTCTGCTATAAATCATTCTGCGAAAAAAAAAATCACCTAATCATTTTTTATATTCATATTGTACGAAATTATTCGTTAAATCCTTGTGACTTTAATACCCAATGTTTTAAATTTATTTGCAATTCTTTCAATTTCCAAATTGGATTGGAAGTCAATTGCACCTAACAAATTCTTCCTGTTTATTTTTTCATATTTGCCTTCGCCGATTTTGTTATATGGCAACAAATCAATCTGTTTGATATTTTTTAAAGTGGAAATAAACCGGATCAGGTTTGTGATGTTATCTTCTGTATCAACAACACCCGGAATTAATGGAATACGAATATTAATATTTTTGTTTAGTTTTGAAAGCCGGACTAAATTACCATGAATTAAGTTATTGGAAACACCGGTATATTTTTTATGAAGCTCATCATCACAAATTTTTATATCGTACAAATAGAGATCAACAAAAGGATCAATTTTTTCAAAAACTGAATATGGTGCAAATCCACAGGTATCAATTGTCGTGTGAATTTCCTTGTCCCGACATTCTTTTAAAAGTGCAAGTAAAAAATTTTCCTGCAATAGGGGCTCACCGCCGGAAAATGTCACCCCGCCACAGGACTCATCGTAAAAAACAATGTCTTTCTCGACCTCTTCCATCACTTCCCGGGCTGTCACTTTTTTCCCGATCAAATTTTCTTTTTGCTGCAATAATTTTAAATTACTTTTTTGATTGAATTTTTGGCGCGGTTCTGGTTCAGGTTTCTGACTTTCAGGATTATGGCACCACCAGCAATTTAAAGGACAGCCTTTAAAAAAAACTGTGGTCCTGATTCCGGGGCCATCGTGGACAGCGTATTTTTTTAGATCGAAAATGATTCCAGTATTGGGCATTTTACCTCAATTTAGTATAAAGGGACAGATATTTTAGCCTGTCGGTTGCCTTTCTTCTGAAAAATAAGTAAATTAGGTAATAAGTAGAATAGGTAATATGTTGCGGATTAATTTCACTATAGTCATCAGTTAGCTCTGCAGGTAATGATCAAATCAAATAATTTAGCATAATAACCGTTTCGTAGTTAAATTGAAAATCGAATATTTCCACAATTACCTTATTACCTATTTACCCAATTTCCTTTTTTTTGTAATTATACAAGATTACTTTCACATCATTTATGTAATTTTACAAGGTTACTTTTACAGCTTTTTTGTAAATGTACAAGGTTATTTTTACAAAAGTTCAAAAAAAAACCGCTGTTAATATTTTAAACAACGGTTATAAAATCCAAAATTGTTTTTATCAAACAACTATCGTTTTTCCTCAATTCGAGAAGCTTTACCTCTCAATCCACGTAGATAATACAATTTAGCTCGTCGCACTTTTCCAGCCCTTAATCTTTTAACCTCAGCTATTCTCGGTGAATGCAATGGGAAAATTCTTTCCACGCCCACACCTTCGGATATTTTCCGTACTGTAAAAGTTGCATCGATACCTTTGCCTTTTCGCTTAATCACTACGCCTTCGAACACCTGAATTCTCTCTTTATCTCCTTCGACAACTTTGGCGTGCACCTGTACTGTGTCACCAGGTCCAAAATCAGGTAACTCACTTTTCAATTGACTCGAAACCGCCAAATCCACTTTATTCATTAATACAGCCTCCTCTTCACTTATTTATTTTTATTATCATTTTTTTCTATGTTTTGATCGGACTCAATTAAATCTTTTCTCACAGCAAGAGTCCTTTCCATTGCTTTTTGTTCCTGCCACTTTTTAATCTCTGCGTGGTGTCCTGATAAAAGCACATCAGGTACTTTTAGTTCCCTGTAGATTTCCGGTCGTGTATAATAAGGGCAATCCAGCTTATTTTGATAAAACGAATCCGTTTTCGCCGAATTAATATCACTGATCACCCCGGGTATCAACCGGATCACTGAATCAATAACCACCAATGCGGGCAACTCTCCGCCGGTTAAAACATAATCTCCGATTGAAATTTCATCCATTTCCCAATATTCACGCACTCTCTCATCGACTCCTTTGTAATGTCCGCAAAGGAAGAAAAGATTATCCTTTTGGGAAAGCTCGATGGCTTTTGCCTGGGTATATTGTTGCCCCTGCGGTGTCATAAAAATTAAACAGGGATCTGAAATTTGATATTTTTCGATCACTGATTCGATACAATTAAATATCGGTTCAGGTTTTAAAATCATTCCCGGGCTGCCGCCATAAGGATAATCATCTACACGTTTATGTTTATCTTCACTATAATCGCGTAGATTGTGCACGATAATTTCAACGAGCTGCTTTTCCTGGCTTCGTTTGATAATACTCTCATCGAGAGATCCTCTTAAAAGATCAGGAAAAGCTGTGATAACATGAATTTTCATTCATTCATAAATCTAATAAACCCTCAATGGGTTCGATCAATACAATTTCTTTTTTTAGGTCAATTTTTTTTATGATGCTTTTAATAGCCGGTATTAAATATTCTTTACTTTCGCCCTGAACAACATAAATATCATTCGCAGAAAGACTCAATACATCTTTTATTCTGCCCAAAAGTTGAAAATCGGTTGTATAAACATTCAGATCGATCAAATCAAAAATGTAATATTCGTCAACAGGTAAATCTTCAACATCTTCCAATCGTTTTTCAATCAAACATTTTTGCAGCGATTCCGCTTGATTTCGATTATCTATCCCGCTGATTTTAATTATGAAACGATCGTTTTTACCTCTCACCTGTTGAATGGAAATTTCACTCCGATTCCCATCTTGCCGGGTAATGAATAGATGTTTTAATGTTTCAAACTGTTCAGGATTATCGGTCAATGATGAGACGAGTACTTCCCCTTTTATCCCGTGGGCTTTTGTAATAATTCCTATCGAGATAAATTCCGGTCTTTTTTTCATCTTCTACTATTTCTTCGGAATATTAAAATTTCTAAAATAGATGAACAGAGCGGATTTAAGAACGAGCTATTATTCCAGAATTTCAAGCACAGCTCTTTTGCCTCTTTTTGCAGAAGCAGCCGCTAATAAAATTCGAATTGATTTAGCTGTTTGCCCGCGCTTGCCGATCACTTTCCCCAGGTCACCATAACCGACTCTCAATTCATAAACGATTGTTCGTTCTCCATCGATTTCGGTGACACTGACTTCTTCAGGTTTATCGACCAGGTGTTTCGCGATATTTTCGATGAACTCTCTCATTCCAGCCCCAACAGCTTCTACACTCTCGTTTTTTTCAGCAAACATAGTACACCTCCACAATTAACTCATTAATAGTATCAAAGGTCGGTTCTCGGATTTTTTCAGTCTATGTACAGCTCTAAAACGTATTCTAATTTATCGGGTAATTGCTAATGTATTAGGGACGTGAAATAAATAAATTGGGTATGTAGCATTAGTTAAGTTATTAAAAATCAATCAAATTATTTTATCGATTGTCCAAGTTAATTATTTCTCTGTCCTTAACGTCCACCAAAGCGATCAACATGCTAACGGATCAGCTATCTTCTTTCTCTTTTGTTTCATCTTCAGGGGTTGAAATATTCTCTTCTGATTTGGCTTCCACATCTGCTGCTACCGGTTGTTCATCGCCTGATTCAATATTTTCTGTTTTTGTTTCTGCAACTTCCTGTTCAGGAACAGGTTCGACATTCTCTTTTACTTCTACTTTTTCTTCAGTTGCAGTCGTTTCGGATTTATCTTCAACTTTTTCTTCAGATTTTTTTGGCTCAACCTTTTCTTCGGCTGGTTCTTCTACTGCTGCTGCAGGCGTTTCTTCTTTCTTATCTTTGTCTTCAGCAGCCTTTTTATCTTCTTCTTCACGGAGAAGCTGTGCAGCAAGCGCCTCTTTCTTCTTTTGTTCATCTAATTGAATGGTTTCCCATTTTCTGAATTCTTCTTCTATTCTTGTTTCGTCCAAACCCTTCTTTTTCAAAGACCATTTTAATATTATGCCTTTTTTACTCAAAAGATTTTTCACCGTATCAGAAGGGATAGCGCCCTGGCTTAACCAATAAAAAGCCTTTTCTTCATCAATAAGAACTTCTGCCGGATCAGGTAACGGATTATATAGACCAATTTTTTCTATATACTTACCATCACGAGCAGTCCGTGAATCGGCTGCTACGATTCTATAAAATGGTTGTTTTTTCTTTCCTCTTCTTGTCAATCTTAGTTTTACTGCCAATTCTTATACCTCCTAATTCATAAACTGTTTCCCAATGGATTATCCTAAATTTTACTTGTTACGGGTTAGTTTGTAACATAATATTTTTTTTGTTTCGGATTTATACCCGAAGGGTATAAATCCGAAATTGATCTGTTGATCTAATATTACATTTTAACCCAGAACAAGTATATTCAAAAATTTCAGATTAAAAACCTATTGGGAGTCCTTTTAATCCAATTTTATTTACATTCTTCATCATTTTTTGCATCATTTTAAATTGCTTCAACAATTGATTAACATCCTGAACACTTTTCCCGCTTCCTTTTGCAATTCTACGTCTCCGGCTGCCATCGATAATTTGCGGTCGCTGACGTTCACCAGGTGTCATCGAATTGATTATCGCTTCTACGCCAACGAATGCGGTATCATCCAACTGCATTCCTTTCATCATACCTTTTTGTGCGCCGGGGATCATACCCATTAATTGATCCAACGGTCCCATCTTTTTAATTTGCTGAAGCTGGTCGTAAAAATCTTTTAATGTGAACTGCTGACGTCTTAATTTTTTTTCTAACTTTTCTGCCTGTTCCTGGTCAACAGCTTGCTGAGCTTTTTCTACAAGAGTGACAACATCTCCCATTCCCAAAATACGAGAGGCCATTCTTTCAGGATGAAACTTTTCCAGCGCGTCAAATTTTTCACCCGTAGAAATAAACTTGATCGGTTTTTCGGTTACCGTGCGAATAGACAGCGCAGCGCCACCTCGGGCATCACCATCCATTTTGGTCAACACAACGCCATCAAAATCCAACCAATTTAAAAATTCTTTTGCCGTATTAACCGCATCCTGACCGGTCATGCTGTCTGCTACGAATAAAATCTCATGCGGTTGTGTCTTCTTTTTTATCTCTAACAACTCATTCATGAGTGTTCCATCGATATGCAAACGACCGGCAGTATCAAAAATTACCAGGTCAGAACCATGCTTTCGGCAGTAATCCATTGCTTTCAGGCAAATCTTCGCTGCTGATTTTGAATCTTCATGAATAACAGGAACGCCAATTTGTTCGCCAACAATTTCCAATTGTTTTACTGCAGCGGGTCTGTAAATATCAGCAGCGGCTAATACAGGTTTATGTCCCCTGTCTTTGAAATACAGTCCAAGCTTTCCAGCTAAAGTTGTTTTTCCTGAACCTTGTAAACCGGTCAGCATGATTACAGTCGGCAGCGCCCCGGTTACGTTCAGCGTTGCCTCCTTTTCGCCCATCAGTTTGGATAGTTCGTCATGAATGATCTTGACAATCTGCTGACCCGGCGTTATGCTTCGTAATACTTTTTTTCCTAATGCTTGTTCCTGAACCGATGCAATGAAAGCTTTTGCAACTTTGAAATTTACATCAGCTTCCAATAAAACGCGTCTTACTTCTTTCAGAGAATCCGATATATTCTTTTCCGAAAGTTTGCCATGTCCTTTTAACTTCTTTATGACAACTTCTAATTTCTCTGATAAGTCTTGAAACATAGAATTCGATTTTTCCAGTTACATGATCCGGCGCTTAATCGAAGGTAGGCAAACGATCAAATGCCAAACCTCTTTAATTTCAACCAAAGCTTATAAATATAAGAATAACTATTGAGATATGCAAGCAATTTTTGCAACTTATAACTTTACTAAACCTTCAAGGTTTAGTAAAGTTTTATTTAGATTTACTCGCGCCTTCCCTGATAATTCTTTGAGCGATAACACCGCGCTGAATTTGATTGGTTCCTTCATATATTTGTGTTATTTTAGCATCACGCATAAATTTCTCAACCGGGTAATCTCTCATATACCCGTATCCGCCAAAAATCTGTACAGCATCAGTGGTTACTTTCATAGCAACATCACCGGCTAATACTTTGCACATTGCTGATTCTTTGGAAAAATCCTTGCCACCTGAATCAATGTATTTGGCTGTTGAATAAATTAACGCCCGGGTCGATTCAATTTGAGTCGCCATATCTGCTAACATGTGTTGAATTGCCTGAAAAGAAATTATTGACTGACCAAACTGCTGTCGTTCACGCGCATAATTTACTGCCAGATCAAAAGCACCCTGGGCAATTCCCAAAGCCTGGGCAGCCACACCCGGTCGTGATTTATCTAATGTTTTCATGGCAACGATAAATCCCTGTCCTTCTCTGCCGATTAAATTTTCCGCCGGAATTGCACAATCCTCAAATATTAATTCAGTTGTGGCAGAAGCGCGGATTCCCATTTTATCTTCTTTTTTACCATAAGATAATCCTTTTGTGCCGTCCTCGACGATAAATGCTGAAGCGCCGCGACTGCCTTTTGAAGGATCTGTTAAGGCGACCACTGTGTACAGCCCGGCAACACCGCCATTTGTGATAAAATGTTTTTTACCGTTGAGAATGTATTTATCACCCTTACGTATAGCGCGCGTTTTTATGGCACCGGCATCCGAACCGGCTTCAGGTTCTGTGAGTCCAAAACCTGCTAATTTTTTACCATCAGCAACTTCAGGTAAAAAACGTTTTTTTTGTTCTTCATTACCACAGATAATAATTGGAAAAATGCCCAGGGCGGTTCCGGCCACTGCCAGCGCAATACCGCCGCATGCCCGGGATAATTCTTCAGTAATGATAGACAATTCTGTAACGCCGCCTCCCATACCGCCATAGTCAAAATCGATACAAATACGAAAAAAATCTAATTCAGCAAACAATTTAACCATGTCCCAGGGGAATTCCCCGGTCTGGTCGTGGTGTGCCGCAACAGGAGCAACTTTCTCTTTGGCGACTTTTCGTGCTAAATTCTGTAGTTCTTGTTGCTCTTCTGTTAAAAAATAATCCATATTTTCCTCCCGCTATACTTTTAAAGAATGTTTATTTTTTTTAGAGCGTTGTTAGCTGCGATTTGTTCAGCTTTCTTTTTACTGTTTCCTTTTCCGGTGCCTAATACTTCATCTTTTATTAATACTTCAATTGTAAACAGCTTTTCATGGTCAGGGCCATCTTCCCTTTTTACCTTATACCTGGGCGCTCCAAGACTATTGCCCTGGGAGTATTCAAGGAGAATGCTTTTAAAATTTTTATTCCGATCCTCTGAAACTATTTCATTTATCCGACTCAATAATTTTTCATTAATAAAATCTACGGCAGTCTGCAAACTGCCATCAAGATAAATGGCGCCAATGATGGCTTCATAAGCATCGGACAATATTGATGAACGATTTCTGCCGCCGGCTTTTTCCTCTGCTTCATTCAGTAAAATAAAATTACCAAGTTTTATCTGCCGGGCAGCTCTCGCTAATATTTTCCTGCTGACTAATAAAGATTTAATTGCGGTTAAATCTCCCTCTTCTTTTGTGGGAAATTTTTTAAATAAATATTCAACCACAACCATTCCCAAAACTGCATCGCCCAACAATTCCAACCGCTCATTTGAAAGCAGTCTCGATTCATTGGTAACAGATAAAAAGGAACGATGTTTCAGTGCATGAATTAAAAAATCTTTATTATTGAAATTGTAATTTAACTTTGCTTCAATTTTAGCAATTTCAATTTCAGATAGACTTACAATTTTTTCTTGCCTTTTAAAAATGTTGTTTAAAAAATTAGCAAATATATTTTTCATTGTTTGTTTCAATTATTTTTTACTTCCTTAATTTTGCATCTATAATAATCAAATCCCGAGTTTCCTTAAGTAAAGCGATCTTGAATATTGCGGGATAGGTTGAAGTATGCTAAATTTAACTTCTATAATCTTAAGGAATCTAAATAACTATGATGCAAAATCGGGGTTACTTATCATATTTCTTCACAAGAACGCATCCATTGTGACCGCCAAAACCGAAAGAATTGGAAATAGCCACATTTACGGTTTTATCAATCGCATTATTCGGTGTATAATTCAGATCACAATCAGGATCCGGTGTTTCATAATTGACTGTTGGATGAATTTTATCGTTAACGATTGATAGAACAGAGGCGATAAGTTCCAAACTCCCGGAAGCGCCTAACAAATGTCCGATCATAGATTTTGTTGAACTGACAGCAATTTCTTTTGCTCTATCGCCAAACAAAGTTTTAATTGCTAATGTTTCGGTTCTGTCATTGTGAGGCGTTGATGTTCCATGTGCATTGATATAGTCAACATCATTAACTGTTAACCCGGCATCTTCAATTGCCATTTTCATCACTCTAATTGCGCCATCTCCATCAGGGCTTGGCGCAGTAATATGATATGCATCCGCAGTTGCCCCGGCGCCGCCAACTTCGGCATAGATTTTTGCGCCCCGTTTTATCGCGTGTTCTTCAGATTCCAAAATAAGGATTCCCGAACCTTCACCAATAACAAATCCGTCACGGTTGGCTTCAAAAGGGCGACTTGCCTTTTGGGGATTTTCATTTCTTGTGGAAAGGGCGCGCATGGAATTAAATCCACCGACACAAATTTCCGTGACTGTCGCTTCTGTACCACCTGTTACCATCACATCGACATCTCCATAGCGAATTAAACGCAATGCTGTTCCGATTGCATGAGTACTGGAAGCACAGGCAGAAACAACTGTATAATTTGGTCCTTTAAAACCAAAACGCATACTAATGTGCCCGGGTGCAATATCCGGGATCATCATCGGGATAAAAAACGGACTAATTTTTTTAGGACCAAAATCAATTAACTTTTTGAAATTATGGTGATAAGTTTGCATCCCACCTATCCCTGTGCCAAGTATCACTCCGATCCTGTCTAAATTCTCTTTTTCGAGATTTAACCCGGAGTTTTTCACTGCGAAATCAGCCGCGACCAGGGCGTATTGAGTGAACAGGTCCATTCTTCTCGCTTCTTTACGATCAAGGTAATCCGTAACCTCAAAATTTTTGACCTCGGCTGCAAATTTTGTATCAAACATTTCCGTATCAAAGCTTTTAATGTAATCAACTCCGCTTTTTCCGTTGAGGAGCGATTGCCAATATTCTTCAATGGAATTCCCAATTGGGCTGATCACTCCCATCCCGGTGACAACGACTTTTTTTCTCATAAACAAACTTCCTTGTACAATGTTAATTTGTAATTTCTTTACGTTTCTAAACAGTGAATTTCTTGCACAATGGGCAAAAAAAACTTAAATTTGAAAACAGCCAAAATATAAAAAAGGTCGAGATTGAGATCGAGATCAAGAAAAAAATAAAATGATTTTTTCTTGACCTTAATCTCGACACCTGTACTCGAAGATTGATCTTCTCTGGTTGTAATTGGTATTTCAAACAAACCTATCATTTCAGTTTATAGGAATTCTGGCTTGTCCATGTTCAGGGGGATATAATAAAACAAACCCTGAAATTAAATATTACCTGGCATAATTTCGGGTTTAGTTACTTTTTAATAGATAAAATGTAACTGTTCAGCTATTTGTTGTACTCATGTCATTCTGAACGAGGAAGACGATGTGGGAGGTTGGGAAGTGAAGCATAGTCTGTATTCATTAATGTAATATAATGTGACTATACAGGAATCTCGTAGTAATTGTAAACATTGGGGAGATTCCTGTATAGTTACATTTAAAAAATAATGAAATACAGACTATGCTTCGGTCGCAAGCTCCCTCAGAATGACATTTTTAACCACGCTGAATAGTTACGAAATAATTTAATAAATTAAGTTAAGCCCTGTCATTCGGACAGGACTTAACTTCAAAATTATTATTCTGCGCCCTTTTCTTTTAGAAATGCAATAGCAGAACCAACTGTCGTGATCTTTTCAGCATCGTCATCAGGAATTTCAATTTTGAACTCATCTTCAAATGCCATCACTAATTCGACAGTATCCAGAGAGTCCGCTCCCAAATCATCAATAAAATGAGCTTCAGGAGTAACTTCATTAGCGTCGACTCCTAATTGGTCAACAATGATGTCTTTTACTTTGTCTTCTAGTGCCATAGGTCTTCCACCTCCTAATTAACTTAGTTTTGGTTTTTAAATTAGTTTACAGGTTTATTATATTATCTTTTTATTATATTTTTACTAAATTTTAATTCACAATTCTCAATTATCAATTCTCAATTGTTTTTTGAAGTATTGATAATATAAATTGTGAATTGTTAATTGAGAATTGATAATTGTGAATGATTTTAAATTTTTCTTTGGCTATACACTATCTACATCACCATACCACCATCAATATTAATTACCTGCCCGGTAACATAGTCAGCAGCCGGTGAAATTAAAAATGAAACCACATTGGCTACATCTTCAGGTTGTCCCGGGCGTTTTAGCGGGATTAAATTTAAAAAACTCTCTTTTGCTGCATCGGGCAGTACTTTGGTCATTTCTGTTTCAATATAACCGGGAGCGACTGCATTCACAGTGATATTCCTTGCAGCCAATTCTTTTGCAGCGCTTTTTGTCAGGCTGATAACACCGCCCTTTGAAGCAGAATAATTTGCCTGCCCAACATTTCCCATTACGCCGACTACCGAAGAAATATTAACAATTTTACCGCTGCGTTGTTTCATCATATATTTTGCAGCAGCTTTTGTGCAGTTAAAAGTTCCTTTCAAGTTGACCGCAATAACCGCGTCCCAATCACTCTCCTTCATGCGGATTAAAAGCGTATCCCGGGTGATGCCGGCATTGTTCACCAATACATCCACACTGCCAAAAGTGCTGACTGTCTCTTCAAATAATTTTTCGACATCTTCAATTTTTGTCACATCAACTTTGACACCAATTGTCTTTGTGCCGAATTGTTCCATTTCTTTGGCTGTTTTTACCACTTCATCTTCCATGATATCACAAATGACAATGCGAAATCCATCTTTAGCTAATTTTTCCGCGATGGATTTGCCAATGCCCCGCGCTGATCCTGTAACAACTGCCACTTTATTTTCCATTTTTTCTCCGGTAAATTGGGAGTAAGTAATGCTTGATTTGCTTCTCTTTTAAAACCTGTCTTCTTTAGTGAAAATGAAAATCAATCTTGCATGGAGCATAGTGCTTGGCGCGATAAATAAATAAAAATTAACCGCAAAGAGCGCAAAGTTAAAGATATGGAATCATGGCTCAAATGAATGTGTTGCTTTTTTTGATATTGCTTCAATATTTTTTCTTTGCGTACTTCGCGTCTTTGTGGTGATAAAAGTTTACCAAAAAACAAAGACTTTACTTGTAATACAATGAAGCAAAAAGTTATTTTCCACGCCATGCGCTCTGCTCTATGCGCCATGCATTAAGTACGTTAGATTTATACATTTTAAAATAATAATTATTGCAACCCTTAACCAGTTTGTTTAATATTAACGATATCTTCAACAGTTCCTAATGCTTTAACAGGAATTTTTCTGTTAATTCTTTTTAATAATCCAGAAAGTACTTTACCGGGTCCCACTTCATAAAATTCTTTTATACCATCCTCAATCATATTTTGAATTGTGTTAAACCATAGCACTGGATAAGTCACTTGTTTGAACAATAATTCTTTAATTTCTTCAGCTTCTGTTACCGGTTTGGCTGTAACATTGGCATAAACAGGAAATTGAGCGCTTTGTTTCTTTATACCGTTTAGGACTTCACCCAATTCCTGTTGCGCTGATTCCATTAATGGTGAATGAAATGCCCCGCTAACAACAAGCGGCACGACTTTACCTGCCCCCTTTTCCTGCGCCAGTTCCATTGCTTTTTTAACGCCCTGGACAGTGCCGGAAATCACGATCTGGTTTGCCGAATTAAAATTTGCGGGCTGCACAATGCCTGCTGATGAAGCTAATTCACAAATTTGAACAACATCATCGCCGGAGAGACCAATAATTGCCGCCATTGTGCCGGGTTGATTTTCACCGGCTCGCTGCATTAATTCACCACGCCTTCTCACTGCTTTTAATCCATCTTCAAACGAGAGTGCCCCGGCAGCAACCAATGCCGAGTACTCTCCAAGACTATGTCCGGCGGCTGCTGCAGGAACGATATTTTTTTCCTTCAACAATTGTGTTACAATGTAACTATGTAAAAAAATCGCCGGTTGAGTAATTTCCGTTTGTTTAAGTTTTTCTTCAGGACCTTCAAAACAGGTTGAACTCAAATTTAGGTTTAATATTTCATCTGCTTGTTGAAATATCTCCTTTGCTGCTGGAAATTTTTCGTATAAATCTTTTCCCATTCCCACGTATTGCGAAGCCTGTCCAGGGTAGAGAAATGCGAGTTTTGTCATTTAGTTTAACTTTCTATTTTTTTTGTATTCTCAAATCCGGTTGAACGAGCAGGGAACTGGTTTATTGGGCAATTAGGTAATATGGTAATTAGTTCATTGGGTAATTAGGATG
The DNA here is from genome assembly GCA_016783825.1 of Candidatus Zhuqueibacterota bacterium. Taxonomy (GTDB): domain Bacteria; phylum Zhuqueibacterota; class Zhuqueibacteria; order Thermofontimicrobiales; family Thermofontimicrobiaceae; genus Nigeripontimicrobium. The sequence goes on along the minus strand of JADHVV010000026.1, from coordinate 9,439 downwards.
GTTATTTAAAGCTAATTTTTATTACCCAATTTCCTAATCACCTTATTACCCAATTACCTTATTACCCAACTTCCTTATTACCCAATTACCATATTACCAAATTACCTTTATATACAAATTCAGTCCTTTTTTGTCCAACATATAAGTTCACTATTCAGGAAGCAAAGAATTACTCTTAGCTATCCAAATTTTTTGAATATTCCCAAGCGCCTTTTCATATAATTTATTATTTATATCCAACAGTGAGGCGCTTAAATACTGCATTTCTGCAGCTCTAAAATTACCCTGCGCTTCAAGAGCGAGTCCTAAATTATAATATACTTTGGCATTGGTTGGGTGAGTTTCTTCTGCTCTTTGCCAAACTTTAAGCGCTTCATCCCATTGATTATTACGGGCAAAAACAACACCGCTATCAAGCGCTGCAATCCCGGTTTCAATAGGCCGTTTTACATTTGTTATTTTTGGCGCTATCTCTCCCAATAATTTTTTTAATGCCCTGTTGATTAAAATATCTTTTATCTGATTTTCATCAGGAAGGTTTTCCGAGTCTTTTCCAATGAGCGTATTATCCACATAATTTTCAACGATATTCCACGCGCCAAAAACCGTTCCCATCTGAAAATCAACAAACCTGAAAAAAACATCTATGCTCGCTTTTCGGATTTGAAACTGTTGATCTAAAATCTTGACCTTCATTTTTTTTCTTTTTACTTCAACCCCGTCAGCATTTTTTTCAGTTAATATTTCGCCAAATTCATCGCGCTCATATTCACCAGTCCAGACCTTTCTTTCTATCTTTTCCGACCCGTGTGCTTCGATCTCAAGTTCCAGGATTTTCAAATCTGAAAAGAGCATGGCATCCAGGTACAGTTCTTCCCCGATTTTTATCAAAGAAGCAGAATCTGACAGGGCTATTTGTGAATATGTCAGTTGATGCTGCCTTAATGTATCACTTAACTTATTCTTATCAAATAACAGGAAATAATTGAGGCTGTCCAAATCGAGTACCAGTTTTTCTTCTAAAGCTGATGCTTCTTTTACCCCTGTACAAGGTGCGATAGCTAATCTTTTTACACCGGCTAATGACACGTGCGCCGGCTGCTGAAATTGAAGTTTCAAACCCGAGGCGCAAGAAAATAGCGACAATCCCAAAATCACAGCCAATGTCCTGATTAACTTTTTTTGCATAAAAAACATTCGTCCAGTTCATTACCCCGCATTATTCATCCCGACATGTCGGGATATTTCCTTATATCTATAATGTAGCTGTACAGGCACAGTCCGTACTTCCTTATTATTTTTTACAAGGTAACTGTACAGGCACAGTCCGTACTTCCTTATTATTTTTTACAAGGTAACTGTACGGGCATTAGATTTTTAACGGTAGCGGGATAACCTGTATTATTCACAAATTAAGGAATAAATAACAATAATTCAGGTTACATTTTAAACAAAACAGCGCCGGTTGTAAAACCACCACCAAAACTTACCAAAAGACAATAATCACCTTCTTTCAATCGTCCTTCTTCCTGCGCTTCTGTTAGTGCGATTGGAATTGAAGCTGCCGATGTATTGCCATATTTATGAACATTCATAAAAACTTTTTCTATCGGTAATTTGATGCGGCGGGCAGTCGCCTGCATGATTCGAACATTTGCCTGGTGGGGAATAAGAAGCCCCAACTCATCCGATGAAATTCCGGCTTTTTTCAAACTCTCAACAGCCGCGTCTCCCATTGCCGTTACAGCATGTTTAAAAACTTCCTGACCTTCCATTTTAATATAATGAAGCCTTTGATCAATCGATTCATGCGAAGCTGGGATACGGCTGCCGCCCCCGGGCATATTAAGCAGATCAACCAGCCGTCCATCGCTTTTCATTAATGTGTGAATTATTCCACGTGTTCCATCTGACGGTTGAACAACTGCAGCGCCAGCGCCGTCTCCAAATAAAACACAAGTATTACGGTCTGTATAATCAGTAATTTTTGATAATGTTTCACCGCCGATTATTAAGATATTTTTGTAGCCGCCGCCTTTTATTAAAGCATCAGCCATTGACAATCCGTAAAGGAAACCTGAACATGCCGCGCTGATATCAAATGCTGCTGCATTGACCGCGCCAATATTCCTTTGAACATAGCAGCCGGTAGATGGGAAAGGTGTATCCGGCGTTGCTGTAGCAAAAATAATGACATCCACGTCAGTTGCTTTTACGCCTGCTTTAGCTAAAGCTTTTTTTGCTGCTTCCGTACCAAGATCCGAAGTAGCGGTTGATTCATCAGCAATATGACGCTCTTGCATTCCGGTTCTTGATCTAATCCATTCATCATTGGTATCGACCAACTTTTCCATATCAAAATTTGTTAGTATTTTTTCAGGTACTGCAAAGCTAAATCCTGAAATCATCGAAGAAAATTCATTTTCCACTTTCGTCTCCACTCCTTATCATTTCCGTGAACCACTTCCGAACATAAATTGAAATTCCTTTTCCACACCTATGGGACGTGAAATAAATAAATTGGATATGCAGCATTAGTTAAGTTATTAAAAATCAATCAAATTATTTTATTGATTGTCCAAGTTAATTATTTCTCTGTCCTATTCAGTTTCTATTCGAGCGAGCTCTTGTTCTATTTGATTGTTAACATTTTCATTAATTATTTTTTCTGCCTCAAAAATAGCATTGCAAATCGCTTTCGAAGAAGAACCACCATGCCCGATAATAACGACCCCATTAACTCCCAGCAAAGGAACGCCGCCATATTCTGCATAATCAAAAGTCTTTTTTAATCTCCGGAACGCCGGTTTCATTAAATATGCGCCAAATTTATACTGCAATCTTTTTCCAATTCTTCTTCTTAAATTTGTCGTATAAACAGCGTTAATCGATTCTGCAAATTTCAACATTGTATTGCCAACAAATCCATCACAGACAATAACGTCTGCCTGTTCTTGCAGAATATTTCGTCCTTCGATATTGCCAACGAAATTAATAGGGCTCTGGTCAAAAAGTTCGTAAGCTTTTTGAACCACCTCGTTGCCCTTACTTTTTTCTTCACCAATATTTAATAGACCGATTTTGGGTTCTTTAATGTTCAACACCTTTTTAACAAAAACACTTCCCATTATTCCAAATTGGAGTAACTGTCTGGGGCGGCAATCCACATTTGTTCCAACATCGATTAATAAATTTGCCCCTTTACCAGTGGGAAGTATCGCGCCAATCGCCGGGCGAATGACTTTATCTATTTTACGCAATTTCAATAATGCCGAACCTAATACTGCCCCGGTATTTCCTGCGCTAACGACTGCATCCACTTCACCCTTTTTGTGCAAGTCCATACAAACTGCAATGGAAGAATCCTTTTTCCTTCTAATTGCCGAGGAAGGTGATTCATCCATCTCCACTTGCTGCGAAGCATGTTTAATCGATAGAGCCAAATCATCCAATCGAAAATGAAGCGCCATTTCGTGTTTTATTTTCGCCTCATCTCCAACCAGAACGACTTCATACTTTTTTTTAGCTGTCCTTGCAGCAGAAATAGCCCCTGTAACAATCTCACGCGGAGCAAAATCTCCGCCCATTGCATCAACTGCTATTTTCATGTTTTATCTTCCATTATTAAAAGTGAGCTAAAGTGATCTAAAGTTTGAAGTGAGCTAAAGTGATCTAAAGAGCAGTGCCTAAAATTTGAAGTTTGAAGTGTACTAAAGTATAAACCTAACCTGAACAAACCAGAACTGACTGAAAAAAAGTCTTTTTAGATACTAAAGATAATTTTTGCTTTAGCTCATTTTAGTTCACTTTAGACACTTTAAGTACTTTAGGCATTTTAAATACTTTAGCTCACTTCAGACACTTTAAATACTTTAGGCACTTTAAATACGTTAGTTCACTTTCAAAACCTTAACTTTCTTTCGGCATAAAAACCATTCGGTCTTTATAATAGCCACAGTTAGGGCAAGCGCGATGCGGTAGTTTTGGTTGATTACAATTGGGACATTCCATTACTACCGGCGCTGATAATTTCCAATGTGTCCTTCGTTTATCTCTTCTTGCACTCGATTGTCTTCGTTTTGGTAAAGCCATGTTTTCCTCGTTTCATTTATTCTATCGTTTTTTCTAATATTTTTTTACCACGAATTACACTAATTGTCACGAATAAAAAAATCATAAACAAATGATTTTCTTTAAAGAATTTCAAAAAAAATATTTCTTTCAATTTTCAATCTTAACACAATTATATAATTCTTTCAATCATAAATCAGTGTAATTCGTGTAATTAGTGGTTTATTTTTAACATAAAACTAAATTCGCCCATATCGGACAGTGGATTCTATTTTGAACCTGAACAATAAAGAAGTAACCCGATATGAGCGGATATTTATTTATTTTATCCCGCTTCCCTAAATAATCTATTAAAGGATGCGGGATAGCTTTTCCCAGCGCGGATCTATTTTCTCTTGTTTACAAGAGCATTTTTTTTTGTTGAGATTGGCACCGCAATTGGTGCATAGTCCCTTACAACTCTCTTTACAGAGTTTTTTCATTGGCACTGCTAAAAGCAAATTTTCTTTTACATCTTCAGTTAAATCTATTTCATGCGCGTTGCCTGGCAGAAAACGATAATTACTTTCGTCTGCTTTTTCTTCAACGCTCTTTAAATAGTATAGTCGAAATGAACATTTAAGATTTTGATTAAAATTTTCCAAACAGCGGTCACATAAGAAATATGCTGTTGTAAATAATTTTGTTTTTACATAATAACGGTCGCTTAGTTTTTGTACTTCAATACCTGCTGAAATTTTTTCAGGGAAGCTTTGCGCCATCTCCTCATCTTTTTCCAATCCCAATTCACCGGCAGAGGCTTCAAGATTTATTTCGTTGATGCCATCATGCAATGTGCCAAGCTTTATTTCCATTTCAATTTCCAGTGTTTCTATAAAAAAGGTGAATTTAACAATTATTTTGTAAATTGTCAAGCTAAAAATTGGAATTGTGCACCACACACCTGATTCCATATCCACATACTTTTGATTCTTATCATCGTACAGGTAACAGCCCTCACCCTTAATAATGTTTGGCAGTATTAGTTTGTGTCCGATGTTCCAAAATACATGTTCCATGTTTATGTCCGGTTTCTTGCCAAATAAATAAAATATTGTGGTTTGGTTTGATGAAGTTTAACGCCAAAACTCACCTGTCGCCATGAAGCGCAACGGAATGGCGGTCAGGTGCAGCGCCTTGTAAGGCAATTCTCATTTGGATCATTCCTGCCTGTGCGAAGCCTGCTTGCATTCTGCGCACAGGCAGGGAATACTCGTGCAGATCGGATCATCCGGTTCACCAGTCGTGTATTGAAACTGAATTGTCCGATGCCTACGGCATTTTTGCCACGGACATCCCCTCCGGCGAATCGGAATAGAATTCCGAGTGCTGTTTCGAAAACAGCTCTAAACCCGCGCAGTCGATGCATCCGCACAGAAACGAAACAATAACAGCCGCAACGATGGCAAATTTAATCGGAACAATGATGCATCTCATCATACATTCTTCAAGGGCGGTCTTTCTTCCAGAGGAACGCCCCGATACCGCACTCGAGGTATATCCTGCTCGTCGTATGGGAGAAGCTGGTGGAGCCATAGTCCGATGAGAGGTGATGAGCCACGTACCCAATCTCGACCGGCACCGTAACATGCCCGCCAAAGACCGGCGATATGCCGATTCCGAGCTTCAGGCTCCAGCCGGTCTCGGTCGCTCCGGGATCAATATCGTTCACCAGGTATTGAAATGAGCATCCGACATACGGCATCAGTTGACTCAGCACCCCCGGCCGCCTCAGGTAGTACGCCACGCGGACCCATGCCGAGACTGATGTCCGTGAAGTGTCCTGTGAAGTAGTAGAAATCGGCATCGACGCCGACCCCGAGCCCGTCGATCGGGAACCACAGCGCCAACGGGTTGACATTGAGTGCGAAAGCGCCCTCTTCGCTATAGTCGCCTTCGTCGATCGGCAGGAGATAGTGCGCGCTGAATAATCCTGCCACATGCCAGGTATTCCTGCCCGCAGCGCTGTTGTCTGTCTGCGCAGATGCGAGACCGATTGTGATAAAAAATAAAACAAAAAAGATGGTTAAGCGTTTGTGCATTTTATTCTCCTTTGTTAATTTGTAATTATTATAGATTTTTTAATGATACTTAAGTCCATCAGTATCCCTCAGGTACCATCGTTAATTTTAACTTTGTTCAATCAAGCGGCGTGTCTTCGTATTTGATCGATGTTAAACCTTTGCTGTCCATTTGGAAAATAAACTCGATTTTTTTCGGCGGTTCCGCTATATAATATTACCAGTTGAATCTTTGTTTTTTGTGCACTAAAGTATTAAAACCTGCACATTAGTGCGCTGGGTTGACCTTAATCATGCCATTTTCCGAGCACCTGTCTACATCTGCCCAGTAATCGCCACTCGGTTCGCCGGGACACCCAGTCGTCCGGTTTTTGTTCACTAATCTTACTGGGTGCCGAGTTTGTAATCCTTCTCCCACCAATGCCAATCGTAACTGCTGTTCCACCTGTGGATCTTCATCTTGTCGCCGTAAAGGGTCACTATCGAGTATCCGTAGCTGCCGTCTCCTTCGGTGTCGTTGAGCGTGATGTTGTCAAAGATGACCTGGTTGTTACGGTGTGGTTGCCGGAATCAGTTGCAGTGTAGGTGGCAGTGTAGTGACCAGTTACATTGGAAGAGCCTTCTTCATCTGTAGAGTAGATGATATTGGAACTGCCTGGATTAGTTGTGATGATACCGCTGGTTACGGACCAGTTCACGTCCTGTAAAGGCACCCGGTTATCAAACTCATCGTAGCCTTCTGCAATCAGTTCAACGCTATCGCCAATGGCAAGGTAGGCGGTGTCAGGCTTAATCGCAATTCGGTGCAGCGGGCCCATGATATTGAAGGTTGCTGTACCGGTAACGCCGTCTTTGCTGCAAGTAATGAAATGGCTGCCCAGATCGGTCACAATGAGATCGCACCTATTGCCGTTAGGGATCAATGGACCACTGGTGCCGGTCCAGGTGGGATCGACTAACGGTACAACCGTACTGTCAGCGTCATACCCGGTTGCGGTAAATGTAATGGTCGCACCGGGGTAAACCCCAAAATCATTGGGATCGATCTCAATTCTGACTAATGAACCCTGGGCAAAGACAGAGGTTGTTAAAAAAAGTAAAACAATTAAAATTACCTTATGAGAAACAAAGCTTCTGAAAACTAAAGGGAAATTGGATTTCATAATAATATCTCCTCAATGGGAATAATTTTAATTCATGTAACCTGAATTATTCATAAATAAAAGTTAAAATAGCCATAATACTACTAATTACAACTTGTTAAGCATGAATGATATTTGAAACTCAATTTTTGTCTTTTATTCCTTAATGTATGAATAATTCAGGCTATCCCGCTACCTTTAAAAATATTGTGAATAATGCAGGGTAAATTATGATCGTAATTTTCACACCTAATATTACAAATTTTAGTCAAAATGTCAACTGAAAAATAATTTACCGGAGATAAAGCTTTACTAAACCTTAAAGGTTTAGTAACACGGTTATCCAGTTAACTCCGAAAATCAAAATCATTTGCAAAATATATGATGTATCGTTCCCCCCTTCCGAAGGGGGGCCAGGGGGGATGTCATTAAATTACAAATAGTTAAGAGAACATCCCCCTGTATCCCCCTTCAAAGGGGACTTTTAAATCTTCGATTTCATACATTTGCGGAGCAAACTGGATAACCGTAGTTTAGTAAAGCTAATTTGCGTAAAACTCTTTAACTACTTAAATCCAAACAAAACTCAAGGTGTACCAGCAAGTACGATTATTTTTCTCAAATTGCTTCAAACGGTACAAGGTTTTAATTTGAGAAAATCGTTTCAGCCCTATTACACAATGTAAATTTAAAACTTATCGATCTTTTTCTATTCTGGCTTGCCATTTGCTTAAACCAGGATCAAACACAGGGATCCCAAATTGTTTAAAATCCTGGGGGGTGAGAAGAAATAACCTGGTTATTTGTTTTGAAAACAGGTTGTCAAAAACATGAATTCAATTGATGACAAAATAGTATTATAATTTTTCTCACCCCCTAAATTAATCATTTTTAAATTAAGGAGAAATCATCATGAAAAGGTATTTTTATGTCTTTGCTTTTGTGTTAGCTTTATCAACAATGTTGATAATTGGCGGTTGTGAAAAAAATTCCCCCAATGAGCCGGATGAAACAGAGATAACCGAATTGGACAAACCATACGGCGGGTACACAACTTCTGATGAATTACCGGCTTTTGGAGATGCACTACTGATCACTGAATTTAATGATGACAAAACTGCAGCAGATGAAGTATCCACTGATCCTGCTTTTACCGCTGCTTTGGATTCACAAAAAGTCGATGCCTATTTTATCCGCGTTGTCTGGGGACTGTTGGAATTTGACTCCACAGCCACAGAAGTTGTCGATTGGAGCGGATCAGCATCTGTTTCCAAAGGTGTGCTTGGTTTAACAAAAATTATCAGGTTTGAAGGTCCGGACCGGGTTGTATTACCGCGCACCGATCTGAAAACCCTTGAATGGCAATCTCAGACCATAGGTCATTTGGATGGATTAAGTTTTGTTATTCTCGATAGAGACAGCACAGATTCAGAAGGATTGTTCACAATTTCCACCCTGCTTTTTGAAAGAACTTTTTCTTATGAAGAATTGGACTCGCTCGAAGTTGTAGAGATCGTTACCGAATCCGGACAGCAAATATCCATCATGTCCCACAAGAAAGAAGTCATCCCGTTTGGCGGCGGATTTTTTGATGGGCGCTGGGTAAGATTAAGAAAAAATGGCGGCGAATTTAAGGGAAGATGGATCAACAGCCTTGGCACCCACGCCGGACATTTAAGAGGAATCTGGGGCATCAACAGCCAGGACATCAAAGTGTATCATGGTAAATACGTAACATTGAACGGACAATTCGGCGGTCTGCTTTCAGGAAACTGGGGCTACGCTCAAGATGACACAACTAAAGGTTGGTTAGAAGGTCGCTGGGTAAATCAAAATTTGACATCTATCGGAACGATGAAAGGGCACTGGAAGACCAAAGCAGATAGTGACAGACACGGTTTCTTCCATGGCAAGTGGAGAAAAACTCGCCCATAGTTTTGAATTAACTCGTATTGTGAAAACAGGGTCATGATCCGGTTGATTGTGATCCTGTTTTTTTTTGTGGAATCGGTAATTGGGTTAATAGGTAATTAGTGTTTGTCCGAAAAATGCTTGTTTTGTCATTCCGGCGATTTTTTGTGCCGGAATCTCCTTTGTATAAGTAAGAGATTCCGGTACTACGCTTCGCTTCAACAGGAATGACTGCTTTTTCGGACGGACACTAAT
>JADHVV010000025.1 GCA_016783825.1 Candidatus Zhuqueibacterota bacterium | reverse complement strand
CAGAATGTCAATATGCTGCCGCAGATGAAGCTGTGCACTTTCAACACTTGATGGCGTTCTGGCTGGCATTGAAGGAAAATTTAACATTACGCTGACACGTTATTCAGATACCGGACTGACAGGCGAACAGGTTCTTGAAGCGATCATGATGGAAAAGTATATCGCCATGTTCCTCAATATGGTTGTATGGAGCGACTGGAAGAGAACAAATTACCCGGTTTTTACAACAACATACAGCGATCGACCGGTGCCGAGGCGTTTTCTATATTCGATGCAGGAAAGAAATTCAAATCCAAATATTCCATCGCCATCGAGTTTTGGAATTAATGAGCGCAATGAAAATGATCCGAATTAATTGGATTGGAGATGGGATTTTGTTTTTCCTCTGATTTAATCAGGGGAGTATTTTTTAAGGGAGAGGTTTTGCCTCTCCCTTTTTTTTTGAACTTATAGTTCAATTTTCAGTAGAATTTTTTGGTCACTATCAAGATATTTGAAATTTAAAATGTGTCATTCCCGAAATCTCTTATCGGGTATCTCCGTGGAGAACAAAGGAGATTCCAGCTTAAAGCATAGTCTGTATTTCCCTGTTTTTAAAATGTAACTATTCAGGATTGCCGGAATGACAGAATAGTTACTTTTTGTTTTTAAATTACCCATTATTCATATCAATTTTTAAAATCGACCTTAATCATATTAGAAATAAGATTTTTTAAGAATGATTTTCTCTTGATTTTGTATTTTTAATTCTTTATATTTCCCAGCCTGATTAATGGCAGGGCATATATTTAATCCTTGTGAAATAATAATCACAAAATAATGTTTAATGAATAAGGGAAATTATGGGGATTACCGAGAAAGAAAAACTAACTGTAAAAATAAATGAAACTAAAAAAAGTAGTGAAGCTGAAAAACAAGACACCAAAAACCAGCGCGAATTTGATTTACCATATTCATTAGAAGTATGTGATAAGCTGCGCCAGGAGGTGGACAAGGCGAATTTAATCAGGTCATATCCACCATCACGTTATGAAACTGGCGATCTGCTTCACTACAATTTAACAGCGATTTGCCCTGATGAAAAAGCAACTGCAACATTAGAAATAGAAAAATTTGTTGGTGGTGGATTTGCGGGACAGGTTTATCGTGTAAAATTAGTTGAAATTGAGCAGATGAATTCTTCGATGGCTTTTTCTGATCTCAAAGTTGGCAATGTTTATGCGATCAAGATATTAATTCCTCCATCAAACTTCTCGCATTCTTTTAGAAATTTAATTTATTGGCTTGCATACCAGGGACCTTTTGCTGCTCAAACGCATTATTCTGCTGCCAGGGTTGGTGTGCTATGGCAGAAACTCATTCGTCGTGCTGCAAAAATTTATCTGGATAGTGAAGATGCTGTCGTTAATACTTATGCGACCTTTTATGATAATACAATGGATAGTTTCGGAGAGGTCAATGAATGGATCACCGGACGAAATTGGAAATTCGAGATAGATGATGAAATTTTTAAACGAAAAAATTGGAAAAAATTTGAAGAAATTCCTGACGACGGGTCTATTACATCAGCTGAATTTCTTACAAAAAGAAAATTCATGGCTGATCTTGTCAAATTGCTGCATGATATGGGCGCCCCGGAATTAGCGCGACAATATGAATGGTCCACTATGAAAAGTCAGCCAAATGCGCTTAAACGGACACAGCTTTCCAAAAACAACTATGATGGTGTGACTGCTATCGATTTCAGAGCCGGACTGGCGCTGTTACCTTTTTTGCCGATGAGTCCTGCTGATTTTAAGTTGATCATTAAAGGATTGTTCCGCGGCAAGCTCGTTCAATTTGATCGGGCTAATTATAAAAAATTAGATGAATTCATTGAAAAATATGAACAGGAATTCATTGATCTGAAACCTGTAATTGAAGAATTAAAAGTAAGAGATCCACAATATCGGGAATCTCTGCCTGATTTAACGCACCACTGGATTAAATTAATCTATAAAAAGAAGTTGCGAAAATCAGTGAGAGCGGGCATCATTAAAGGATGGAAATGTAAAGGATTGGTAGATGAGAAACATAGCGAATCTTTTAATTCATCTGTTTTTAAATTTATTTTATTTTACCTGCTCGGCTTGATTCCTTTTTTAGGTCGATTTTTTAGAAGGCTGTGGGGAAATGATAATTACTCGCGCCATATCAAGAGTTTGTTCTCAACAAAAGGTTATTTTGGAAGAGTGCTTAAAGCAAAGCAGGCGCTTACATTAATTGACTGGTACCGCGATGGGAGAGTGACCGAAGAAAGAGTATTATTATTATTAAACAAACCATTCTCTTTCTGGCGGCAAAGATTTTTAATTAGTTGGCTGCCTCCAAAATGGTTTCGTTTTCTCACTGATGGAAAATTCGCCTGGGAAGCTTTCAAATTTGCCGTAACATACCCGGTTCGATTTTATAGAGATGCAGAATTCAGGGAGCAATGGTTATTAGAAAATGTAAATGCCGGACATGATGAAGGAATGTTGTCAGAAGTCGAGGCTGATTATATTCGGGATAATATTAAAGATCCGTTCATTCAAAAATATTTAAAATGCGTTGCAGTTCATGTGGCAACTTTGCCTATCACGCAAGTAATTTCATTGGTTGCAGCTATTTATGCTATGATTGCGTTTGGAAAAACATGGGCAGAAGGTCTTTTATATGCTGGAATAGTATTAGCAGCATTTCAGGCAACACCGATTTCTCCGGGCTCATTAGTCAGGGGGACTTATGTAATATACCTTATGATAAAAGAGAGAGATATAAAAAATTACTGGATTGCAGCATTGATCTCGTTCTGGCATTATGTTGGATACTTGGGATTTCCCATTCAAATGGTGGCAAAATTTCCTGCGCTATCCCGCTTAATGGCTGGCAGATGGGCGACAAGCATTGTTCACATTATTCCGGTTTTCGGAGAACGCGGCGCTTTATTGGAACACTGGATCTTCGATCTCTTTTTTAACGTGCCCATTTCATTGAGAAAAAAAATGAAGCGAGAAAAAAAATAAAAAAATTGGAACTTTTGAATCCTTATAAAGTTAAACTCATCTAATTTGTTAATAATTGATGTTTTGAATTATTGCTCAAAAATGTAACATAATAAAAAATAGTTATTTATAAATATTTGCGGCCTTAAATTATTCTGGGTTTTACCTCCTTTCTTCCCATTATTTTTTAAGGCTGCTTTTTTTTTATATATTCAGAATTATACCAATATGATGTTAGGACAGAAACCTTATTTTTCTGCTTTCATGTCACAAATAAGGTAATAAGGTTTAAGAATTTAGTTGATTTTTGTATTCTATTAAGGTTTTAAAGATAAAAATAAGGTTTTTAGTAACTCTACATTTATCGATAACTGAGGTTTTACGATATTTTTTAGTCGGTGTCGGGTTGGACTAGCCCAGGTTGGAAAAAAAGAAAAATCCCAACTTCCTAACAGGTAGAAATTGGGGTAAGATCAAATATAGATGTTGCTGCATATTTCCAAAAAACTAGCTGCGAAATATCAGGCTTGTTTTTCTTTCATTTTGCATGGAACACATAATTGGGTATGCGGTACTGCTTTTAATCTTTCTTTTGGTATCTCTTGCTCACAGCCGAGACACATTCCATAAGAGCCCTCTTCGATTCTTGTCAAAGCATCTTCCAAATAAAGTAAATACTTGTTTTCTCTTGATGCGTGGTAGTATGCTTTTTCTCTCTGCTCTTCATCAGTACCGTGATCAGCCATGTGAATAGAATATGTGGAATCAGTTCCTGAAGTTTCCTTATTTTGATTTTTTGATGACTCCTTAATGAATCCGAGCTCATGCAAAATTTCGTCTCTTTTTTTCAAAAGAAGTTTTTTAAAGTATTCCAAATCTTTGTGGGTCATTAGAAAAATCCTTCTGTTTGGAATAAAAAATTATTTATTAAATTGTCGCTAACTAAAATGCGGAGTAAATATAATACATAAAATGATAATTGTCAAGGAGTTTTTACAATTATATCAATGATTGATTATTTGTTGAATTTCAGGTTGGGATAAATTATCCTTAGTTACAACATAAACACCGGTATCGATTCTTTTTGGTATGGGTTCGTTTTGCATAGATTTAATTGCTGCTTTTACTCCCTCGTAGCCCATTTTGAAAGGATCCTGTACAATCAAACCATCTATTTCACCGGCTTTTAATGCTTTTATCTCGTTTGGCGCTGCATCAAAACCAATCACTTTTACTTTACCAATTTTATTCTTTGTCTTTAATGCTTGAATAGTCCCGATTGTCCCTGATTCGTTAGCTGCAAATATACCTTTTAGATCCGGATGTGCAGTTAAAATGTCTTCTACTACAGCCATTCCTATAGCCACGTCACTCTGAGAATAGCGGATGGGGAGAAGTTCAATATTGGGATATTTTTTTATTTCTTCCACAAATCCTTTCTCCCGCCATATTGAAGTTGCAGCCCCGGGAATAAATGGAATACAGGCAACTTTTCCCTCTTCGTTAATCATTTTTGCCAATGCTTGTGCGGCTTTATGTGCAGCAACGGTATTGTCTGTTGCGATAAAGCTGCGCGGCAGGTCAGATTCAATTCCCGAATCAATTGTGATTATAGGGATGTTTTTATTATTTGCATTTTTCAATACCGGAATAAGACCTTGCGCATCGCAAGCAGCAATAACAATCGCGTCTATCCCTTTGTTAATGTAATCTTCTACAATTGCAATTTGTCCTGCAATATCTGTTTCCTGGTTAGGTCCTTTCCAGATAATTTTTGCATTAAATTCCTTTCCCGCAGAATCTGCACCAGCTTTGACAGTTACCCAGAAAGAAAGCACGAGTCCTTTAGGCGAAACGAGAATCCTTTTTTGTGTTTGTGTGGATTGGTTTGAGCATCCTACTTGGAATAATAAGATAGTAATTACAAAAAGAATAAAAAATCGTTTGTACATTGTTTTTCCTCCGTGTAAAAAATTAGGTGAAGATTTTTGAAAAGGTAAAGGAAAAGGTATAGGTATAGGTAAAGGAAAAGATTTTCCAAAATTGAAATAAGAGTATATTTTGTGATGATTTCTTGACCTTGACCTTAACCTGTTCTTTTACCTTTACCTGTTCTTCTGATATTGATCAATAAAAACTGCAATAACAATAAGCGCGCCAATGGCTACTTGTTGCCAAAATGCTGAAATATCCATAAGGTTACATCCGTTTCGCAGCACCCCGATTAAAAGAGCGCCAAGAATAGCGCCCCAAATTGTGCCAGCGCCGCCGCTTAAACTGGCGCCTCCAATTACGCAGGCAGCTATCACATCAAGTTCATAACCGGTGCCGGCTGTAGGTTGACCTGTGCTAAGCCTGGACGCTAAAATAATACCTGCAAGCCCGGACAACATGCCACCCAGTGTATAAATATAAATCAGTGTGCGTGATGTGCGAATACCGGAAAGTCTGGCAGCTTCAAAATTACTGCCGATTGCATAAGTGTATCTACCAAACGGTGTGCGAGTCAGAATAATGTGTCCTATTAGAGCTAATAATAAAGTAATGAGTATTGGAATAGGAACCAGGTTTGCTATTCTGCCGTTGCTAATTACAGAAAAGGATTCGGGCAAGCCAAAAACCGGAACGCCTTTTGTTAAAATCAGCGCCATACCCCTGGCGATACCCATCATTCCTAATGTTGCAATAAAAGGTGGAAGCTTTCCCGCTGAAATAAGAAAACCACTAATGACTCCGCACAGCGAGCCAACCATTATTCCGACCAATGAGGCAGTCAGGATATCAAATCCACTGGAAATAAGCAGGGTTGAGACAACACCGGATAAGGCAAGCACAGAACCGACTGAAAGATCAATTCCACCGGAAATAATGATCCACATTTGTCCGATGGACATGATGGCAATTACTGCCATTTGTAATCCGATTGAAAAAAGATTTTCTGTTGTAAAAAAATATGGGGAGAGAATTGACAGAAGAATAACAATGATCAGTAAACTTAATAAGGACGCAAGTTTCCGAAAATAATGGGCGTATAAATTTTTATCCATTGTTATGTTTTTTACTTTGATAATTTTATAAAATTGATAATACTCATACAAAATCGCTGGGGCATAAATATTCCTCGGTGTAGATCCTAAAAAAAAAGTCAGTGGCGCCCAAAAAAAATCAGGCAGAATTCATTATTATTCCACTGACAGCTAATCTTTAAGAGATTAATTTTATTCAATTAAAAAAATTATGCCATCGGATTATTCCGATGAAGCACATGACCTCGAGATACTTTGGCAACATCTACTTTGATAATTTGGTCATCGATAGATCCTTGATCCCAATCTTCTATTGCCTGGCGCGCAGACTTTTCGTCAGGCAGTTCCAAAAAAGCATATCCCCTTGAATGGTTTGAAAAACGGTCACGAATGATTTTGATATTCCTTACACGTCCATATTCCTCGAACATTTCCATCAGGTCACCCTCATCGGCATCCTTAGGTAAATTCCCTACGTAGATTTTCATTTTTCCCCTCCTGAAAGGCATTAGATAGGTTAGACTTGGCTACTTTTTTTGGATAGGCAGACCTCACATTTTAAGATTTGAATAGTATTCAAAATATGTTAGCTGTAATTATAATAAATTTTTTGCACATTGTCAATATAAAAATTTAATTTGTAAAATTTATTTCATTAACATGATACGCCTGATGCTAGATTCTTTGCTCCCTGATTTTCCATTAAATACTAATTTTAATAGATAGATGCCACTGTTTACAAATGTTCCGGCTTCATCTGTCCCATTCCATTTCAGAATATGATGCCCCGCAGGAAAATTATTTTCAATTAATTTGATAATTTCCTGACCTTTTATATTATAAATCACAGCGAAAATAAAACCACTTTCAGGCAGATCGAGATTGAATTGAGTTGAATTATTAAATGGATTCGGATAGCACTGACTCAATTTATAATTAGTGATTGGAAAAACTTTTTTATTTAAAATGATTTCCATTTTTACTTGCATATTAATTTTTTTGTTTATTTTAAATTCTTTTAGATGAAAAAACACCTTTTTGTTGAACGACGGATTTGTTGAAAAAATAAGTTTTAGTAATACACCACCTCCATTTGAGGGAGTAACGGAAAACATACCTACTCTCAACTGACCTTTACAGTTATTATGAAATAATTGGAATTTTTCAGATAATTTTGTCTTTTCAATTTTCTGAAAATTTAGTGCGTTTGAATCATACATTAGCTCAATTTCAATTGATTGAACATTTTGCTCCGGATCGATAATTAATGGAAGGATAACTCTTTTTTTTTCAATTTTTATTTTATCCAAATATTGATAAGTTAAAGTTTTTAACCGGTTTATTTTTATAGATCCGGGCGGTTGCCAGCTACCATGAATATTGCCCAAAATAATACCAAAAAAATTCTGATCGGAAAAATTTGAATTGAGATTCTGGTAGAATCTTTCCGATGGAGAAAAAGTCCATTCACTTACGCAGGATGAGTCGGTAGGTGATGGTAATTCAATTGTATAACGGGCGATTAAAACCGCATCAAAAAGGCTGACATTTCCATCCCTGTCCACATCAGCAGCGATTTGCTGGTAATCATCTAACTGTTCCAAACCCATGGAATACCGGGCAGCTAACACGGCGTCATACATGGTAATGTCTAAATATCCAATATTCATACCTTTTGCCTTTATGGGCGTCATTTTAAAATTTTTATCACATTCAAGTTGGAGAGTATATTCACCGTTTGTGTCAGTTTGCTGATTTGTGTCTTTATCACCTGATACTGCTATTGTTACATTCTGAATGGGTTGCTCTCCTGAATAGTAGCAGGCTTTACCGGAGATCGAATAAAAATTTGGCGTAATGGTAATTGACTGGCTTTCTGAAAGATCGGAAACTATATTTGGATGATCAATACATCTTGCTTGAGTTCTTACCTGGTAAGTTCCAGGATTAGTGTAAGCGTGGCTGCTGCTATTTCCATTCCAACTTGATTCTGTACTATCTCCCCAACTAAATTGGTATTCAACTGAATGACCCAAATTGCTTGACGATCCGTCAGTAGTAAAAGTTAAGTTCTGATCTACTTTGCCATCGGAAGCGCCTGTGGATTTGTTTGGCGTTGATATTTTTTCTGGTATTTGTTTGAAGTGAGCGATAACTTTTTTGTCGTTATTCATAATTAATAACACCTGGTTATCGCTTCCACTTAAATCACCGCTCCATTTATCGAACAAATAATCCGATGATGGATTCGCAAATAATTGTACAACTTCACCTGAATTGAATTGATATTTTAGGGGATTTATTGACACCGTTCCGGCAGCGGAAGGATTTATCGAAATATTTAACTTATAACCTGAGGTTGAAAAGCTTTTCCCTGAAGACCAATCAGAAAGAATGTTCGTATCGTTTTTACATCGTGCCCGGGCGCTTATTGTAAATGTTCCAACAGTTGAGTAGTTAGTTGATTGTGAAGAAAATCCCCACTCTGATTGATCGCTTGCTCCCCAGCTAAATTGATATTCAACCGCATGTCCATAATTACATATTGAACCGCTTGTAGTAAAAGTTACGCTCAAATCTATTTTGCTGCTGGCAGGTCCCGACGGCTTGTTAGGTGTGGAAACCTCTTCGGGTATTTGCTTGAAATATGCGGTAACACTTTTATTGTCATTCATTATTATTTTTCTGGGATTGGTGTTTCCGCTTAAAGCACCACCCCATTGGTCGAATAAATAATTGGATGAAGGAGTGGCTGTTAGCCACACAGTCTCATCATAATTGTATGAATTCTTATTGGGATTTCTTGATACTGTGCCTTTCCCGGATGGATAAATCGAAATGGATAAGGTATAGCTATCAGCTGATATTGATACACTTCTACTTGCAGACCAACCTGACATAATATTCGTATGCGTTATACAGCGCGCCCGTGCTTGAATTGAGTAATTACCGGAATTAGCGTAACTATGACTCTGCGATGAAGATCCCCATCCCGAATAATTACCATCTCCCCAGTTGAATTGATACTCAACTGTGTGCCCGGAACTGCTCGATGAACCACCGGTACTATAACTTAAATTTTGATTTATTGTACCGCTGGAAGGCCCGGATGGCTGGTTCGGAGTTGATACTGTTTCGGAAGTTGTACTGCCACCTTGAATCGCCCCCATGTTCGTTGCACTGCCACCACTTGGCTTTCCAGTGCCTTTACAGGGAGAATTTGATTGAAGACGAAAATCGCGACCCTGACGATTGATAAATCGAGGATCCTTGTTTTCATGATCTCCATAAATATTAGTTGGATGATCAAATGGCGAACCCCATCTTGAATCGTAATCCCAAATTTCTCCGATAAAAGTATAATCCGTACAAGCCCTGGCGTAAGCCCAAACATCCATGCCTTTTGGACGGTATCCGTTCCAACGCGGATGATTGTTGAATAAATTACCATCAACAATATTGCTATGAAATTCTCCATAAGTGATAGGAGGGTGGGTCGGGATTTCAAGTCCGTGCCCAATATTGTCAACAATCGTATTAAATCTTACAGTTGCACGCGAGTGATCAATTTCTATACCGCCGGCACAAGAAGTACCTGTATTCCTGGTAATAATATTGTATTCAATTAAAACATAACCGGGATTGTTTACATTTCCTTCGACATAAATACCGCCACCCCAGCCGGCTGAATTATCAGAAATAAAATTATTTTTAACTGCACCATTTGCCATGTAAAAAAGAATACCACCGCCTCGGTTTTGTAAAACATCACCGTTACCTTCAGGCACATAGCCGTTTTTAATAGTAAGACCGTCAACTGTGTTGGAACCATAACAAAGGATCGTTCTCGTACGTCTCTGACCATCGATGGTTGTTATATTTTGAGAAGGATTCCTGTCATTTAATGATGTCTCGTTTCCATTGAAACCGCCATAAATCCCAACGCTATTTTGCATAACAAGATTTTCACGATATGTTCCTTTTGCAACCCAAACCTGGGCGTTTGATGAATTTGCTTTTTCTATTCCATCTTCTATATTTGTAAAGGCATCGCTCCAGGAATTGCCATTATTAGCACCTGATGCATTGATATTCACATAAACAATATTTCCACCAATTAAATTTACTGTATCAACATTTGGTAATTGGATATTCTGGCAAAAAGAAGGTTCAAATAGCAAAAGAATTGAATATAGAGATATTTGAACAATTTGGAGATGTTTAAAATATATCTTCATTTTTTCAGTTACCTCTCTGTTTTTTAAAAGAAAAGAGAATTATGATTGAAAAAATAAGTCGGTTATTCCTAGCGCACTAAAGTGCATTGGTAACTGGTGAATTGTTATTGGTGATTAGTCCCTTCCCATCCACCAAATTGCTGTATATTTGAAAATTTTTGCAAAAAAAACAAAGATTGAACTGATAACAGACTAATGCAGCAAAGCTGCATCCAAAATTGAATATAATTTAAAACAATTATATCGCAGAATGATTTATAGCAGAATTATTTTACTCTCTATTTTTTATTATTTTCGCCAAAAAGAAGTCGGACAGGCTGCTATCAATAATTCTGCTAATTCTATTGCACACTTCTGCCAACTTTTTGTTTTATAAATTATTATTGTAAAATAAATCATCGCTGAAGTTTTACATCCTCGTAGAGGATGAATAAAAGAATAAAATAACTTTTAATAATTTCGAGTGGATACCAATTTCTCCAATTATAAGTTAATATAATGAGACTAAAAGTCAAGAAAAAAATTTAGAATTACGTTTCCAAAAAAATACTTGCTATTTACATATTTTTAATTTATTTTAATTTGATTGCAAAAAGGGGAATTCTTATGGCAGTTGAAAAAGACATTAAAGATCTTCAAGTAAAAGTGATTAAAATTACTGGCACCTGCCCTGTTTATCAAAAGGGAGATTCGTTTTACTTGAAAAAAGGATATATCATTGATCCCTCAAAATCTTCCAGTATATGTATGCATTCATTATCTTCAATTTTACCGTATCATGTTGCCCTGTCCCACGGTGTTAGCCCATTTTCAATTGGATTAAACAGGAAAAATGAAAACAAAGGTTTCGTTCATTGTTTGGACCCGTGCAACTATACAGGAGGGGGAACTGTTGTCTTTGAGGTGGAGGTTGTTGAATGACAGAAAAAACTGACTTTCTGCCGTTGGGAAAAATGTCGCCGCAATTTCTGGGTGAAATGATAAAGAAATATACAACCGGTGACGATTCGATAATAATTGGTCCTAAAGTTGGCGTGGATGCTGCCGTGATTAATTTTGGTGATCAATATTTAATCGCCAAAACTGATCCCATAACATTTGTTACCGATGACATCGGCTATTATGCCATCAATATCAACGCCAATGATATCGCCTGCATGGGTGGTGTGCCAAAATGGTTTTTGGGCACACTATTGCTTCCTGAGGCAGCAACAACCCAAGAAATGGTGGAAGATATTTTCTCCCAGGTGAATCAAGTCTGCTGCCAATTAAAAATCTCTTTTTGCGGCGGACATACCGAAGTAACTTATGGCATTAATCGTCCAATCCTTATTGGTCAGATGTTAGGTGAAGTAAAAAAAGACTTGCTGATAAAAAATGAAAATGCGCAGCCGGGTGATGATATTTTATTAACCAAAGGAATCGCCATTGAAGCAACTTCAATTATCGCTCGTGAAAAGGAAGATAAATTAACAGAAATTTATTCCACAGATTTGGTGGAAAAATGTAAAAATTTTATTTATCAACCGGGGATCAGTATTTTAAGAGAGGCTCAAATAGCGGTTAAAACAGGCGGTGTAAAAGCAATGCACGATCCCACAGAAGGCGGATTAGCAATGGGTCTTCATGAATTGGCAAATGCAGCCGGATGTGGTATGAAAATATTCGAAAAAGAGATTCCCAAAATACCTGAAGCAAAGCTTTTATGTGATCAGTACGATATAAATATTTTTGGTGTTATTGCCTCTGGCGCCTTATTAATTGTCACTGAAAGAAAATCAAGCCACAAAATAATAGAGAGTTTGAAAGAGAAGAATATTTTAGCTAAAAAAATTGGGAAAATTATGGAACCGGGATATGGGATTAAACTTATTTCGGAACATGATGAAATTGATTTTCCTGAATTCTATCAAGATGAGATTACTAAATTATTTGGTGAGTAGTAGGTGGTGAGTCGTGAGTGGTTAGTGGTGAGTAAAATTGAAGCATTGATTGTACTTACTACTCTACCACTCACTACTCCACCACTCACCACTCACAAATACACCAAACAATTGGAGGAAAACATGCAAATAGAATGGATAGAAAGCCAATTCTTTCATACCGACAAAATTGCCAACGAAATGATCATAATACATCACACCGGCAGCAATAATGGAAGAATCAACAGCTTGCAGGGAACCATTAGCTGGTTTAAACCGGATGTTTGGCGTTCAACGCGGCAGGTTTCAGCACAATATATTATTGCCCGGGATTTGCGCCCGATCATTCAAATGGTGAAAGATGAACACACTGCCTGGCATGCCGGCAGAAGCAGTTGGGAGATAAACGGTGTGTTAAGAGAAAATTTAAACAACCGCAGCATCGGAATTGAATTGCAGGGCGATGGTCAGTTATTTCGTTATTCGGATTTTCAGTATGACGCGCTCATTTGGTTAGTGAAACAAAAAATGGAGCAGTTTAATATTCCCATCGAACTGGTTCGCGGACACGAAGAAATTACGCCCCGCAAACCTGATCCGGGTCAGTTATTTGACTGGGATCGGTTAAAACAAGGTTTAGCCTCGGTTACTGCGCCGGGTTCAGACATACCTGCATTTGATGATTCATTGGATACAGATGGCGACGGCATCATCTATTTGGATGAGACGGATGATGTTAAACTTCCCTCTGGCAAGGATCGTACTATTGTGGAATCTATTTTGGATTTTTTTGCGGGGTTGTTTAAATAAAAATCATATGTTGGAATTATTCAATCTTATTTTCATTAACACCTGGTGAACGTTACTAAAAATTTAATAAATTAAATTTACTTCTGGTTCGGAATCAAACACAAAAACGTAAGTTCTGTTTCTCCGGTATTTTTGATTTGATGGATTTCACCCGGTTCAATCAAAACAGAAAAACCTTTCTCAACAGGTGTACTTCCGTTTTCAGAAATTACCAAGCCTTTTCCCTCGGTAATAAAAACCTCATGTTCAAAATCATGAGAATGGTGGAACGTGTAACCGCCGGTTTCAACGTGAAACATTCTCATAGTGAAATTCGGCGCGCCGTCTTTAGGGGAGATAAGAACACGCTTGGTTACACCTTTGGTCTTGGGGTCTGTTATCTTTTCTAATTCTATGTTTTTGTAATGGTCAATTTTCATTGTTTTAGCCCTATAGAGTTTGGAGTTAAAGAAAGGTCGAGATCAAGGCTGAGATCAAGAAAAAATCAAAAAGGAAAAATGGAGTTTTGGAGCAATAAAGTTTGTGTTTGAAAAATCCATCGCTCCATTACTCCAATACTCCTTTTTTTCATCTGGTTTGTCCAAATTAAGTAACAATAAAATAAATATCTACTACCTCAATCTAATTACCCCATTACCCTATTACCTAATTCACCACTAACCAATCACCACTAACCAATCACCACTAACCACTCACCACTAACCACTCACCATTATATTCTCGCCAGTGCTTGCTCCAAATCCCCGCACAAGTCATCCGGGTCTTCCAAACCAACGGCGAGCCTGACTGTTTGCGGTTTAAAGTTTGAATTCAACTTGTCTTCATCGGGCACATCAAGGTGCGTATGAAACCAGGGATTTTCTGCTAATGATTCGACCCCGCCTAAAGAAACAGCCAGACCAAAAATTTCGAGATTGTTCAGAATGGTATAAGATTCTTCTTTGCCGCCGGCCGGATCAAAGGTAATCATTGATCCGGGGCCTTCGCACTGTTTCTGATATATTTCCCAGTTAGCGCTATTTTTATCATAGAAATCCGGGTAGATCACCCTGTCAACTTTGGGGTGATCAAGCAAAAATTTGGCAACTTTTTTTGTATTTTCCTGGGATTTTAATACTCTCACTTCAAGGGTATCCAATGATCTGAATAATAGCCAGGCATCATAAGCTGAGGGAGTCGGACCTGAAGTGGATCGCGTTGAATTTATCTTTGCCGCTCGTGAAACATCCCGGTCAACAATGAAACCTGCTATTAAGTCGGAATGTCCGCCAATGGATTTTGTACCTGAGTAGATGATGATATCTGTTCCGTATTTAAAGGGATGCTGGAGAATTGGCGACATAAATGTATTATCGACAGCAAGAATACCATCGGACAGGGAATGTGTCAGATCAGCAACCGCTTGAATGTCAACCATTGTTAAACTTGGATTGGCTGGTGTTTCAATAAAAACTAATTTTAGCGTATTTGCATATTTTTTGATCGCTTCTTCCATTTTGTTGGGATCGCTGACATCGACAGGAACTACATTTAAGCCTAATTTTTCAGGCATTAAATGTCGAAATTGATGATCAGTGCCGCCATAAATAGGAATGCCAAATATTAATGTATCCCCCGGATTGCAGAGAGCTAATACAGTCGTAAAAATAGCTGACAAACCACTTGGGAAATATACAGCTCTGCTATTGTCAGCGCCTTGCTCAAGACATTGCAGCCGGTCACAAAGCATAATGAAGTTTGGATTTGAAATTCTTGTATAAATTGGCCACTCATCGTCCGGAGCCAATACTTTGTCCAATCCCGCAGATCTTCTGAACATATTTTCCAGTTTTTCTGCATTTTCGGCGATGAATGTTGAGCATGAAAAAATTGGAGGTCTGGCAGCGCCCATGCTGAGAAAAGGATCGTAGCCAACATGCGCCGCTCTTGTTCTAAAATTCCACTTTTTAGGTGGCTCTCGCCAATCATGTTTCCCCATAATTATGTCTCCTCTTTATGTGAAGGTAATTGATAATATTATTATTCAAAACATGTAAATAACGAAATAAAATTATAAGATTTGAAAGTAATATATAATAATAAAATATTGATTAACAGTCAAGTAAAATTTATTTTTATTTTTTCAACGAACGATTGATATCTAACAGATCGGTGAGTATAGAATACCCCGTCTCACTTTTTCCAGCCCCGGCTCCGATGACTGTTACAGGACCAAGCAAATCAGTTTCAAATGTGATAGCGTTTGTTGCGCCCATTACATTGGCAAGCGGGTCAGATAACGTTAATTTAACCGGGGCTACTTTTGCTTCAATTTGACCATTTTTTAAACTGGTCTCGCCGATTAATTTCCAACGCGCTCCCTCTGCTTTTGCTTTTTCGACATCTTCCAATGTTATTTTCGTAATGCCTTCATTATCTGTTTCTTCAATTTTAACGTTGCCACCCATAACAACGTTAGAGAGAATAATAACTTTTGCAAGTGTATCCCAACCCTCAACATCACCTGTTGGATCAGCTTCAGCATATCCTAATTCCTGTGCTTTTTTCAGAGCATCTTCATAAGTGTTGCCCTGTTCCATTTCTGACAGGATGTAATTTGTTGTACCATTTAAGATGCCGCTGATTTTTGATATTTTACAACCTGCCAGACTCTTCAATGCTGTATTTAGTACTGGAGTCCCGCTCATAACTGTTCCTTCAATTCCCAACATTAAATTTTTGGATGTGGCTAAGTTTTTCAATTCGTTATAAAAAAGTGATACCGGACCTTTATTAGATGTGACTACATGTATGCCTTTTATAAAAGCGGCTTTACAAAAAGATGTGGCAGGTTCACCGGTTTTTACATCAGTATAAGAAAGTTCAATCATTATGTTTGCGTCAACGTTGTTTATGGTTGTCAAAGCATCCATTCCTTTTATACCCTCAGGATATTCATCAAGCTTCCCGCCTTTTTTTACAAGTGATAATAATTTTTCCGGGTCTAATCCGGCAGGATTGGCTATGGAGCCTTTTAATATATCAGATACGGCAACAATTTCAAAGTCGAAATCATATTCCTTTTTTAGGTAGTCTTTTTTGTTAATTATAATTTTTGTTAAACCCTGCCCTACAACTCCAAATCCGATTAAAATAAGTTTATGTTTCATTTTATTCCTTCCCTTATATTTTAAAATTCGTAACTATTCAGCTATAATAAAATTGCCACAGAGACACAGAGTCTTTTATAGCTACTCTATCAATGCCATCTTTAAAAATTGGTACATAAAAGGTTATAAGAAAATCTAGTTTATTTTTGTTAAACGCAAATAAGATAGTAGCTGTACCTTGAAAACAGCTTCAAACCTATTGACAGCCTTAAATTCTAAAGTTATTTCATTTTTAAGAACTCATTTTCTAAACTCTGCGTCTCCGAGTCTCTGTGGCTGAATAGTTACTAAAATTCTAATATATATTATTGATAAAAATATTACCATTTTGGTGAGATTAATTACTCAAAACGTTAAGCATCAGTGATGATTGATATGAGTAGTTTGTGTTAAAGAATGTTGGAAAGTTTTCAGCTTTTTCAACGAATAAACCGGTGTCGCACCAAAATATTGCGCTACAAAAGCGCCAAGCGCATTGCTAAATTCAGATATTTCTTTTAATGATTTGCCGGCTAAATACTGGTTCATTAACCCGGCAGCAAATGCATCTCCGCAACCTGTTGTATCAACCGGCGAGATTTTTAATCCTTTTGTTTCAACTGTGGTATCCTGGTCTAATAATAGACATCCATTTTTACCCAACGTTAACGCTGCTAATTTTAAATGATATTTTGTTATAAGATAATTCAGAAAAGCTACTGCATCTAAATTTAGCTGCCAGGCATTTTTCAAAATGTGTAATTCAGAATCATTTAATTTAATCGCATCACAGAGAGCAAGAGAACTATGGACTATTTCTTCTGTTTTTTTACTCCAGCCGCGCAAGTTGACATCGTAAATTTTGAACACTGTTTTCGCTTGATAGAGAAAATTTAGGATGGTTTTTCTTGATATTTCATTACGTTGAGCTAAGGTACCAAATAAAACACCATCAGCTTTTTTAGCTAATTGGAAAAGTAATTCATTCGGCTGCAAATAATCAAATGCAACATCAGTTGTACAGAGAAAATGAGGTACACTGTTTTTGTCCAACGTTACGTTAACAGTTCCCGTTTGTTTTTTTGAATCTATTTGTATGTACTCGTGGGATAGATTTCTCTGGTGCAAAGAATTTTGAATGTCCTGACCCAATTTGTCTTCACCAACCCGGCTGACAACGATACCATTATTTCCCAATTGGGCGCAATGGATGGCAAAGTTTGTTGGCGCACCGCCTAAATATTTTCGGTTATTATCGTAAATATCCCAGAGTATTTCACCGATGCCAACAATGTTGAATTTTTGATTATCCATTTTTTATTTATCTAACCTTATCGAGGTCACTGAATAGAACAGGTCACAGAAAAAAAACCAGAAAAATTTTCTGGGACCTGTTCACTTCCGTGGGCAATTGCTAATTTTAATTTACGTGCAAATGTGCATTTCGATGTACAAATAATCCTTGAGCGTATGAAAAATCCAAATGAATCCTGAATTCACTGTTAGAATATATGTTCAAGCGAATCCGTTATAGTTGATGTAGTATCATCAAAAGAATAAGCCCTTGTCAAGTCTTTTAGAGGGAGCTCTGTACCGGCTTTTAAAGCAACCTGTTGTGCACCGGGAAAATCTTGCGGAACAATTTCACCGGTTTTAGGATCAACGTAAACAAAAATAATTCCTTCGGGTATGGGGAAATTACGATATCGTTCACCACGGAGCGCATTTTCCAAAAATTGTGTCCAGATTGGAATAGCAATAGCACTGCTCAATTCCACGTTGTTCTTATCCTTTATCGGGCGATTATCATCAAAACCAACCCAAACAGCTGTGACCAATTCAGGAGTAAAAGCAATGAACCAGGCGTCCCGGGCATCGTTCGTTGTTCCGGTTTTCCCTGCCGCAGGTCTGTGGAATCCTAACGAACGAACGCTTCTACCGCTGCCTGTTTCCACGACTTCTCTCAGCATATCCAAAACCAAATAAATCGATTGCGGATCAACAACCTGGTTGCTTTGGCTGGAAAATTCATCCAATGTATTTCCCAGGGAATTTTCAATATATTTTATTATTAATGGTTCACGGCTAATGCCGCCATTGGCAAATGGACAGTAAGCGCTGCACATTTCCAAAGGTGAAACGCCGGAGGTACCCAATGCCAGGGAGGGAGTAGCTGATAGCGGGCTTTTTATCCCCATTATTTTTGCATAATCTACTGTTCGTTCCGGAGTAATATCAAATATCACTTTTGCAGCCACAACATTTCGGGATTTTGATAATGCAGTTTTAATTGTAATGGGCCCGCTAAATGAATTGTCAAAATTAGAAGGCGTCCACTTTTGACGATCATATTCAAAGGTAACAGCAGAGTCAACCACAATTGACGCAGGTGTGTATTTGCCCTGGTCAATTGCGGCGAGAAAAAGGAAAGGTTTAAAAGATGATCCCGCCTGTCGATTGTTGCTGATGGATCGATTGAATTGACTCACTGAAAAATCCCTGCCACCAACCATTGCTTTCACTTTGCCGGTTCGCGGATCCATCGACACTAATGCTGCTTGAATGTAATGTTTCTTTTCTTCAATACTGGCTAAATCATATTCCTGAAAACCCAACCTTTCATCCAGTTTTGCTAATTCATCCCGAACCGCAGCCTGGGCAATGTTTTGAAGCCGGGTGTCAAGCGTCGTATAAATTTTTAAGCCGCCATAAGATAAAACCTCATGGGAATATTCTTTTTCAACTAAATTTTTGATGTGATCGAGAAAGTAACTGGCTTTGCCCCAAAAAAGATTGAGCCTTTGCAGGTTTAACGGTTCAGCATTTGCCTGGTCCATTTCTTCTTGTGAAATAAAACCGGACTTACGCATGCGCAATAAAACAATGCGTTGCCGTTCTTTTGCAATATCATAATTCCGGTATGGATTATACCTGGTGGGCCACCGTGTAAGATTGGATAAGAACGCAGCTTCAGCCAAAGTTAATTCGTCTGCGTGTTTAGCAAAATAAGTTTGGGAAGCCTGCTCTATGCCATAAGAATTTGAGCCCATATCGATTTGGTTGCAGTAGGCTTCCAAAATCTCATTTTTTGAATATCTTTCTTCAATCTGACAGGCAAGCAGCGCGTCTTTAATTTTTCGACTCCAACTGCGATCAAAAGAAAAATACATATTTTTTGCTAATTGCTGTGTGATACTGCTGCCACCCCCGGAACGTTTCATTGTAATTAAATGGGTAAAAATAGCCCTTAAAAGACCCTTTTTATTTAAACCATGATGCTTGAAAAATTCAGTGTCTTCCATGGCCAAAAGGGCGTTTATAAAATGGGATGAAATCTGGCTGAGTTTTACTTCCTGGCGATTAGCAAGAACAATGATCAGTTCTCCACTGTCGGAATAAATTTCTGTGGGTGTACTTAATGAAAGGTCATGCAATTGTTCAGGTAGCTGGGGTAATGTCAACACGAACAGTAAGAAGATCGTTAAAAAAATCAGAATCAGGGCAATTGCAGAAAAAATATAAATACGCTTTTTATTAAAAATCATAATAGCGATACTCTCTGTATTTTTTTTCCGGAAATTCCAAATAGAGTTCAGGAAAAAGTTCGTTCAAGCGGGCAATTAAAAAATTCGCTGCTAACTCGCTTGCTTCAAAAGTGGATACCTCTGTGTAAATATTTTGGTTTATTTCAAATCCTATTAGGACAACGTTATCGGTGGTGTACTGGGAAATACCAACTTTACGGATGTCTTTTTCCCATTTGATCAATTGATAAGGATTATTGATCAATTGCAGTTTTACATGATTGGACAGCTCATCAAACGCAGTAAAAAACTGCTCGCGGGAAAAGGTACGTCCCCGGAACATATCCATTGAATCCAAACTTGTGGAATGGAAATTATTTTCATGGGGAATATTATACAAAACAGTTAATGGGGGATAGGTATCCATTAATAGCTGTTTGTCACCATCCAAAAAGTAAAAACTTAAATTGTTTTCTTGCTTTGATATCTTTGTCCAGGTCCATTTGCGACTGTGGGATAATTTTAAAAAATCAAACGGAGAAATAATATCAAAAGAAAGCCGGGGCGGAATTTGGTTATAAATAATTCGGAACTGTTCAGGATTTAGGAGAACTGTTTGCTCTGTCTCCAATATTTCACTTAACTCTTTTAAGTCTTTTATTTCGCGAAGTTCGTTTTTCCGGATGGGAATATTTTTAGCAATCTCTTTTAACCTGTCGCTGGCAAGTTGATCCTGTTTATTCATATCCCAAATTGTGCCGGCTTTTGGTCGGAAAGGATTGGTAAGTTCAATCACTTTTCCCAAAAAGATTTCAACAAAATCGGTTGTGAACTCGAAGGTAATGATTGTAATAAGTAAGGCAGAAGTAATCAAAAGATTTTTATTTTTAAAAATTTTCAAGAAGATATTATCTGTTTTTTTTTCGATTACTTCCGGGATTAATTCTTTTTCTTCCATATTTTTTTAGTATCTAAACGATGAATTTTTTGAATTTTGGGCAAAAATATTTTTTTCTAAATAATTGAATAGAAAGGTAAAGGCAAAGCTATAGGAAAAGTATTTAATTTTTCGTAATCGTTCACCAGTATCAGATGTTAAAATTTTTTTGCTCAACTGAATATTAGTGAAACCTTATTTTTTGTCTTCTTAACCTTAAGTAGAATAAAAATAACCCACAAATTTTGACCTTATTACTTTATAATTTTTTAAAATTAAATGATTGTTGAAACCATTAAGGTGCAATCACCTGTTCAGATTCGACCAGCCTAAGTAATATGAAAAGGAACCGGGATAAATGAAATAATAAAAATAATCAATGTGGCATAAGCAATAAGTTTTCGTCCTGGATCAAGTTCAATGTGATCATTCATTGTTGGCGGATGTTTCAAACGAAAATACA
The DNA here is from genome assembly GCA_016783825.1 of Candidatus Zhuqueibacterota bacterium. Lineage (GTDB taxonomy): Bacteria > Zhuqueibacterota > Zhuqueibacteria > Thermofontimicrobiales > Thermofontimicrobiaceae > Nigeripontimicrobium. Next base: position 13,279 of record JADHVV010000025.1, on the reverse strand, counting down.
GCAACAGAAGAATTAGCAATAACCAACCGGGATACCACACAGCGCAGACGATCATAAAACCGGCAATGGTTAATTTATAAATATCCTGACTTCTTCGACCAAAAAGAGAATAGAGAACATGCCCGCCATCCAATTGACCGATGGGGAGGAGGTTTAACGCAGTAACAAAAAGTCCTGCCCAACCGGCGTAAGCCATGGGGTGGAGCAGCGTATCAAATCCTTCGGGTTCGGGCCCTAAAATCAATTCAGCAAGTTTGGAGAACAAAAATGATTCGCCCAAATAAAAGCCGGCTGCTTGTGTTTCCGGTTTGGGAATAAATGCGGAATTTTCTAAACCGATTATCAATATGGGGATGGTTACAATAAACCCGGCGATAGGTCCGGCAACACCAACATCAAAAAGAGCGCGCTTATCCGGGATTGGAGATTTCATTTTAATGAATGCGCCCATGGTGCCAAATGGCGGCAATGGCATCGGGATAAAATACGGCAGTGTTGCATTGATCCCATATTTTCGGCACATTAAATAGTGCCCCATTTCGTGAGCCAATAAAATGGAAATAATCGATATTGAATATAAAATACCGTTCATCAAATAAGTAGTAAGAACGGTGAGCAAAAGAAGAATCAAGTTGATTTGGGGACGATCTCCTCGTACACGATCAAATATTCGGTACCTGTTATTTAGCTTGAATTTGTTAAAAGAATTGAAGTTGAATTGAAATGACTTATTCATTATAAGAATTTTCGTTAACATTATGCATATAACAATGGTGCAAAATCCGATTTTTGTAAAGGCAGATTTTTTAACTTTATCGCGGATAGGCTGTAACGACAACAATAACTTTTTCTTAGAAATCGGGTTCGACTATCATCTCCCACTTTTTTCTATTATACTTTGTTTTAATCATCCACCTGCCCTCAACTTTGTCTCGAATACAGACGCTTGCATTTTCTAACATAATTCGCAAGTCAATTTCACTGAAATCACGATCAACCATTCGTTTTTCTAAATGAGAGGTTAATTCTAATTCCCAATTCCACCAGGTTGGAAACATTTACTTTCCTTGGCTCAGATAAAACTCATTTCGTAATACATATTTGAACAGTAATAATATAAACTAATCAAAAAATAAAATCAACCATTATCTTAATAATAAATATTTGCGGTGAATTTATTTTAAATATTCCAAGTTAAACAAAATCTACCTCAAACCTATCGCCGATATTCAAAGATAAAAAATCTTTTGCATTTCCATTGCGCACTGCGAGCTCTAAAAATCCGGAACTGCCAAAAATTGCCAAAGGCTGCCCCATGTTTACTTCGGCATAGGAATTTGATAATTTCTCCAGAAGTATTTTCCCGGCTTTAATCGAAACAGACCGGTTTAGTAAATCTTTTTCTTCAATATTTGAAATTAAATTACCAAATGTGTCAATATGAATAATCGTACCGGTAATTTTGTTTTTTGAAAAAACAGGCCATTGTAATTTCCCCCTGTCAAAATCCGTGATTATTTCACCCAACGATTCAATGGACACACCGTTCGATAAGTGAGCGGCAACCGGGGCAAAAATATCCCTGCCATGAAAAGTCCGGCTGATATTTTGACTAAAATAACTTTTGTTTAACACCTCGGCAACAGTTAAGGTTTCATTTTTATAAAATATATATTTCAGGATTTGGTTATCAGGTGCAATGAAAAAATGATTGTTCGCGGCAACAGCTAAAATTTTTCTTTCACTGCCCACACCAGGGTCCACAACCACAACATGGATTGTTCCATCGGGAAAATGCTTGTAGCTGTTCTGTAAAATAAAAGAACCTGCTTGGATGTTTTGAGGAGGAATGTGATGGGTGATATCAACGATTCTGGCATGCGGGTTTATGCCGTATATAATTCCCTTCATTACACCGACAAACCCATCCTTTATGCCAAAATCCGTGCATAGCGTTATGATACCATTGGGCTTCATTGTTTAGGGGGTTGGATTAAATATTTTGGACATTTCAATTTGATTCAAAATAAAATTTAAAATAATTATTTAAATTGTAGCCATGTTTTTTAGCCAACAGGTCAAGATAATAGGTGGCGACGTTTGTTACGCTGAAATTTATTTCACCCCAAGAGGCACGACCATCAACTGTTTTTAAATAATTTTTGCATTTATCGCACGCCTCGATTCTGAATGGTTTGTTGTTGGAAGGGAAAATGAATGTCTGAGTTTCAATATTGTCATTCAAACAATGGGGACATACTTTGTCGAAAAATGTCCAGTTTGTATCACAAAACCGGCACCACAACGTTTTAACACGATCCTGTTCATCGATTTTCGCCATTGAAGGTTTATTTCCGCAGACAGGACAAAACGGTTCACGCCAATGAAACTTTGATAATTTTTTTGTAAAATATTCAGCGCTTAACTCTAAATAGGGAACTGCAATAAGTTCACCCACTAATTCAAGAACCTGGTTCGAAATATCGAATTTTTGTGCAATTTCATCTATCAACTCGTTGTGGTTATTAATGAGACCTAAAACCAGTTGTTTAAGAGAGAACTTCCGTCGGTCATTTAATTCTTCGAGTCTTAATAATTGTTCTTTATTTCGATACGAGTACTGTTTTAAAACAGGAAAAATAGAATCGAATATTGGTTCTAAGTTTTTATCATCTATCAACAACTGATCGTTATTTAAAATTGGTTGTTTGGTTGATAATCGAGCAGCAATATCAATGCTGTTTAACTTCTGAAATGGTAAAACAGCAACTAAATGCTGCATGCACTTTACCTGAACATTGAATATTTTTTCGTGAAATTCAATATATAATTTTGAAAATTGTTGCATATTTTTTATTTTGTTGCTCATCAAAACCACATTCAGTTAAATGCAATGCTAATTGGGTAATAAGGTGATTAGGTAAAAAGGTAATTGGGTAACAGGGTAAATAGGTAATAAGGTTACTGGGTAATAAGGTAATAAAATCTATTCTAAATATTACTAATCCAATTACCCAATCACCTAATTACCCAATCACCTAATTACCCAATCACCTAATTACCCAATCACCTAATTACCCAATCACCTAATTACCTTATTACCCAGTAACCCAATTACCCAATAATTCATTTTTCACTCAAAGCCTCAATCCCTGGCAATTTTATGCCACCCAAAAATTCTAATGAAGCCCCGCCTCCGGTGGAGACATGAGAAACTTTGTTTGTTTTATTCGCTTTTGCCAATGCTGCAACAGAATCACCGCCTCCAACTACCGTTGTGGCGCCTTTATCAGTTATATCGGCTAACATTTCAGCGATTGCAAGCGTGCCTTTGGAGAATTTGTCTATCTCAAATACTCCCATAGGCCCATTCCAGACAACAGTGCGAGCGGTTTTTAAAATATTCTGAAATTCCAGGATAGTTTTAGGCCCTATATCGACTCCAGCCCAATCAGCAGGTACAATTTCATTTTCAGTTGTCTTTACTTCCGCTTCATCAGAAATGTCAGTCGCGATGATATGATCAATTGGCAAGTTGAAATTGACATTTTTTGCTGAAATTTTTTCCAATGTTTCAGCAGCTATTTCGATCTTATCAGCTTCAAGCAGGGAATTCCCAATCCCGATATTTTTTGCTTTTAGAAATGTGTAGGTCATGCCGCCGCCAATGAGCAATGCATCAACCTTATCTAATAAATTTTCGATGACATCGATTTTCCCGGAAATTTTTGCCCCACCTAAAATTGCCACTAAAGGTCGTTCGGGATTTTCAATGGCGCCGCCCAGGTATTTTAACTCTTTCTGAATAAGATATCCGGCAGCACATTCATCAAAGTATTTGGTAACGCCTTCTGTTGAAGCGTGCGCACGGTGAGCAGTGCCGAATGCGTCATTCACATAAACATCACCTAACTTTGCCAATTGCCTTGCAAACTCAGCATCGTTTTTGGTTTCTTCCTCATAGAAGCGAAGATTTTCGAGCAGTAAAATTTCTCCGTTTTGTAATTGATTCACTACCTGTTCAACTTTTTCGCCGATACAATCATCTACATATTTTACTTCTTTATTGATGAGTTCAGAAAGCCGTTTTGCAACAGGCGTCAAACGCATTGTCTCAATAATTTTTCCTTTGGGTCTTCCTAAATGGGATATGAGTATTGCTTTGCCATCTGATTCAATTATTTTTTTGATTGTAGGAAGTGCAGCATTTATTCTTGCGTCATTTGTTACTTCTAATTTATCATTTAATGGAACATTAAAATCAACTCTCATCAGTATGCGTTTATCTTTCAAATATAAATCGTCAATTGTAAGTTTTGCCATTGTTTTCTCCTGTTATATCAACTTTTGTTTTTTTGCAAAAAATGTCAATTCATCCCTAAATTTTGGATGAGCGATACGGATAAGCGCACTTGCCCGGCGGCTTAAACTTTTACCGTGCAGGTAAGCAACTCCATGTTCTGTCACAATATAATGCACATCACCCCGACTTGTTACAACGCCGGCGCCTTCTTTGAGATGGGTTACGATTTTATTAATAGTGTCGTTCTTGGCTGTTGATGGCAGTGCAATAATTGGTTTTCCACCTTTTGATCTGGCTGCGCCCCTGATAAAATCAACCTGACCGCCAAAGCCGGAATAAATTTTGTATCCAATTGAGTCAGAACAGACTTGCCCGGTCATATCTACTTCAATGGCAGAATTTATTGCCACCATTTTTTCGTTTTGTGCAATTATGAAAGGATCGTTGGTATATTCAACCGGGTGCATTTCAAAGAGTGGATTATTGTGCGCGAACTCATACAGTTTTTTTGTTCCTAACAGGAATGTTGCAACAACCTTGCCGGGATGCAAACTTTTTTTAGTCCCTGTGATAATGCCTTTCTCAATAACTTCCATTATTCCATCGGACACCATCTCTGAATGAATGCCAATATCTTTTTTATTGTCCATCGCGGCTAAAGCTGAATTGGGTATGCCCCCAATTCCCATTTGTAATGTTGATTCATTTTCAACTAAGTCAGCAATATATTCACCAATTTTTAGTTCAACTTCAGTCGATGGTTTAAGAGACAATTCAGGAAGGTCTTCTGACGTTTCAATAATTTTTGTCACTCGTGAAATGTGAATGAAACAGTTGCCTAACGTTCGCGGCATTTTATCATTTATTTGAACGATAAGTTGTTTAGCATTTTCTGCTGCTGCTTTTGTAGCCAGGTCTTCAACGCCAAAGGAGAGAAAGCCATGCGCATCTGGCGGTGACGTTTGAATGATGGCAGCATCGAGCGGAAGTGTTCCTTTAATAAAAAGATCAGGAATTTCGTAAAGAAAAATGGGGAAATAATCAGCTTTACCTTCGTGCACAGCTTTTCTATCGGCAGGTCCCACGAATAGAGATTTGTGTCTGAAGTGCCCTTCCATACCAGGCACTGACAGGGGATCGTCTCCTAAAAGCAAAACGTGAACAACATCAACGTCGGTTAAACTATCTTTTCTTGCTGCCAGTGCCCGAACCAATGGAAAAGGTGTGGCAGCATTCCCTGAAACATAAATTCTCGTCCCACTCTCAATTATCGAAACAGCATCTTCTGGCGTGGTCAATTTTTTTTTATAGTCTTCAATCATACTCATATTAAACTCTCTTTTCTTTGAATATTAAATCAATTATTATAACTATATTTTTTATTTGTAAAAATTATGTATGAATTATTTTCATACGATTTTATTGATATAAAAGGAATAATTTTTTTATGTTTTAATTTTTTTGATGTTTAATTTTAGCATTTAAACTCGTGGTATTCAAGATCAAACAGATCAGCGATACCACTATTAATACATTTTCCTTTACGAATGTACATTCCGGATAAAAGTATATTATTATTTTCGCATATCGTCTTTAAACCGTTTCTTGTAATTTCCAGAATAAATGGTAGAACAATATTATTCAATGCGCGTGAACTTGTACGAGCAACAACAGATGTTATATTGGGCACACAATAGTGGATAATATCATCTTCAATAAAAATCGGATCAGAGTGTGTTGTCGGCCTGCTTGTCTCAACACAGCCCCCCTGGTCAATTGCAGCGTCAATAATTAATGAGCCCTTTTTCATTAACTTGAGATGGTCTCGTGTAATTAAAATTGGCGCTTTTTTGGAAGTCTGGTAAACAGCTCCTAAAAAAACATCTGCGGATCTTAATGCTTTTTCAAGGGAATAATGGTTGGCAATAGCAGTAATCACACTGCTGCCTAACTCATTTTCGACATGTCGTAATCTTGCTACATCTTCATCAAGCACGATAACCTGTGCGCCCAAACTAACAAAACTTTTAGCTGAGTTAAATCCCAGGTTGCCTGCTCCGAGAATGACAATAGTAGAAGGAGCAATGCCGGGAAAACGACCGATGGCAATACCTCTCCCGCCTGCGTCATGTTGTAAAAATCGTCCGGCAATTTGCGGCATCATATTTCCTGCAATTTCACTCATGGCAACTAATACAGGTCTGTATTTTGGTGCAATTTCGATCAATTCGGTGCCGATGGCGGTAACTTTTTTATCAATTAAATTCTGCAGCGCATTTTTTGATTGCAATGCTAACTGCAAAAACGAGAAAATCATTTGATCGGGGCGTAAAAGTTCAGTTTCCGCTTCAGTTGGCGGATTAACTTTTACGACCAAATCAGAGCGCATATAGACTTCGTCAGGAGAGAAAACAATCTCTCCACCCATTTTTTGAAAATCAACATCTGAAAAACTGCTTTCAACTCCAGCTCCTTTTTCAATATAAACATTATGTCCTTCTTTTACGAGCGAATAAACACCCTGAGCTGTTAATGAGATTCGTTTTTCCTCTGATAATATTTCTTTTGGAATCCCAATATTCATATTTTCCTCCAAATTTGAAACTGATTATTTAATTATTTTAACTCGCTCTAATATAAAGTTTTTAATTTAAAAAACAAGAAAAATATTATCTTTTTAAGCCATTTCCGGTTAAAAAAATGTAATACAATGGAAATTTATAAAGAATCAATCGTATAATTTTAATGCCTGTTTGATCAAGTGAAAGGGGAGACAGGGAGATTGGGGGAGTGGGAGAAAGATGTAGTAGAATTATGTTGGAGGAGATTGCGTAGCTGTATAAAATAATTGTTCCCAACGGATGAACTGCCAACGGATAAAAGAAGGATTGTTTTTTTTATCCTGCTGCTCATCCGTTGGATTTTTTCGATTTTATCTTCTCCCCATCTCCACCACTCCCGTTCTCCCACTCTCCAATCCTACTGCTCATTTATGAAAAAATCAGAATAAAATTATCTATCAGTAAGGAGAGAACCAATGAATAACTTATTCGCCGGATTTGACTGCTCTACTCAAAGCAAAAAACTGGTAATCATTGACCTGGATAAAGCAGAAGTTTTGTATTCCGATCAAATCAATTATGATGTTGATTTACCTCAATATAATACAAATAATGGGGTGGAGCAGAGTTCGATAGAGGGTCTGTCAGAATCTGATCCGCAAATGTGGATCGATAGTCTGGAAATGTTATTTTTCAAATTGCAAAAATCCTCGTTTCCAATTTGTGATATAAAATCCATCTCTGTTTCCGGGCAGCAACATGGTTTGGTTTGCCTGGATAAATTTGGGGAATTATCCCGTCCAAAAAGTAAATTGTGGAATGATTTTTCGACCCAGGAAGAATGTGATTTGCTGACTGAAGCGGTCGGTGGCAAGTCAAAAATGATTGCAGAGGTGGGGAATACACAAAGGACAGGTTATACAGCCTCTAAAATTTACCATTTTGCGAGACATGAACCGGAAGCATTCGATAAAACAACAACATTATTTCTTGTTCATAATTTTATAAATTGGTATTTGACAGGAGGTAAGAATAATGGCGTCAGGGTTATGGAATCTGGAGATACATCGGGAATGGCGCTTTGGCATCCACAAAAAAAATGCTGGTCTGAAAAAATTGTTCAAAAAATATCCCCCGATTTAATGGCAAAATTACCGCCTGTGTTACCATCGGATAAATCTATTGGGAATATTTCACAACAGTTGGTGGAGCGTTTTGGTTTTGATCCGCAATGTCGAATCGATGCCGGGTGTGGTGATAATATGTTTGGCGCAGTTGGAACAGGGAATGTAACACCTGGTATTGTTACCATAAGCCTGGGCACAAGCGGTACTGCATGTTCATTCATGGAAAAAGCTTTTATTGACCCGGAAGGAGAAATTGCTTCATTTTGTGACAGCACCGGAAATTACCTGCCATTATTGTGCGTTTCCAACCTGGCGAACGGGTATAACACGCTTTTAAATCAGTTTGATTTATCACATCTTGAATTTAATGAAATTGTTAAAAAAGTGATTCCGGGCTGTGCGGGCAGATTAATAATTCCCTGGTTCTCAGGCGAACGAACTCCTGACTTACCCCATGCCGCGCCATTTTATTTTGGTTTTCAATTGGGAGATTTTAACAAATCATACCTGTGTCGTGCGGTGTTGGAAGGTCACATTCTCAATTTATATAATGGATTTCAGAGAATGCCAATAACAACAAAAGAGATCAGGCTGACAGGTGGATTATCAAAATCAGAAGTATGGCGCCAGACAATTGCCGATATTTTCGAAACAGAGGTTGTACCGGTAGAAGGAGAAGGTGCAGCTTTGGGAGCGGCTTTGCATGCAGCCTGGGTTTATCAAAAAGAGAATCATAAAAATATTCCCTTGAATCAAATAGTGCATCCTTTCATTAGTTTGTTGGAAAGTAAACGCAGCTATCCTATTGCTGAAAATGCAGCATGTTACCGGGTATTAAAAAAACTATTTAATTGTTTGAGTAAGAAAATCAGGGGAATTGGGAGTAAAGATAATCCATTTGAGTTGCGAAAAAAATTGGTGCAACTTTACTAAACCTTTAAGGTTTAGTAAAGTTTAGTAGCAAAAATACTTGATTATTACATAATATTTTATTAAATTAAAAGTTTAAATTTTTTGGATAAATAGTAACTTAAAACAAAATATGGATTGTGTTAATGGATTTATTTATTGGAATGGATCTCGGGGGAACAAATTTAAAGTATGCCCTGGGAAATGAAAACGGAGAGATAATTATAAAAAAGAGCCGACCATCTCAGGCAAATCAGTCTCAAAAAACAATATTTGAAAATATGTTTATTGCAGTTGAAGAACTGAAAGCTGAAGCAGAAAAGCGCAAAAATAAAATTCTATCCATCGGGGTAGGTAGCCCGGGAAGTATTGATTTTGAAACCGGTCAATTAAAAGGGAGTACACCAAACTTGCCTAATTGGGCAAAGGCGCCCATAAAAAAAACATTGGAAGAAAAATTCAATATTTCAACCTGGGCAGATAATGATGCAAATATCATGGCGCTTGCAGAGGCTCGACTCGGCGCAGGAAAAGGCTATAAAAATATTCTGTGTCTCACACTGGGAACAGGAATTGGCGGCGGCATTTTGATTGACAACCAGGTGCTTCGGGGTGAACATTATTCTGCTGCTGAAGTTGGACACATAATTATTGCATACAATGGGATACGCTGCAATTGCGGTAATAAAGGATGTTTGGAGGCATACACCACAGCGCCGGCAATGGTCAAGAGATATCAAAAAAAATTGAAACGACTGGGTTTAGCCTATAATATAAATGAACTGAATACAGAATTTATTTTTCAAAAAGCAAGTAGAAATGAAGGTCTGGCTATTGAAACAATAGCGGAAACTTGTGAATACCTTGGCGCCGGTATTGCAAGCATTTCCAACATCATTGATCCGGAAGTTGTAATAATCGGTGGCGGCGTTTCCGAAGCCGGTGACCCGTTCATAAAACAGATCGAAAATGAAGTACGGCAATACTCAGTAAAAGCTATTATGCAAAATTTAAAAATTGTCAGGGCGCAAATGGGAAACGATGCAGGGATTGTAGGAGCAATTTTATTGGCGGCAGAAAATTATTCGGACGATAATTAGCATATAGTGATTAGAGTGGTTTTGTTAAAAAAATTGTAGCCATTCAAATAAAAAAAATCCAACGGATAGAAACAACCCAACGGATGAAAAGCATTATTTCTAATAGTCCAGTTCAAATTTTCAGGAAATAAGTAAACTAATATATTAGGTAATTGGTGGATGGATCATTTGCCTAATTACCTTATTACCTATTAACCTATTTGAAGAAAGCTCATTGTTTAATTTTTAAAAGAAATCTTTCATTTATTATTATTTTTTTTTAATCCGTTGGGTTGTTTCTATCCGTTGGGCATAATTTATTGTTTTCAACTGCGAGAACTCATCCATACTATGACAATTTGAAATTAAAAAGCCATCTGATTTTCAATTTTTTTGTATCCTTTTGGCAATTCAAATTCTTTATCAGAAACTCCGGTTTTGACAATTTTTGTAACTATGGTTTCCTCTTCCATCTTTCCCATTCCCAAATCGACATTCGTTTTCATCAATATTGGAAATCCATTTAATTTGGAATTTTTTGGCATTTTCCCCTTCATTAATCCCATTTTTTGATAAATTTTAATAAAATCATCGCCAAGATTGTACTTTTTTGTCAACCACATTTCCATCATCGGATCTTTTCCCAAATACATCAAGAATTGTGTACAATTATAACCTTTGATCGTTTTCTTTTTCCCTGTATTTTTAAATGAGATCATCGGTGTTTCACTATCTCCGAACATGGCGCCCATTTTGCCGCCCATCATTTTTTTCATCATTTCGCGTTGTTCCGGATCCATTTCTTTCATTGCCTCAGCCATCTTAGTTTTCGCATTTTTCATTTCCATTTGCATCTGGTCAAAAGTCATCTCAGAATATGTTTTATTATTGTCGTCAATTTCCCACATCAGACCTTTGTCAAATCGGAGAATCGTTGTCTTGTTTTTAGTCAAATTTATAATTTTAATTTTCCCTGGTTTGTAAAAGCTTTTTTGTTTTTCGTTGGTTTTCTTTGGCGCCATCGGCATGGTTGATTTTGAATTTGTAACAGATTCCCAATACCCCTCAAATTTTTTCTGAGCGAAAACGTTAGATTTAAACATACTGATGGTAAAGAGCATAATTAAAATCAAGACAGTTGTTTTTCTGGTAATATTTTTCATAAGACTTTCCTCCGGTTAGTTGATTGTTTTATAATTTGACTTTTTAAATTCTGTTTAGTTCCTTTTAAAATTATGTACAGTTATTTGTAACAATTCAGCCACCAAGACTCAAAGACACCAAGAAACACAAAGAAAGAAAAAAATCAAATTACCACCCTTTTTAGGGGTAGATTTTATTCTGCAATGCAATTTCAATTATTATGTTTTTGATTAAATAAAAAAGCAACAATGCTTTTCTTTGTGAAACTTCGTGACTTGGTGTCTTCGTGGCAAAAAAACTAAGCTGAATGGATTACGGTTATTTTTTTAAATATGCACGTTTTAAAGCAGAAAGAAAAATCGCCGTGATCCAATCCGAACCTTTATTATTATGACCAAAGTCAAAAGATGACCATGCGGGTATTCTTTTTTCAGAACATAAAAAATGCATTCCATCCCAGCGACGTAAAACATTGTTAATTAGTTTGTTGAAATATTTTTTCAAAGAAATATTAGGCAAATAAGAAAGGCTGTTTATTAAATTTAAAATATCCAGCCCTGTGAAATGGGGAGGATATCTTAATTTGGAGTAATTTATATTTTGTTCTGAAGTGTAATTGCAAAAGTCAGCTTTGGTTGAATTATACGAGACAAGGATTGTATCCTTAATTGCAGAAATATTTGATTCATACTTTTTCCCAAATTGACCCAACAAGCGAAAAACATGAATGTTAGCTGCAGGACAACTGGGTAGATTTTCATCACGCTCACCATTTTGATGGAGTTTTTTACAATGCCAGCCGCCGTCTTTTCGCTGGCTTGAAATGATGTGTTTTATAGCTGCTTCTGTAGTAGGCGAGTTCTGAAATCCCAATCGAGTCAAACAGTAGGTGAGATGAGCTGTCATACAAATTAAGCTAATTTCTTGCTGTCGTTTTTTATAATAACGGATGATGAATTGTCCATCTTCGGACTGCTGGAGCATTAGTCTTTGAATTAGATGATTAATTCCCAATTCTTCCGCAAAGATGCCGATATCAGCTAAAAAACGTAATGTCCAATAAAAGGAATTGTACAAGCGAAAATCAGCAGGATTGTTATTGAGTGAATTAATACCGATTTCCTGATCTTCGAGCAAGGAAAGAATTTGTTTTATATTTTCATGGTTCAATAAAAGCTGTTTTGTTGACTCATAATCTTTATCACCTGGTTTTAATAAAATGAATTTAGACCAGGGTGCGCCAGTTTGCAAAATCAAGCTGGAATTTTGTGAGAAAAAATGTTGTAAGTTTTTGAGATTAACCATGACATTCGGAAATAAAAAAAATCATTTGTGACTGTTTGAATTTATTTAACGAAAAGAAGTGATAAGCGTTCCGAATTTAAATTCAGGGGATTGGATAAAATAACTTGTACATTTTAAATTTTCTTAATTCTACTTTGTCACATTACCTGTATTCCCTTGTCATTCCGGTTGAAGCGAAGCGGAATACCGGAATCTCATTATAAAATGGCAGGAGAGTCCGGCAAAAAAACGTGCTGGAATGACTGATTTAAGGTCATTTTTTTAATCTGACAAAGTAGAATTAATATTGAAAAATAATGACTTGTGAAGCTAATATGATTGACTTTTTTTATCCCACTCCCTAAAATGAATCATGTTTATGAAGATTGCATCTAACTACACAACTTTTGTAAAAATATCAAAATTAAAATATAAAAATATTTTGGAGGAAGAATAGGTGAAAAATGTATTGATACTTGGTGGTGGATTTGCCGGAGTAGAGGCAGCCATTTATTTGCGTAAAAAGGGATTTGGTGTGACATTAGTTTCCAACCGGGATTATGTTTTTGTTTACCCGGTTTCAATTTGGATACCTGTCCGAAAAAGAGAATTTGCTGAAGTCTGTATTCAGTTAGATGATCTCAAAAGAAAGCATGATTTTGAGGTTATCGTTGATGAGGTTCAGGAAATAAATACAAAGGAAAATAAAGTATCACTAAAAAATCAGACCCTTACTTATAGTATTACCAGTTGAATCTTTGTTTTTTGTGCAAAAGTTTTTTCTAACCCAGATCACTTAACTCTTACATCAAAAAGGCTGAGGCGAAGGCTAAGGCGGAGTAAGGTATAAGATTAAAGGATTAAGAATTTTTT
>JADHVV010000183.1 GCA_016783825.1 Candidatus Zhuqueibacterota bacterium | reverse complement strand
TTTCCGTTTAATTCCCTCCGTTTGCTGTTCGAGTCTTACTGTAAGCTCATTTACAAACTGTTTATAAAGCACAACCTGCTTTTTGCTTAACTGCGCATAAGTTTTCATCTCAACTTTATCAGGGAGATCTGAGATTACGTTTTTATCTGTTTTTAACCTGCGAAGAATATACGGGCTTACTACATTTCTGAGCTTACCATACCCATGAATATTGTCGTTTAATTTTTTAGTAAATGACGTAAATTCTTTTGCTGTTCCAAGAAGACCGGGATTTAGAAAATCAAAAAGAGACCAAAGGTCTGCCAATTTATTTTCAATTGGCGTCCCGGTCATAATAATTCGGTTTGCTGCATTTATTTTTTTAATTTGTTTTGTCTGTCTCGTACCAGGATTTTTAATAGCCTGCGCTTCATCGAGAATGATATAATTCCAGTCATATTCTTTCAGCCATTTATATCTTCCGGCTAATGAGTACGTTGTTATTACGAGGTCATATTTGTTAATTTCAGTAAGGGAATTTTCATCTATTGTAATAGAGTCTTTTTGCCTGAGAGTTGAATGAGCGATATAATAGTTTAAGGAAGGTAAAAACTTTTCGATTTCTTTAATCCAGTTGTCAACGAGAGAAGCTGGCAGGATTAACAGGTTAGAACTTTTCTGTGTTTTTTTGATATTGCATAAATGAGCAAGCATCTGAACAGTTTTTCCAAGCCCCATATCATCTGCAAGGCACGCCCCGATTTTCAAAGAATCAAGAAAGGAAAGCCAATTCAGTCCCTTTTGCTGATACTCTCTTAAATTCGCTTTTAAATCTTTCTCCGGATTGACATTCGTTATAAGGTCAGGATTTTTAAGTTTTTCAATAATTGATTTCAGCCAGGAACCGTTTGAAATATTTGAGGAGATATCTTCAGCATCTGTTTTCAGCTTATCTTTAATATCAAGCTGAAAACGCATTGCATCGCGCAAACTTAAATTTTCATTACCCATTAACTGCTTGGCTTTTTCAAAAGCTTCCAGAGTTTTCTTAAGTTTTGCATGATCAACTTCCACCCATTTGCCTTTTATGAAAGCAAGACCATCAGTCTCTTTTAAAAGGGCGCGTATCTCACGCTCGGAAATCTTCATATCTCCGATAAAAAGTTCAGCCTTAAAGTCAAGGATGGAATCCATTCCCAGGTATGAGGGTTGTTTATTGCCAATATTGATATTAAGAGATAGACCGGCTGATTTGCTTTTCCACCAATCAGGTATTCTGCATAATATGCCGGCGTCTTCATAGACAGGAATTTCTTTTAAAAAAGTAAAGGCGTCATCAGACTGCCAGGCAATGGGATGAAATATTTCACCGGATTCAAGAAGTACTGAAATCAACGAGCTATTTCCCGAAGCGATTTGAACGGTCGATAAAAGTTCAAGCAGTTTTTTGCTGTTTGAGCCGTATTTTGATAAAGCGTGTTTTAAGGGAACATGCTTTGATTTTCCGTCATTTGAAATATCCGTTGAATATGTTGCAAGGAAAGCAAACGGATACTCATCTTTTTTACTTTCTACCAAATGAAAATATACCCGACCAACAAGATGCACGTCCGGGCTGTACTGTTTTATAAATTTATCAACTGTCCCTTTGAAATTTCTGATATCATCCTGATATTTACTATTTAAAATGAACCATAGATTTTCTATAAAACTGTTTTTTATATGCTCTGAACCGGTAATGTATGGGATTTCATTTAATAAAAAAAGCGTATCATCATCTGATAAAAAAACTTCAGCTTTTTCCCGCAGAGATTCAATATTCGATGTTTGTATTAATTTACGTGTGAAAAGCTTGCAGATTGTCCTTAAAAAATCAAGGCTTAAAGATAGATGAACTTTTTTATCACAAAAACCAAGATAAAGCAAAAACTCTTCAAAACTTATTTCCATTCTTTTGAATAATTCAATTTGTAATTGATGTGTTTGCGTGCTGATGTTTTCTTCAATTTCAATCCATTCAAGATTGATTGAATTATCGGAATTTATAACAGCGATTAGTTCCCGGTTCATACTTTCTCCATTAAGAATCTGAAATTTGTTTTTTCATTATCATCAATTGAAATAAAAATAGCACCATCATCTGCTAAAAGTTTATGTAATAATTTTAAGCGTGGATACATCTATAGACATTTGATAATTAAAAAATAGATTGTTACTATTTAGCTATTAGTTGATTTAATTTAATGTCATTCTGAACGAGGGAAAGGATTGGGGAGGTTGGGAAGTGAAGAATCTCGTCATATTTTTAATAAAGTGCGGATATTGGAGAGATTCTTCGGTCGCAAGCTCCCTCAGAATGACTTCTTTTGGCAACGCTGATATATTTGAACAGCGAAAATCGTTACAAACAGAGCAAGTTTTCGCCCACAGAAAAAAGGGCATAAATTTTTTATTCCGTGGGAGAATATTTCTTGTCGGTTTGAGGCGGAGCTTCGCTATATAGTTACTAAAAAAATTTGATAATTCCAGAAATCTCAAAACTACTTTGCGATGAGTATAATAATTTTTAATTCAGCACAATCTCCTTGCTATCCTTTCCTCCCTTCAAACAATCCAACTTAACTGTAACTTTCCCTTTTCCTTCAACAAGAAAATTATATTCAACCTCTGCCTTTCCGGGAATGCCGCTGGTCAGTCTTAAATTCTTCAAATCCTTTTGATCGATGTAATTTACGTCGCTGTCATAAACACGCAGGTAATAACGGCGGTAGCGCCCCGGTACGCCGGATAAATTTGAACTTTTGTTTTTGCCTGCTGCCAAAACTTTAACGTTTCCTTCAATTGATAATATGTCAGGGCGCTGTATTTTATTTTCAATTGCCGATGCAGACATGGTTGGCATCAGTTTTTCATTATAAATGGTGACCTTTAATTTCTTCAAACCAGAAGCTACTTTTTCCACAGTAACATTTTTGATTTTTGGCTTTGGCATGTTATGGGCATGATACAAACAAAACGCCATGTTTCGATGACACAATTCCTCAAGCAACCAGGATGGGGGCACCCTGCCGCTCAATTTTGTCTTGTCCCGATCTATGGTAACTTTGCCCAAAGCCGGGTGGTCTATCTCATGCATCGGTACATAAGTATTGTCCATATCAATGTATTTATTAAAAAACTCACGCTCTTCATCAGTTGTTTTTTTATCTCTGTCCAAATCAGACCGTGAAGTCCACAACTCATTTGAGAAAGAGTAAATACCGAGCAGATCATGCGTAAAATCAAAAAAACCGCCCCAGATTGTATAGAGTCCGCTCCAGATGACAATGTAGCGGTAGCCCTCAATTATTTTTTCTCCGTCCCTGCCGATGGCATCATAAACTGACAGATCCGCTTGTTTATACTCGCCGTGCAACTTAACGCCGGGACCGCGCAGGAGCATACCACCGGAATTATGAAATGCCTGCGCCCCGGCAATATTCGGATGGTTGTACAGAAAATCTTTTGTATGACGGGACTCAATCCAGCTAAAAGGATAGTCGCCTGCGCCTCGCTGGACATTTTTCGGTTGCCAGTACGCGCCCCAATCACGGTTGGGATCATAACCGCCGCCGCCGTCTTCATTAATTCTTCCGTCACCATCGTTATCAATTCCTTCACTGCCAACATATTTGTAGTCACCAAACTCATCAGGTTTGCCTTTGATGTTCTTTTTTATCATCACTAGGTGATCGCCTGTATCAGCTAAACGGTGAGTACCCTCACCTGCCTTCACTTTGAGATACATTGAACCAACTTCACCATCGCCGTCCAAATCTTCCGGGCCGTCTTCATCGAAAAGACCGTCATTATCACTGTCATAAGGAAACTGACCGGATCGGGCTGAAGCGCCTTTGTGGAGCCACAAATCACGACCATCCGGATTAACGGAAGGGAAAAGATAAAACACTCTTTCGTCAACTAATTTTTTAATGTAGTTGTTATAGTTGTAATTTTCCATCAAATACCAGGTGGTGTAAAGACAAACTTCGCCCCCCTGGACTTCGTTGCCATGAATGTTGGCATCTATATACATGGCAGCTTTATTCATCTCTGCGCCGGTTTCCGGGTTGTTGATGGTCATGTACCACATTTCCCTGCCTTGAAATGATTTTCCGATGGAGCGAAGTTTCAGGAATTTGGGATAGGCTTTTTCCAGTTTCCTAAGCGCGTCTTCCATTTGCTGCCAATCGTAATACCTGTTGAATGAGAGATCGACTTTTCTCGTTTTCCAGGTTCGCGGGAGATAGTCCTGGGCAAAAAGCAGAGAAGCAGAGAAAAGAAAAACGAGTGCTAAAATAACTATTTTTTTGAATCTATTTAATTTCGAATATTTCATAATTATTTATCCTCCAGTTTATCAGTAGGACAAGTTGGCAACTTGTTCTACAAATTTATTTCAAAACAACTTTCTCTTTTGTGGTACCGCCGCCATTTCTCGCCCAGAGTTTAACATTTATCTTTTTCCCGGGTGGAGATATGATTACCCATTCGTATTCTTTTTCCGCGCCAGGATATAGCGAAGGCAAATCCATTCGTTTAGAGCCGCCAAATAATTTCATTTTTTCATCGTCTTCAAATTTCAGTTGCAGGACGATGGGACTGATATTCCTGCTTTTCTCACCCATTGCTGTGGCGTAAGGAAATTTGCCTTTGTTGTGAACTTTTATTTTCAAGCGATATAAACTTGACGACATTTTTTCAACAACCGGTCTGTCCATTTTAATTTCAGCAAATTGAGATGCCAAATAAAGTGCAAATTTTGCATGGTTTATTGATAAGGAATCAATTTGATCCGCGGATGGATTAACGCGCAAATAAGGAAAAAAACCGCCAATTTCCACTTCACCCAACTGCTTATGCTGATATTTTTCCCAATTCACAAATCCCTTTCCACCATTTTGTTCATCGATCCATTTTAGCCATTTTTTTTCGTTGTTGCCAGACTTTTTTGAGCCTTCACTTTTTGCCCCGCCTTTTCCTGAAAATCGTTGTTTCATCATTGCTTGGCGATCCGGCTTTCCAGGTTTTTCTTTAACATCCTTCTTTTCTTTTTTTGAAGTTGAATCGGGCGTTTCTTTTTTCTCTTTTCTCAGTGACCAAAGATTGGCAGAGAAACTCGGCACACCATATTGAAAATAAGCCCACTCCAACATCGAGCCAACCGGTTTTTCAGAAACAGCAAAATCGATACCGGTGATCTTTTTATATTTATCACTAACCTTTTTAAACAGGTTCTCATCCTTTTTATCGGTTTTCTTTGCTTGCGGATCTTTTGCAGGTCTTTGAAAAGTTTCTCTCCCTGGTCGGCGGCGAGCAAAACGGAAAGATCTTTGTGTTACTTGTTCTTCTTTTTTCTTAACATCAGGAAAGGTCGCTTCACCACTTTCAATACCTGTTCCTGCTGCAAGGTTATCGTATTTTGAAAAGATCAAAACACCACAAATATTTTTATGAGGTGCTGTTTTTCTTTTTGGATCAAAACGATTCATAAAATCAATCAGTGCTCTTGTTTCATTCTCAGACGCAGGATAAACCTGGTAACCTTTAATTTTATTCCCAAAATTGTGGGGAAAATTCCGGTTAATATTAAATCCACCCGCACCATCTTCATTGTAAAGTTCATCTTCATCATCATCGATTCCTTCGGGATAAATTTGATAAAGACTGTCTTTCGGACTATCGCTCTCTTTATTGTGCATCAACCGATTATCGTTTTTGTCGATGATCCAATCTCCCTCTTTGTCCTTCTTTCGCATCAGGGTAATCAATCCGTCTCCGTTCAAATCATCGGAAGCGTCTTCATCAACTTGCCAATCGTAATCATCATCTCTCGGATTTAAATTTCCCGGGTGCTCCTGCAGAACTCGGTTAAAAAATAATTCCGCGCCATCAGGATTTAAACGAGGAATAATGTAAAATGTGCGTTTGTCCAAAATGTTTGTTACCTCGGTGTCTTTTCCGTAATTATTTATGAGATATTCAGCAATACCAAGCGCTACCTCACTGCCGATAACGTGATCTGCTTCAAGATTTCCACAAATTAAAAGCGCTTGTTTTTCTTGAGGAGATTTATCTTTGAGACCAGAAATTTGAAGCGCCCAAATATCGCGTTTCTTTATCGTTTGCCCGATTGAAATTAGTTTTGTAAGCTTTTTGTTATTGGCAGCAACTTCTTTAAGCGCTTTTGTAAGAGCAGAATAGTTGTGATAGCCTTTGGATGGATTGTATTTTTCTGCTGTCCAACAGGGTGCCATAAACAGGATAATTAACATGAGAGTAATTATTGTTTTATGGGTTGTCATGATTTTTTCCTCCATATAAATTTTATAAAATTAAAAAAATATTTTTTTAACTCACGGTTATCCAGTTTGCCCCGAAGGTTTATATTTTATGTTTCCATTATTTAATTAGAAGAAGGAATTTAGACGTCTGCCTTTTATTTTTACCCCCCTCCAATAAAATCCTCACACACCCTACGGGCACAGGGATTAATTCCTTTTGCGCAGCTAAATGGATAACCGTATTTTTAGCTCGGCAAATTTACAATTATTTTATAAGCTGACAAAGTGGTAATAGATGTCTATTATTTCGACATGATTACTTTTTTCTCAACAAACAAATCCTCTGTCCTGATTGATAGCAGACAATGATTTTCAAGACAAGTCCAATTTTCCTGGCGGTAATGCGGCAGTATTTCTGATGAGATAATTATTGAATTTCCTTGTTGAAGCATTTTCATGGTGTAATACAAAGGATTTAATGAAAACCAATCGGCAAGAAAAGACATCTTCCCATCGGTGAGCACAAAGTTGGCGCCTGAAAAATCTTTTAAATTGATTATTTTTTTCTGAATTAAATTTAAATCAATTTCGGCAAGCTTTCCGCTTAATAAATAATAAAAATATTTTTCGGAATCAGTACTTCCATTTGTTTGAAATTTGGAATCAAATTCCAATTCATCCCAAATTGTTCCGTTATGAAAAAACAGGAAATTATTTTCACCATTCTTGTTTTCAAAAGGATGAATGTTGTTAATTTCCGCATCTCCTGTTGTGCCATGACGTGCGTGTAAAACAATTAAACGTGTGTTTATTTTCCTGAACTGCTCGATCTGCGGATCATCGTAAATTGGTTTAGTAGAACGGAAGGTTTTCAGATTGTTTCCATCAAGATAGGTCAATCCCCAACCGTCAGGATGCTTAAATTCAACATTTGTGTTTTCTTCGTGCTTTTCATTATTATCAGAAGCCATTTGAATAATATCATCGATTAACCAATTCATGTCAAACTTACCAACGGCAAAAATCATTCGGCACATGAGAAAATCCTTATTTCCGCAGTAGCATTTTTTTAGTTTGAATAAAATCTCCGGCTTTAAATTTGTACAGGTATATTCCGCTAACTGCTTTTGTTCCGACACCAGTTTTTCCATCCCAGACTTTCTGATAAATTCCAGGATTCAATTTATCTTGAACAAGCGTTCTTATTTTTTGCCCCTGAATATTGTAAATGTCCAGCAAAACCTCTGTTTCGGTTGGCAACTCGAAAAAAATGGTTGTTGTGGGATTGAAAGGATTGGGATAATTTTGAAAGAGCTTAAAATTGTGCGGTAGTTCGACGCGTTCCTTTACCACACCGGTTAGCATTCCCGATCCTGGTGATTCAAGTTTTTTGTCGGTATAAATAAAAAACTCCCCGGGATTTAGTTGAATGTTTTCATTTGTGTTTACGACATCAATACTGTCAGCAAAAAAATAATTGTACCACATTCCTGTATGCTGAAATTTTGGATCAATGGAGGAAGTTGTAACACCAAAATTTCCGATTATGGAAACATTCAAACTGTCATGGGAAATATTTATTCTTTTAATTGCGCCTGATACGGATAAGGAAACAATTGAACTATTGCTGGTAAAAGCTTCATTTTCATTTCGGAGTTTTAACAATGCAGAAAATGTTCTGTAAAGATTTTTCCTGTTTTGCTTTTCATAATAATCCCAGCGAATAGGCTTGTTACCAACACGGCCATTGTAATCAATTGAATAATCATACCCCAATTCGCCAAACTGCCAGATCATTTTTGGACCGGGCAAAGTCAGGAAAAATGAAGCCGCCAGCTTGATTCGATCCAAAGCAGTTGACAGATATTTTATGCTGTAATCCCCTGAGCTATTTCCATATTTTAGATTTTTATTCATCAAGCGTTCTTCATCATGACTTTCCATATAAGTTACCAAATGGGGATTAGACCAGCCACGCTTTTTGTAAAATCCCCAGGAAAAGTCCGATTTGCCATTTTCATTCCAACCCATTGTGGCTTCATTATAATTGTCATTGGAATTGCCCCAAAGCATCATGCCGTGATTTGATAATTCAATTTCTTCGGTATTGTCAGCAAAATGTTCTAAAATCACATAAGCAGTGGGATGATTCAACCAAATTTGATCTGCCATTCGTTTGAGCAACCGAATACGATCTGCATCATATTTTCCACCCCAGGGATCCGAATACTTGTTTTTAACATTATTGCCAATTCCTTTGGTGAAATCAAACCGGAAGCCATCAAACAGGAATTCAGTCAGCCAGTAATCATTCACGCGATCGACGAATCTTTGGGTTGCGGTACTTTCATGGTCAAAATCATATCCCCATTGTGCATCCGGATTTTGAAAATTATTATCTACATTGTACCACGGATTTGATGAAGATGGTTTGCCATTTTCGAAAAATAAACGCACCAAAGGCGATTGACCGTATGAATGATTTAAAACCAGGTCGCCTAAAACCGCGATCCCACGTTTATGACATTCATCAACAAACATTTTCAGATCATTTTTAGGCCCGTAATATTTATCAAGTGCAAAATAAAAGGAAGGATTGTATCCCCAACTCTCATTCCCTTCGAATTCATTCACCGGCATTAATTCGATGGCGTTAATTCCTAATCGCTCGAAATAGTCTAATGTGTCAGTTAGAGTTTTATAATCATGCGCAGCAATAAAATCCCGCACCAGCAATTCGTAGATCACTAATTTTTCTTTTGGCGGGCGTTCAAAATCGGTTACCTGCCATTGGTATTCTTCCTGGTTAATTTGAAATGATGAAACGATTTCACTGGTCAGACCTTCCGGATAGGGAATCAGGTTAGGATAAGTACTGTTGCTGATATAGCGATCATTCCACGGATCGAGTATCTTTTCCGCATATGGATCAGCAATTCGGATTTCGCCATCCACAAAATATTGAAACCGGTATTCCGTGTTTGCATCGAGCCCCGATAACGTTAGCCAATATCGCTGTCGATCAGGTGTCTGTTTCATAAAATAATTTTGATCCACCTGCCAGTTGTTAAAATCGCCGATCACATAAACGAACTTCTTATAATATGGTGCATGCAAAACCAGGGTAACGGTTGAATCATCCACATAATTGATGCCATCGATAACACCCTCCGGCAGATCAGCAATTTCCGGCGCTGCTCCCTGGTAGGTGAAATTGATTGAATCAGAAACCGATTCCCCATTTTTAGTGAGAATATTCAGGACTAAAAAATGATTTCCGTTTGCCAG
>JADHVV010000182.1 GCA_016783825.1 Candidatus Zhuqueibacterota bacterium | reverse complement strand
CTGTTAACGCAACTGAAAACAACATCGTCCATTTCTGTCGCATAATCGCTGACTGCATGACAGTCGACAGAGCCGGCAATATTCAGCCCGCATTCACAGACAAAAACACCAATCCGAAGTTCGTTACTATCAGAAATTTGTTCTGCCATTTTTTTCCTCTGATTAAATTTATTTGTTAAATATTTATGGATGTATTTGGTTTCGCTATTTATTTTAACAATACAAATATTTGAGTGTTCGGTTATATATTGGCTGATGGCTATTTGATTTTATTCCTTACAGAATCATTCAAATCTTCTATCTCCAAGATACCCTTATCAATTGCTCCTAAGAAGTAGCTTTTTCAATTGCCCTTTAGTAAATCTTTTAAGTTTTTCATTTCTAATTCTTTCAACAATATGGTCTTTAATTTGACTTAATTTTGAAAATGTTAAACCAGATAAATCTCTATGTATTTCTTTAAGAGATTCTATAGGGGTATTACCAGTAGAAGTGATGATATTTATATCATATTGTTTCAAAGTATCTGTACTTAAAATAACTACATCAATAGTTTCAATATGTTGAAGACTTGCAGCAATTGCTAGAACAGCTTGTTCGATGTCTGCTTCATTTTCAATATTCCAAACGGATAAAGTGTTTTCAGTTGTTTTTAGACAATTAGTTATGGCATCAGCAGTAACATCATCGTCATTCATAATATCAATTTGAAACCACTTGGCTTTGTTAATCTTACGAATGAGATACATATAATTCTTCTTTTATGTCTTCAACTACTTGTTTTTTATATTCACAAAGCCAATCAATATCTAATTCAATATTTTCAAGAACTTTAATGCTGTTAAATGTTCCCCAATTTTCAAAAGCTCTTATGCCAAGCTCCTTAATTTCAGGATTTTTATGGTTCAATGCGGCTAAAGCCATAGTTTGTCCTTGTGGAAATATTAAATTTTCTTCAAACCGTCCTATAATTCGAAGAATTCCAATGATTATTTTTTCATCGTCAAAAAAATCAATAAAAATATCATTAAGCCAGTTCCTTGTAGCTAAAGCATTTATATTGAGTTGTTTCTCAATTATTGATTCACTTTTAGACTTTAATCCAAACTCAAAAGATTCATCAAAAATAGTTTCAATTAATTGGTTTGTAACTTTCTTGCGAAGGAATGATTCTCTTTCGTTATTTATTCTATTCTCATCTGATATAGTTTTGTGTAGGACAGAAAAATCAAAATAGATGTTAAGGTAATCATCTAATTTTTTTGATACAATCGTTGTATCTTTTCTTAACGATTCTTCAGTAGCAGAAACGCTTAATTCTTTTTTTATAGTATTATTATCGAAAAAATCGAATTCAAATGCTTCCATATTTATTCCATTATTTTAAGAAATTCATTTAATAAAATATCTTCCCATTCATAAACTTTTTCGTAAAAATCTTCTATATCATTAATACTAAAACGGAATTCTTGATTTCCTTGAAATGTATTTATATCAAACTTCAACTCCACTCTATCAAACTCTTCTATCTTGGAGTTTATTTTAAGGTTACCCTGTACTCTATTAATTTCGCCAATAAAGTTTACTATTTCATTTTTTTCACTAATCTTCTTTTCCATTCTTGAAACATATCGATGGTTCCAATTTATAGGTGGATTGTCTTGATATGTTTTTGATAAAATAGAAACCTTTGAAGCAATACTATTCAGTCCTTTACTATCTGTTGGCTTAATAAAGTATTGTGTAACGAATGAAATCCTATTGGCTTTATGTGGAAATTTGTTAAAAATAACATTTACAATTTTTACAACTTCTTCAAGAAATTCCTTTTTCGTTCCAAAATTGCTTACGTGAATATCTCTGTTAACCTTTTTAATATTAAGTCTGTTGATTCCGAATTCAATTTCCCATTCATCATTTAATGATTTAAAAATAAATCGATTGCTTATCTTGCCATTTGCTGTGATTTCTTGAAACATTGAAGGAATTAAACCCTTGTCTTTAAATTCTTCAATAAAGTATTTTAATATATCAGGTGATGGTGAGATTTCTTCAAGTGATGCAAAAATAACTGCTTGGTATTTCAAGGCAAAATCTATCATTGGTTTTCCTTAATAATTAAATATTTAAAAATAGATGCATTATACATAGTTTTTAACAACTTTTCAGTATTTAAGTTTCATTAGCGCGCAGCGAAAGTTTGCGTATATTCATTTTATCTATTCCCCGATTTAGCGGTATAAACACAAGTTTTGATTTTTTTGTTTTAATTTGAACATTGAGCTGTTATCCAAAATATTTTTACTGAAGTGAATAACATTTAGAATTAAACGGCTACATTCACTTTTTTAGGCTTCGATATCATCTCCATGATCTTATCAATTTTAATACGATGCATGTGAAGACCAACTTCTTCCGGTTTTAATCCCTGGGCTAATCCTAACATCTGGCAATAGTAAATCACCGGCATTTTAAATTCGCGTTCTTTTTTTCTGGCGATAATAATCTGTCCCATATCAAATGAATTGAAGCAGGTGGGACAAATCAAGCCCATACAATCAACGTTAGCTTCTTCCATTGAAGCAAATATTTCATACGTCATATCAATTGGCATTTCATCGTCTATGCAGCCTTTTCCGCAGCAGAGCAATTTTTCTGTATGGGTCAGTGGATTAGCACCAATCGCCTGAATTAGATTTTCCAGAATACTGGGATAGTCTGCATCATCAATTCCCATGATCTGGCTGGGTTTTAATAAATGGCAACCATAATGAATACCAACATTAATTCCTGTTAGAGGTCGTTTAACTGATGCTTTAACGCGCTCAATTCCAAGATCATCGCGCATCATTACCACAATATGTTTTACTTTTACTTTGCCTTTGTATTCTTTGCCAACTTTTTTCAATTTTTCGTTCACTTTATCTTTTAATTCTTGATCTTCAGCCAACAAAAACCTAACTTCCAATAATGTAGAAGTACAGCCGCTGCACATGGTTATGATGTCGAGACCAGCCTCTTCTGCGATGCACAAGTTTCTCGCAGCAATAGTCAGCCACTCAATTTTATCCCGGGCTTTGAAGTAAATGGGATCGGGACAGCAGGTAAATCCTTCCAGGTCAACTAATTCAACACCGATTGGCTCCATTGTTTTTCGGACGGATAATTCCATTTGCGGATACTTAACAGGGATCATACAACCCCAGAAAGGCGTTACACGTATTTTTTCAGCCATAATTTTACCTTATTCTATTCAAGCATTTTTTTAATATCATCAACCGGAACATTTTGAAGTTCAGGCAAACCCAAAGAACTGCGTCTTCTATTGACCGTTGGATTTACAACAACACTTCTGCCGGTTTGGGAAATGGTTTCTGAAAATTTATCTACTGTTTCGGGCAGAACTCCATCTTCTCTGCAAATATTTTTTAATGCGATAATAACTTCAATTGGGCGAACGTCCTGGGGGCATCGCTCATAGCAACTGTAACAATTGGTGCATTTCCAAATGATAGAATTTTCTCCAATCAATTCTTCTTTTTTACCAAGCAATGTTTTTAATAAGATATCACGCGGGTTGAAATCTTCATTAAATCTGGCAGCCGGACAAATAGCAACGCATGATCCGCATTGATAGCAATAGTTATGATGACTGCCTCCGCTGATCTTATTCAACCGTTCCCTGAAATCGAAGTCTAATTTTTTATCTGACATTTTGCATTCCTTCGGAATTGGTGATTTGTGAGTGGTGAGTTGTGAGTAGTAGAGTGGTGATTGGTGAGTTGTGGATAGATAATAGTTACTCTAAATATATAAAATAACCACTAACCAATAACCAATCACTACTCACCACAAACCACTAACCAATCACCACTAACCACTCACTAAACAATTAATTCAGAAACAAGAGTTATTAAATCTTTTACTTCAATATCAACTTCAACCTTTAAATTTTCATCCAGTTGTGCGCATTTATAATGAATCTCGCATTTTGGACAGGCAGTAATTAGCGTTTTTGCACCGGCTTGATTCGCTTCTTTTAAACGATTTGATTGAATCGTTTTAGCCGTTGCACCGCAGGTCAGCCAATTTCCTACGCCGCAGCAAATTGATTTATGCCTGCTTTTTACCATTTCTTTTAATTCAAGATTGGGAATTGCCTCGAGTATTGTCCTGGGCTGATCGTAGATTCCCATGTGTCTGCCAAGCCGGCACGGATCCTGAAACGTAACTGATTTTTTTGCTTCTTTAAATTTGAGTTCATTTCTTTCAATTTTTTGCGCGATTAATTCAGTAATATGAACCACTTCAAAATTGAGTTCACCAAAGTATTCCGGATAATTTTGAGAAAATGTCTGGTAACCTTCGGGACAGGCAAACACAACTGTTTTAGCGCCTGATTCCTCAATTAATTTCAGATTATGTTTTGCTAATTTTTCAAAATTATCGAAATCACCAGTCCAGATCATGTCATGCCCGCAGCAGCGTTCATTTTTTAATACCACGGGAGTTATGCCCATTTTATTGAGCAGCTTAATTGCTCCTTTGGCAGTTCCGATTGATTCAACCTTGAGATCGGCAAAAAATACATCAAAATAAGGAGCGCAGCCAACAAAATAGAGCACGTCACCTTTGTCAGCTACTTTAAGATCATCAGTGAGCCATTCCAGCCTGTTCTGTTTTAAATTGCTGGCAGTCATAATTCGATCCAACGATTGAAAAGCGCCGCCATGACTGCATTCAGCTTTTACTCCGTCAGTTAGTGCGATTTGCCGGATGTCGCGCATAAATTCAATATATTTGATAGCTGATGGACAACGCAGGCTGCACAGACCACAGGTCAGGCAATCCCATAACATTTTATCCTTCAGTACTGAATCGTGATCCTTTTGCACACAACGCATGAGTAATGACCTGGGAGAAAAAGTGTGGTTAATTTTTGCAACAGGACACACTGAAGTACATTTACCGCAATCAAGACACCGGTGGGCATAGGTTTTATTTATTATTTCTGTCACTTTTTCCATATTTTAAGTTTCCTCAACTAACGCTGGTTCGAGCTGGACATCATTTGCAATTTGTGATTTTTTATTCAATGGGCTGGGCCCCAGTTTTTTTATCTGATTGATCATTTCAGTAACAACGGTTGCAAATTTCAAAGATTCCGCGGCTGAAATTCTTTCGATTCGATAGCGTTCTTTTTCCACTCCGGCGATGTGCAATGTTTTTGATGTTTTTTCATAATTCTCCGCCGCCCGGCGGGCGCCAAACATGTAATGGCAATCTTCAAAGTGTCACGTCGCCACAAGCACGCCATCTGCTCCCAACTCAAATGCCCGAATGATAAATGATGGATTCACTCGTCCACCGCACATCACCCGGATAATCCGAACATTAGGCGGGTATTGAAACCGATTTACACCAGCGCCATCCGCCGCTGGGTAGCTGCACCAATTACAGCAAAAGGCGACTAGTTTTGGTTCAAAGTTGTTTTTAGTTTTTGTTTTTTTTGTTTGAGGCATTGAACACTCCGTAATTGGAAATTTATGGGATGGTAGAATTTTCTTGAATATGATTTTTTCTAATTTAATGTAATTTTAATAATCTACTACTATGAATAATAATAATAATCTCTAAAAATCCTTCTTTGATTTGATAAATTATCCTATAATTTTTATAAATTATTTCCCTGACATTTGGATCATTTACTTCTGGCACCTTTCTACCTAATTTTGGAAATTTTTCCAGGTATTCCACTAATTCAAATATTTTATCGCGAAAAATTTTTGCAAAATAAGGGGAATCTTCAGCAATAAATTTACAAATTTCTTTTAGGCTTTCAATAGAGTCTTTTGACCATTTTATTTTAACCATTCTTCGAGAATACCCTTGGCTTCTTCATGTGTATAATATTGTTCATTAGACAATTGTTGCTGCCCCTTTTTTATTTTTTGTCTGACATAAATCTGTTCCATAATATCATCATAGGATGAGTTATCAGGCATCTTTTTTAAGAGAGAAATAACTTCTTCTTTTATATGTTCCATAATTTTATCTCCCAGAATAACTTATTTGAAACTAATTAATTGTATTAACTCTTATACTCCACAAACACCGCCTCCACCTGTGCATCAATCTGTGCATCGGTAAAATGCCGAACATCCATCGCCCCGGTTGGACATATAGCAGCACAACTTCCGCATCCTTTGCACAATGCCTCATTGGCAACTGCGGCAATCCTTCCTGGTTCTATTTCCTGTAATTCCAGTGCATGAAATTCACACACCTTTACGCATTCACCACAGGCACGGCACAAATTCGGATCAGATGTGGAAACGATTGGTTCCAGCGATATTTTATCATCCGAAAGCAGGGCAGAAACTTTTGACGCAACTGCTGATGCTTGAGAAATGGAATCAGCAATATCTTTGGGACCCTGGGAACAGCCGCAAAGGAAGATACCCTCCATAGCTGTTTCAACAGGTCCTAATTTGGAATGCCGCTCCATAAAAAATCGGTCAGCGCCGCGGGGTATTTTTAATAGTTCAACTAAATAATCATTCTCTTTTTCATTTGGAACCATCCCGAGTGAAAGAACCACAGCATCAACCGGATACTCCACCAATTTACCAGAATGCTTATTTTCGACAATAACAGTAGAGACTTTATTTTTACCTTTTAATTGCATCGGTTTTTCAACATCATACGGAATGAACAACACGCCTTTTCCGCGAGCATTACGATACATTTCTTCTGCACCCCTACTGTACACCCGAATATCCCGGTTAAAAATAATGGCTTGAATTCCCATTTTACGCAGCGCGTTCGCCTGTTTGATAGCTGCCTGGCAGCAATAGCGGGAACAATCCGGATTGCCTTTTTCTCCCCTTGAACCGACACATTGGAAAAAGGCTACAGTCTCTGGTTTCTTTCCATCTATTAATAAATCTTTTCCTTGAGCTGTCAATTCTTCAAATTGCTGATTGCTAAAAACATTAGCATATTTTTCGTAACCGAAATCTCCTTTTGGAACCTGGTATAATTCAGCGCCAACAGCGACAACAATAGCGCCGGCTTTCACTTCAGAATTTACGTTTTTACCGTTTGATTTTGTCTTCAAATGAATGTCAAAATTACCCACAAATCCATCTAATTTTTCGATGGAAGTAGCGGTAAAAATATTGACACCCAATTCCTTGAGTTCATCCACTTTAGATTTAATGAAATGACTTCCCGGCTTAAAGCTTGGATAAAGAGTTGACAGTTGAGCAACCCGTCCACCCAATTTTTTTTCTTTTTCAATTAGGTTAACTGTAAAACCCTTGCCTGCCAAATCGAGCGCCGATTGGATACCTGCAACACCGCCTCCGATGATTAATACATCGTGACCGATTTCCAATTCTCTAATGTCAAGCGGATTGAGCAAGCGCGCTTTAGCAACTCCCATTCGAACCAGGTCTTTTGCTTTTTGCGTTGCTTTTTCCGGTTCCTTTTGATGAACCCATGAACACTGATCGCGGATATTTACCATTTCAAAAAGATATGGATTCAGCCCAATTTTAGCCATTGTTTCCTGAAAAATCGGCTCATGCGTTTTGGGCGTACAAGCAGCTACCAATACTCTATTTAGTTTATGTACTAATATCGTTTGCTGGATTTCAGTTTGTGTGCTCGCTGCACAGGTAAAAAGCGTATCATCCGAATAAACGACATTGGGTAACGTTTTCGCATACTCGACTACTTGTTCAGTGTTCACCACCGCACTAATATTGATTCCGCATTGACACACAAAAACGCCGATTCGCGGTTCACCTGTTGTGTCAATTTGCTGGATTTCTTCTATCTTTCGTTCCTTCTTAAAATCAAGCACATGACTGGTTGCCCGGACTGCGGCGCCCGAAGCTTCAGCAATTGAATCGGTGATGTCTTTCGGACTGATCGCACCACCGCATAAATAAATTCCCTCCCGGGTGGAATCAAGCGGATAAGCACAGGCATCTTTTTGTTTGTAAAATCGGTCACTGTCTGTTTCAATACCGAGAATGTTTGCTAATTGACTGCTTTCTTTGGAAGGAAGCAAAGCAGATGAAAGAACAACCATTTCATAAGTGTTACGTTCAATGCGACCGGTGTTCTGATTTTCAAACATCACATGTAGATTCTGTGTTTCCGGGTCTCCAACAACCTTTGAAGGTCTTGCCTGAATATAAGAAATATTACTATCTTCCAGCGAATGACGATAGAGTTCTTCGTATCCCTTTCCAAAAGCGCGAATGTCGATATAAAAAATATCAATCTGCGTATCAGGATAATGCTCACGAATGAGCAGGGAGTCTTTAATGGCATTCATACAACAAATCCTGCTGCAATATTGAATGTCGCATTTCATATTTCGCGAACCAATGCACTGGATAAAAGCAATTCTTTTTGGAACGTTGTTATCCGTAAGTCGAACGAGATGCCCCTGCGTTGGACCCACCGAAGATAACAATCGCTCCATTTCCATGCTGGTGACAATATTTTTAAAACGGGCATAGCCGAATTCGCTTGCTTCCCTTGGATCGTGATAGTCGTTACCAGTAGCGACCACAATTGAGCCGATGTCCAACCTTATTTCTTTGTTCTTATCGTTATAATCTATACATTTTGGTTCACACACAAATGAACAAAGCTGGCAATCACAACAATCCGCACAGGCAATGCATCGTTCTGCCTCTTTGATCGCTTTTTTCTTCGTGTAACCGGTATGCACTTCGTCCCAACTTTTGCGTTGGGATAATTTAATTGACGGCATTTTAACCTGTGGCAGGTAAGGCTGCCCATCAATATCAATTTCATAGGCTACCTGGAAAGGTCCTTCTAATTCCCTGCCTCTTTTCATGTTATGTTTATTAAAAAAACGATCAATCGAAATAGCAGCTTTTTTCCCGGCATACATCGCATTAACAACCACATCCGGTCCGGTAACGCAATCACCGCCGGCAAAAACACCGGCTATGTTTGTTTCCATGGTTACGGGATCCACTTCAAAGGTATTCCATTTGTTAACATTCAAACCTAAATTTTTACCAAGGGCTGCCACATCCGGTGATTGTCCGATAGTAACGATAACATTGTCGCAATCCAATACAAATTCAGAACCTTCAATGGGAATAGGTCTCCGTCTGCCGCTTTCATCAGGCTCACCAAGTTTCATTTTAATGCATTCGAGCGCTTCAACTTTTGGACTTTTGCTGCGAGTTCCCAAAACTTTTTCAGGTGCAGCTAAATAGGTAATTTTAACACCCTCTTTTTCAGCTTCTTCAATTTCAGCGGGATCAGCAGGCATTTCCAAACGACTTCTTCGATAAACTATGGTTACAGTTTCAGCGCCACAACGCAATGCTGTGCGGGCTGCATCAATGGCAGAATTGCCGCCGCCAATGACCAATACTTTTTTGCCGATTTTAACTTTCTGTCCGAGATTTACTTTGCTTAAAAATTCAATGCCGGGAAGAATACCTTCCAACTCTTCACCTTCACAGCCAAGTTTAAGTTCAATGTGAGCGCCAATAGCGATAAAAACTGCATTGAATTTCTTTCTTAATTGCTGCAAAGTAAT
>JADHVV010000024.1 GCA_016783825.1 Candidatus Zhuqueibacterota bacterium | reverse complement strand
TTTTTTGAAATAATACGAGATTCCTGTATAGTCACATTATATTACTTAAATGAATACAGACTATGCTTCACTTCCCAACCTCCCACATCACTTCCCTCGTTCAGAATGACATGAATACAACGAATAGCTGAACAGTTACAAATCTTTAATTATTTTGCCATTAAATTATTTTGCCAAAAGATTTCAGAATTATTATTGAAACAAGGAAAACAAAATGCGACGTCATCCATCAATTTTATCGAAAGACTCAACAGGTCTGCTCATCATTGATATTCAGGAACGAATAAACGCGGTGATGAGATACGGAGAAGTAGTAGTTGAAAACACTGTAAAACTGATTCAAGGATTTAAGGCGCTGAAACTACCGATTGTTATCACCGAACAATACCGTGAAGGATTAGGTGCAACTGAGTCACAGATATTAGAAGAATTAGGCGATGCACCAATCGTTGAAAAACTGACTTTTAGCTGCTGCGGCTCTGCGGAACTGATGATTCAGCTTCAAGACAAAAATGTTCAACAAATCGTGATTTGCGGAATTGAAACACACGTATGTGTTCAACAGACAGCGCTGGATTTGATTGCCAACGATTTTTTGGTTTACCTGGTGCGGGACGCTGTTTCTTCGAGGACAAAAATCGATCACAAAACAGCAATTGAACGGATGCGGGATGAGGGTGTTACCATTACCACTGCTGAATCGGTGTTGTTCGAATTGCTTGTTAAAGCAAAGACGGATGAGTTCAAAGAGATTTCGAGAATTGTGAAATGATGTGCAATAGCTTTCATTCATGCTTAAGGTACTTGTGGCAAAACTTTTCCAAAATCTAATAGTTTAAAAAAGCTAATTTGCAATTTTATTTCGAAACTCGATACCCTGGATAATAGTCACATAAACAATCATCTCCTCATTTCAAAAATATGAAAATCACAAACCCGGAATTAGCAAACTACCTGCAAACAACACTCAAGAATCAATATCAATCTTTTCTTTTTGCCAAACCGGAACCGGCTTCCATCCGTGTAAACACGATCAAATCTAATTTAAATTCACTTAAACAACAATTAGAGAATTGGGAAGTTCCCTGGCAACCACACCCGGTAAATCCAAATGGTTTAATAATAGAAAATGATTTCCTGCCACTCAGCCACTCACTTCCTTTTTTTAAAGGAGAATTCAATTACCAGGGTGTTGCTTCTCAACTGCCTGTTTTAGCGCTCGATCCTCAGCCGGGTGAAACAATATTGGATATGGCAGCTTCGCCCGGATCAAAATCGACACAAATTGCTGCGCTGATGAAAAACAAAGGCAGGTTGGTTTTGAATGAAGTTTCAACCAGGAGATTGCGCGTTTTAATCGTAACCACCCTTCGCAGCGGCGGGATAAATGATGCCACCATGCGGTTGTCGGGTCAGCGAATTGGTACATTGCTCCCCGGTTTTTTTGATCGTGTTCTTGTTGATGCGCCCTGCTCTGCATTGGGAACTTTACCGTCACATTTAGACGAGATAAGCAGTTGGTGGTCGATAAAAACGATGAACAGCCTGGCAAATCTTCAATATTTTCTTTTGGTGTCAGCCATTAAGGCAACAAAAGTAAACGGTATAATTGTTTATTCCACCTGCTCTATTTCGCCAGAGGAAAATGAAATAATAATAAATAAAATATTAAAAGAATATCCTGTGGAGATCGAAAAAATTCCTATCATTTCAGGGCGTGAGTTTCAAAACGGTCTCATTTCTTATAATAATAAACAATTCAATCCGGATTTAAAAAAGGCAATTCGAACTTATCCGCAAAAAAGTCAAATGGAAGGATTTTTTATCGTCAGGTTGAGAAAAATTGCCGCCACTAAAATTCATCCCACAAAAAAAACAATGGACTTCAGTCCTGTTGCCCAGGCTAACAATTCAAATGTGGCAGATGTATTAAAACATCTTTCAAAACGCTGGGGCATCGATTTGGATTATTTATCCCAATTTAATTATTTGATCGGGAAAAAACGAATCTGGCTGATCAATAAAGATTGGCAGGAAATTCCCCAGCTTGAATTTAACAAAGCCGGTATATTATTGGCTGAAAAAAAATACCAGGAATGGAGGTTAACAAATAGCAGCGTTCAATTTTTGAAAGACAACATTACCCGTTCCATACTTGAGTTGAATAAAGAAGAAATACCAGCTTTATTCAAAACAGGCGTGTTTGAAAAAACAGATCAGGCGCCGGGATATTACGTCTTAAAATTTGAAAATGAATTAATTGGCAGCGTTTCTCTGTTTAACGGAAAACTTAAAATCAGGCTGCCGCATTCTTTTGATTTGGTGCTATGATACAGGTATGCGAAATAATTAGTTACAGAGTAAATTTTTTTCCAACGGATGTTATCAGTTGGGGGTGTAAACCACTAATTTCGGATAATTAAAATTATAGAAAAAAACCAGGAGATTCTTATTATAGCAGAATGATTGATAGCAGAATAATTTTATTTAATAATTTAAGTTCTGGAATTATATAAAGTTAGTAATTGAATATTATAATCTGCTATCGCTGATGTCAACCTGGATGTTGACAATATAACACTTTTCTATTTTTTTATTATTCTGCTAAAAATTATTCTGCTATTTAAATAATGATTCGAAAACACAAAATCAACCTTTAATACAATAGTTCTATTCTAAAATAAAACAAATGGTTACTATTTTTTATACTTTTCAAGCAAATTCCGAAATTATGGGATTGCACCCTAAGTTGGGTTCTTTAATCCGTTAAAATTAAGTCTTTCCGAACTCCTCGGTTTGATGTTTTATAATTTGCACCCATAGAAAGGAAAATAATGATTAACAAAATTGATGGCAACGCAATCATCTACTGCGAAGGTGCTTTCCACACGACTTACGGTAAAACAGCTCACGGGTTAATCCGTTTTTCAGAACGTTATAAAATTCTTTCGGTGATCGATTCTGAAAATGCAGGAATCGACTCCGGGTTCTTTTTATCAGGGAAACCAAATGGCATACCGATTCTTCCCAACCTTCAAACCGCGCTTGAGCAGGCTCAAAAGTCAGGCGAGACTGCCACGCATTTTGTAATCGGGCTGGCGCCTGATGGCGGCAAGCTAGATGACGGAGCACGGGAAACGGTTATTCAAGCCATTAAATGCGGACTCAATGTTGATTCCGGGCTGCACGATTTTCTTTCCGAAGATGCTGAGATTGTACAAATCGCCAAAGAAAAAAATATAAAAATAAGAGATGTCCGTAAGCCACTCCGACGAGACGAACTACACTTTTTTGAAGGTAAAATTGAACAGGTTAAAAGTATAAAAGTTGCAATTCTTGGGACTGACTCTGCTGTTGGGAAAAGAACTACTGCCAGAATTTTGTGCAATGCGTTGGAACGTAAAGGGTATTCGGCAGAGTTCATCGGCACCGGGCAAACTGCCTGGTTGCAGGGCGCCCGTTACGGTTTTATTCTGGATTCAACTATCAATGATTTTGTCGCTGGTGAAATTGAACACGCGACGTGGTCTGCCTGGAACGACAAGCATCCTGATTTTATAATTATTGAAGGACAGGGCAGTTTGATGAATCCGGCTTATCCCGGCGGTTTTGAAATATTAGCTGCTGCCCGTCCCGAAGTGATAATTTTGCAACATGCCCCGGCGCGGATAGATTACGATGGTTTCCCCGGTTACCCGCTCCATCCGGTTGAAAAACAAATCCAGGCGATTGAAATTATCTCGGGGAAAAAGGTGGGCGCCATTACCATCAACCACGAAAATATTTCAACAAACCGGGTAAAAACTGCTTGCGACATTATTCGTAAAAAAACAAATCTCCCGGTAGTGGATTTGACAATCGATAGCGCTGATGAAATTGTTGATTTGTTGGTTGGTTTTATTGACTGAATAGGAAAAACCATGAAAATAGTTAAAATTGAAACCCACCCGGTAACCATGGAATTAAAACAGCCCTACACCATCGCTTATGAAACTTACGAAACAGCGACTAATGTTTTCATGTACCTGGAAACAGACCGGGGTAAAGTCGGTTTTGGCTGTGCTGCGCCGGATGAACATGTGACAGGGGAAACAGCAGAATTAATCATTAATGATTTTAACAACATCGTCTCCCCTATTGTATTAAAAACTGATCCATTACGATATTCATTAATTTTAGAAAAAGTAAGAAAATTGATTCCCGATCATCCCGCTACCATTGCCGCCCTGGACATGGCGCTGTTTGATATTCTCGGCAAAGTTTGCAGACTCCCATTGTGGAAATTATTAGGTGGTTTCAGGGAAAAAATTGTTACCAGTATTACCATTGGTATTTTGCAGGAACAAGAAACAGTCGAACAAGCAAAAGAATTTGTGAGACAGGGTTTCAAAGCAATTAAGCTAAAAGGTGGATTGGATGTTGAATCAGATATCATTCGCACTTTAAAAGTTCGCGAAGCAACTGGGAAAAATATTGCTTTAAGGTTCGATGCCAACCAGGGATACTCAGTGAAACAAGCCATCCGGTTCAGCGAACATGTAAAAAAAGCGAATATTGAATTCATTGAACAACCAACTCCAGCGGAAGACCCGGAATTATTAGGAAAAGTAAAAGCCAATTCAACTATTCCAATCATGGCAGATGAAAGTTTGATCACAACAAAAGATGCGTTTAACCTGGCAACAAAAAATCTTGTTGATCTGTTTAATATTAAATTAATGAAAGTTGGCGGCATCTCCCAGTCTTTAAAAATAAACGCGATTGCCCATGGTGCCCGCTTAAACGTAATGGTCGGTTGCATGGATGAATCAGCGTTAGGAATTGCTGCCGCGCTTCATTTTGTTTTAGCCAATCCCAACATTAAATATGCCGATCTTGACGGACATTTTGATTTAATTGGTGATCCGTTTAAGGGAGCAGTTATTTTAAAGGATGGATTTTTGTTACCATCGGATAAGCCAGGATTGGGGATTAAGTTATAGGCACCAGCGAACTAAATTCTTACCTATTGGGCAAGCAAGTACTGAATTTGAAAAGAACACTCGAAAAGTAATTTGGTAATAAGGTAATTGGGTAATAAAAAAGTTATCAGCATGAGAAATTCTCAATTACCCAGTAAACTAATTATCCAGTTACCTTTTTGGTTCTGGCTTTCTTGTTTAGGTAATTAAACAAAGAATAATTTTTAGGAAAGGAAAATACCATGAAAAATCTTAACAAAATATTTACGTTTGTACCTTTATTTATTTCGATTTCGGAATTGGGAATGCGGAATTCTGAATAAAAAAAAACAGAACAATTCTGAAATCCGAAATCGTGATGAATTACCCTTTGCCTGCAAAAATATTTTTTGAGAAAGATGTATTAATTCAAAATTGTAGTATTACTGAAAATTCAAAAAACGTCTTGCATTTTTTGTTTAAATTATATAAATTTGTACCCAAAGTGATGAAAGACACTTATAACTCTCTTGTAGTTATCTCAATTTCATAATAACTATGCTTTATGCTTTTTAATAAGATTTGGAAGGGATATAAAAATGGAAATAAGAGATAGGGCTATTAAAGAAATTAATAATTTAACTACTAGCAAATTATTGACATTATATGAAATAATATTGTCATTGAAAATAAGCGAAAATGATTCTAAAAAAAGGAGGTCGTCTTCGGCTTATTTACAGGTTAGAGATGCATTAAAGAATCTTAATGGTCAATTATCTAATGATATCTTATTAATGCGTGAGGAAAGAATTTGAATTTATATTTTGATACTTCAGCCCTGATAAAATTATTTCATGAAGAAAAAGGTACAGTTGTTGTTACTGATTTAATAGAAAACAAAGAAAATAAAATATATATTTCAGAGCTTGCGAAAATCGAGTTCTATTGCGCTTTATATAGAAGATTGAGAAATAATGAAATTAGCAAGAAGGACTTGGAAAAAGCGGTAAACGGTTTTGAGATTCAGATTCAGGATTTTAATATTGATCCCTTAGGTCATGCGGTAATTAATGAAGCAGAAAAATTAATAAAACGATTTGGTTGTGATTATGGTTTGAGAACTTTGGACGCATTACAACTAGCCACTTTTTATCTAATTTCTGAAGAGGATTGGAATTTTGTAACAACAGATATTACCCTTTATAAAGTAGTGATTGCTACAGGACTAAGAGCGATAAATCCATTAAATATGGAGAGGAATTCTCATGATGAATGACAACTGTTTTTTTCTCTTTGTTTTTGATTTTAATATGAAAAATAATATATCTAATTAACCGAGTTTTTTTCTTTTTGGTTCTAGCTTTTCCAGGTTGGGATTGGGGAAAAAAGCAAACTCTAATCTAAAACCAAATAATTCCAAAATCCAAAATCCGCAATCAAAAAAAGTATATCATTTTGAAATCACTTTCAAACCAAACAATTTCTAAATTGAAAATAATTCAGCATTAGTTAAGCTAACTTTCAAATAAAAAATTCTGTTAAAAGCACAAGAGCGTTTGCTCATATTCCCGGTTTGGTTTGTAATTTATTGTTATTATTAATTATTAGAATAATACTTACCGAAAAATACAACTGAATTCTTCTCTCCTTTGACTTAATAATGCACAAAAATAAATCCCATCTAAAAAGGGCTTGTAGTATATAGGATAATAGTTTAGTCAATTAATAATTTGTAATAAATTGACTCACCTGTTATCGTGGGATGATTCGGGCAGGGACAACACCAGGAAAAATAAAAACAGCCATCCATTAAGCAATCCCCCAATCACCAATTTATTTCAAACCAAAATTTTTAAAATCATTTTTCAAATTTTATTTTTTATTTCAAAAGACCGGATTCTTTGAACACTGTTTCAAATGGTATGATTTTTGAGTCGGTTAATTAAGACAAAATTTTTATTGTTTAAAATCAACGAGGCAAAAAATGGCTTTTAAAAAATCATATATTAGTTCAGGATTTGTGTTTGTTTTTTTGTTTGTATTTTTATTATCTAGCGCATTGCCCCAACAAGATGTACTTAATAGAAATCAATACAAAATCGGCACTGATGAAAGATTAATGATAACAGTTCATATTTTCGGGGAAATCCAAAAACCGGGTGAATATCTCGTTCCCGACAACACCAATATTATGGAAATAATTTCAAAAGCAGGAGGCCCCACAGAATTTTCAAACCTGAGCAAAGTAAAAATCACCAGGGGTTTGGTTAGTATTGATGATTTAAAAAAAGCTTTAAAAATGAGGGTGAATAAAAGAAAACCGGTTTTGAAGCAGGTGATAAAAATTAACCTTAAAAGAATGCTTGATAATGAAAGATCTATGTCAACCTTGCCAACGCTTAAACCAGGGGATGTTGTTCGGGTTGGCAGGAATGGTTGGTTCGCCTGGCAAACTGTTGTTCGGATCATTTCACAATTAGCTATTGTCGCACAGGTTTGGTATTGGTATAGTCAGTAATATATACTCGTTCAGGTTTACTTTGTAACATATAAAACATCACTTTTCTCAAGTAACAGTCAAGAAATATATTTTTGATGATTGTTACATTTTAAATAAAAGATAGGATTGAATTTATGTCAACTAATGATGAACAAGACATCCAGTTTGAAATAACAAAACTTTTTCAGGTTTTATTTCGAAAAAAATGGATAATTTTTATCTGCATTATATTGGCAATTGCACTTGCCGCAGTTTATAACCATTTTTATCAACCAATATTCAGAGCGCAGACTGTCATTGTATTTGAAGAACAGGAGAATTCTTCATCCATTATTAATTCTTTCAAGAATCGTTTCAACAAAAGTTTTATCACTAATCAGCTTGAAGAACTTAAAAGTCGATCATTAGCAGATGAAGTTATGCAATCGCTGTCCCCAGCAATCATCAACTCGTTTTCACTGCCAAAGGTTCAGCAGGAAGATTTCAACAAGGAAAATTACCTTTCTTATCAAATTCAACAAAGAATTTCTGCGAAAGTAGTTCCAAATTCCGAGGTCATAAAAATTGCAGCAGAAGCTTATTCTCCAATCGCTGCAAAAGTCATCGCCAATACTGTCGCCGAAGTTTTTCAGCAAAGAAATTTGAATAACAAAAAAGAAGAAACAACCAATGTCCGTAAGATTATTGAGGATCAATTATCAACATTTAAGCAGCAATTAGATAGCGCTGAAATTGCTCTGAAAACTTTCAAAGAAAGAAGTGGGGTAACAGTCATTGAGAGAGAAGCCGAAGAAGTCCAAAAACGGATGACAGAAGCAGAAATTGTTTACAATAAAACAATTGCTGATCTAAATGCAACAAGAGAAAGGTATCAATTTATTCAACAGAAACTTGCCCAGGAACGAAAAGATTTACAGCCAAACATAACAAAAATTACCAGCCCATGGACAAAAAAACTAAAGCAGCAATTAGTTGATTTCCAGGAACAATATACAAAACTTCAATTACAGGGTTATTCAGAAAGCCACTCCATGATGGTAGAATTAACCAGGAAAATTGAGCATATAAAAAACAAATTAATAAAAGAGAGTTTAAAAATTGCCTCAGGTGAAAGCATCATTGATCCTATTTCACAAATACAAAAATACATGGAAGAATCAATCACATTGGAAATTGAGATTCAAACTTATGAAGCCCAGGAAAGAACACTCAGGAATGTCATTAATGGCTATAAAAGGAATCTCAATACATTGCCAAATAAGGAACTCAGGCATGCACGACTTTCACGAGACAAAAAAGTAAATGAAAACATTTACACTATGCTCTTACAGAAAAAAGAGGAAGCTAAAATATCCGAAGCTGAAAAAGTGGGTAATATCAGGATAATAGATACTGCAAAATCGCCTTCAGCGCCATATAGACCTGCAAAAAAGCTTAACCTGTTTATCGGAGCGGTGTTGGGTTTTATGTTAGGTATTAGCTTAGCATTTGTGATTGAATTATTGGACGACACAATTAAAACCGCGGAAGATACTGAACGAAAAACTGAATTAAGCGTGTTAGGGACTTTGCCCACGATTAAAACTAAAATTAAAAATGCTAAAATAAAAAGCATCAAAAAGAAACAGGGTAAAAAAACCAGTAGCATGATCACCAAATTGATCACCTACTATGATCCATACTCGATG
This sequence comes from Candidatus Zhuqueibacterota bacterium, assembly GCA_016783825.1. GTDB lineage: Bacteria > Zhuqueibacterota > Zhuqueibacteria > Thermofontimicrobiales > Thermofontimicrobiaceae > Nigeripontimicrobium. The sequence goes on along the minus strand of JADHVV010000024.1, from coordinate 25,428 downwards.
GAATCCGAAGCATTTCAATATGTGCGAAGAAACCTGCTGTTAAACGGGCTCAATAAAGATATTCAAACACTTTTAGTAACCAGCACCAATCCGAATGAAGGGAAATCAACCATCGCGGCTAACCTGGCAATAACAAGCGCGCAAAGTGGTTTAAAAACGCTGTTGATCGATGCTGACTTACGAAGACCTGTTCAGCACATTTTATTTCAAAAAAATAAAGTGCCGGGGCTAACCGATTTTTTAGTCTCTGAAAAAAGTAATATCGCAACAACCAATGTTGATAATTTGGATTTACTGAGTAGCGGTGTCATTCCAAACGATTCGTCTGAGATTTTTGTCACTTTATCAAAAATGGGTTTCATCCAGGAATTAAAAAATCTATACGACGTCATATTTATTGATACACCACCGGTAAATATCTTTAATGATGCCGGGATTATCAGCCCGCTCATAGACGGCTCAATCATAGTTGTAAAAGCAAGGAAAACGTTGACAAAAGATGTTTTTAAATCGATACAGATTTTGCGTAAGAAAAAAAGTAATATTTTAGGAATTGTTATCAATCACCTGGGGTCTGATAACAATTATTCCAAATACTTTGAATACTATCACACAGGTTTTAGCGGAAGGAAAAAACCTGAAAATCAAAATAAATACAAAATAAGGGAAAAGCAACAAACGATATAAATACTAAACCGTCAAATTCTTGCCCACCGGAAAAAAATGCTGAATAAAAAATGAGCATTTAAAAGGGAATTTGGTAATAGGGTAAGTGGGTAATAAGGTAATTGGGTAAAAATAAATTATGATTATTATAGTATTACAAGTTAAATCTTCGTTTTTATTGCAAAAGTTTTTAAGCCAGTTCAATTAACAATTACAACGAAAAGGCTGAGGCGAAGCAAGATATAAGATTACAGGATTAAGGATTTTCTTCCTTCGCCTTTGCCTCAGCCTTCGCCTGCACTTTAGTGCGCTAATAATTCCCAATTACCTAATAAACTAATTACCCTTACCCGGTTACTTTTTTGGTTCTCGCTTTTCATGGTGGTATTTGACTGTTATAAGTTCAAAATTAAGGTAGTATCTATTTCAGTGTGGAAGGGTGGTGAAATTGATTTTGACAAATTTTATAAACAGAATACAATTTAGAAAAAACAAAAAATATCGTAACTCATTTATTCTTGCTCAAAATAATTTCTTTTTGTATGAGGAGTTCAAAAAACGTCTTTCATTAGAAAAACGAAGGGCTGAAAAAACAAATAATCCTTTATCGATTATTTTATCAGACCTGGAATTTGATAAAAAGGCAAACAGGTATTTATTCTTTGGGATTGATGGAAATTCATTAATTGAAATTATTCTATCCACCGTTCGGGAGACAGATGTTGTGTCGTTACAGGATTTTAAAGAGGTAATAGTTATATTGCCCGATACTGATGCACTTCAAGCCCGGGTAGTCGTCAATGGTATTATAGAAAAAATAAAAAAAATCCAATACGACAAGGTTTATGAGGAAGAACAAATTTTTCATAAATTCAAAATAATTGATGTTCGTGACCTTGCACAAGAAAAACGCTTATCCCCGGGCATCGCCCACCAGGCATCAAGATAGAGCTATGTTCTTATAATTAACAGAGTTGGCATAAATTTTGCGGGAATAGTTACGTTGCTATTTTATATTATACATTAACATTTGTATTTACTAAAATTAAGACAATTCTGCTTTGCAAAATGTTCTTTGTGCACCACAGAAACATTGCAATTTGCAATTAGCAAATGTTATGCTTTTTTGTTTTTGATTTATGGAATTTACTTTCAAGCACAAGATAATTTAATGATGTAAAGCACAATTACCCAGGTTTTATAAAATTACTTTTAAACCAACTCATCGAATCTGCATCTTTTGAAAGAAAGTACAGTGCATTGATATTTTATGAAGATGGGATTAAAAATGATGAAAAAATTAAATCATCAAGGAAAGGGGTACAAGGTGAAATTAAATATCGCTGTTGTTGGCTGTGGCTACTGGGGACCGAATTTGATTAGAAATTTTAGTCAACTCTCCAATTGTAACGTGTTCGCATGTTGCGATTTAGCTGATGAAAAACTGGGCAGGATAAAATCTCTTTATCCATCCACAATGGTTACCAAAAATTTCGATGAAATCTTAAAAAATCCTGATGTTGATGCCATTGCAATTGCAACTCCTGTTTATACTCACAGGGATTTGGCTAAAAAAGTTTTGGCTCATGGAAAACATGTCATGGTAGAAAAACCATTGGCATCATCAGTGGATCAATGTGTTGAATTAATTGAATTAGCTGAGAAAAACAACAAAGCGCTGATGGTTGGACATACTTTTGAATACACATCAGCAGTGAACAAGGCTAAAGAAATAATTCAAAGCGGTGAATTAGGGGACATTTATTACATCAGATCTGTTCGCGCTAATTTAGGACTTTTTCAGCCCGACATCAATGTAATCTGGGATTTAGCGCCTCATGACTTGTCCATAATTCTTTACCTGTTGGATGAATTTCCAATCGGTGTAAATGGGCAGGGCAAAGCCCATTTTAACCCGGAAATCGAGGACGTGGCAAACATAACATTGTCATTTCCCAATGGCACGATCGCCTTCGTTCACAATAGTTGGCTTGATCCGGATAAGATAAGAAAAATTACAATTGTTGGCAGTAAAAAAATGCTCGTGTATGATGATATCAGCCAAAATGAAAAAATTAAGATTTATGATAAAGGAGTAGAAGCGCCGCCTTATTACAACTCTTTTGCTGAATTTCATTTTTCATATCGTTACGGTGATATTTATGTCCCGAGGCTCAACCAATATGAACCGTTGCAAAAGGAATGTGAACACTTCGTTGATTGTTGTTTGAATGATAAACAACCTAAGAGTGATGGTTACAGTGGGTTGCGCGTGGTTTCTATTTTAGAATCTGCCAATAAATCAATTCGGAATGGCGGAGGTAAACAGCCAATTTCCTTTGAAAAGTCTGTTGCCCCCAAAACCAGAGTTTCAAAACCATTACAATACGACGTTGCTGTTGGGATGAATTAATTATACTCATTAAGGTTTACTTTGCAACATATAAAACATTACTTTTCTTAAGCAAAAAAAAATTAACGAAAGCAAAGCGCATAGAGCATGGCGCAAAGTGCATGTTTTACCGCCATGCGCTCTGCTCTTTGCGCCATGCATTTATGGTAACAGATATTAACAGTTAAAAAAAATAGATTAGGTGATTGTTTCATTTTAATCCTTAACGAGTAACAAAGAAAGCGAACAATGAAATATCAACTCATAACGGAAGATGTAAAATTAGGTAAAAATACAAAAGTTTTTAGTTTTGTCAATCTCTACGGATGTGAGATTGGCGACAACACAAAAGTCGGCTGTTTTGTGGAAATCCAGAAAGGCGCTAAAATAGGGAATAATTGTAAAATCTCCAGTCACACATTTATTTGTGAAGGCGTTACAATAGAAGATGATGTTTTTATTGGACATAATGTTACATTCATCAATGATATCTATCCACGCGCTACCAGTGGCGATGGGAAATTGCAAACCGAAGATGACTGGAAGTGTGTCCCCACACTCATCAAAAAAGGCGCATCTATTGGTTCCAGCACCACGTTGTTATGTGGAATAACTGTTGGTGAAAATGCCATTATGGGCGCTGGCAGTGTCGTTACCAGGGATGTGCCGCCAGATACAATTGTTGCCGGGAATCCTGCGCGAGTTTTAAAGAAAATAGATGATATTTAAAAAACCGGTAACCGTTCACATTGTAGAAAAAGAATAGATGAGAATGCGCAGTTGAAAACAAAAAAATAAATCCAATCCGCGGCGGATTGGATTTTTCAGTCTTATCTTCACCATCACTTTGTGAATGTTTACAAAAGTCAAACTTCAATCCATATCCGGAAGACAACTAAGTTTAATTAAAAAATCAGTCTTAAATGGTTCAAAGCAAATTACAATATATTAATCCCATTATTTATAAAAACTGGGATGACCATATTAAAACATTGAAAAACACATCTTTTTTTTATTCGTCGTTTTGGGCTAAGGTGTTGCATCAAAGTTATGGCTATGTGCCGATGTATTTTGCCGAAATCTCTAAAAACAGGCTTAATTTTTTGCTGCCATTAATGGAAATAAAAAGCCGCATTACCGGCAACCGGGCTGTTTCACTACCGTTCACTGATCACTGCGATCCTATTATTCCGGACAAAAGCTATTTCAAAAATTTTCTTAATGACATTGTCGTGTTCGGAGAAAATGGAGGGTGGAAATATTTGGAATTCCGGGGTGGTTCGGAGTTATTTCGGGATAAAAATAGTTCATTACAATATTATCAGCACCTATTATCTCTTTCGGATGAAAAAACATTATTTGCAGGTCTTAAAAGCAACACAAAGCGAAATATCAAAAAAGCTGAACGTGAAGGAGTTTGTGTTAGTATCGATAATTCATCTGACGCAATGGATAATTTTTATGCGCTTAATTGTATCACCAGGAAAAAACATGGACTTCCCCCACAACCGAAACAGTTTTTTAAAAATATTTATGAAAACATAATTAAAAATAATTATGGAAATATTTTGATCGCAAAAAAAGATAATCGGTGTCTTGCAGCTGCCATATTTTTTCATTTTTCAAAAACGGTCATTTATAAATATGGCGCTTCAGATGTAAAGTACTTGCATTTGCGAGCCAATAACCTGGTTATGTGGGAAGCAATAAAAAATTATGCTTTACAGAATTTTGATACTTTTGATTTTGGAAAAACAGAAATATCAAATGAAGGACTGCGCCGCTTCAAACTGGGCTGGGGAGCTGAAGAAAAAATGATCAACTATTATAAATATGATTTTTCGGTAAAAAATTTTGTAAACGAAAAAAACAAAGAAAGCGGCTGGTACAATTATTTTTTCAAAAAGATGCCTTTACCAATTTTAAAAGCAGCCGGAAATATGTTGTACAAACATGTTGGATAATTGGCTTCAAATGTACCATTCAACTAAAATATTTTTTTAACTGTTTATATCTGTCACCATAAATGCATGGCGCAAAGAGCATGGCGGTAAAACAGATGATTAGCTCCATGCCTGTACTTTAGTGCGCCCTGCTTTATTGATTTACATCCATACTAAAAAAACAGGTAACCATTCAGGTCATCGATGTCATTCTGAACGAGGGAAGGGATTGGAGATGCTGGGAAGTGAAGAATCTCGCAATATTTAAAAAAGTATGGACATTGGAGAGATTCCTGTATAGTTACATTTAAAGATAAGGAAATACAGACTATGCTTCGGTCGCAAGCTCCCTCAGAATGATTTCTCTTGACAAAGCTGAATAGTTACAAAAAAAGAAATATTGTAACTATTCAGCGAGCCATGTGAACTATTTAAAACACAGATTTTAAGATTGTAGCAGAATAATTTATAGCAGAATAATAAAAAGAGAAAGCATCATTCTGCTATAAATTATTCTGCGAAATATTTTTTTATCGTGCTTTATTGCCAGGCCTGTTTTTAGCTGAATAGTTACGAAATATTTTATATGTTACAAAATAATCCTTAACGAGTATTGAGTAAGAAAACCATGTATTTTACGAAACTATTTTATTTGTTGAAACCGCTCATTCCAAGAAAATTTCAAATCTATATCAGAAGTAAAATAGTTCGATGGAAAGAACAACGCTATAAAAATATTTGGCCAATCAGTAAAAACGCAAGTCCCCCCCCGGTTGATTGGGATGGTTGGCCCGATGGAAAAAAATTTGCGCTCGTTCTAACTCATGATGTTGAATATGCAGGCGGGCAAAAAAAATGTTTACAATTAATGCAATTGGAAAAAAAAGCCGGATTCCGTTCATCCTTTAATTTTGTACCGGAACGCTACCCGGTTTCAAAACCACTTATTGAAGAATTAAAAAAAAATAATTTTGAAGTTGGTGTCCACGGGCTATTGCATGATGGAAAACTTTACAAATCCAAAGCAATCTTTCAACAACGCACAAAAAAAATCAACTTCTATTTAAACGATTGGAACGCTGTTGGTTTTCGCTCTCCAGCCATGCATCACAATTTGGCGTGGCATCATGATTTGAATATAGAGTACGATGCATCTACTTTTGATACGGATCCTTTTGAGCCACAATCGAATGGCGTCGATACGATTTTTCCGTTTTGGGTACAAAATGGTTCAACCGGTAAAGGCTATGTTGAGCTTCCCTATACACTGGCACAGGATTTCACCCAATTTATTTTATTGAAAAAAAATGAAATAAGTATTTGGAAAAAAAAATTAGATTGGATTGTTGAAAAGGGGGGCATGGCGCTTATTAACACGCATCCGGATTATATGAATTTTAATACGGAAAAATGTAAGCAGGAGGAATATTCTGTAACTCTATATGAGGATTTTTTAAAGTATGTCAAAAACAAGTATGACGGAGCTTATTGGCATGTTTTACCGGAGGAGATATCCAATTTTTGTAAAATGAGGGGCTAAAAAAAATATGCATAAATATGGCTTTATTATAAATAAATTAGATGGTCGAAGTCTATTTCGATTATTAATGGGAAGAATATTTTCAATCAATTATTATTATGTCGTGAAATTAAATTTAAATTCTCCCAGGCAAAAAAGGATCAAAAGAGATCCACCGGGAGATTTATCCATTATGAATTCGGATGATCTATCGAGCATTAAAAATACAATCGAATTTCTTGGTGCAGATGATAAAAGAGAGATATTGGCAAGAATAATTTTTTATGAAAGTGGATTCCGGAATTGTTATGTAGTTAAAGTGGATGGCAATATTGTTTATTTGCAATGGTTAATATATCCGTCAGAAAATGATATTATTAAAAAGTATTATAAAAATATTTTTCACCCGCTAAATAATAAAACAGTTATAATAGAGAATGTCTTTACTTATCCAAAATTTCGGGGAATTGGATATTTACCATACTTTTCACAAAAATTATTAGATATTGTTCATAAACAAGGATATAGAACTGCTGTCGGGTACATAAAAAATGATAAAATAATTTCTCTGAACGAATTTTATCAAATGGGTTTCAAAGCCACGAAATTACTTCGGGAAAGAAAATTGTTTGGTTCTATTCATCGAAATTTATGATAATGTTACATTTTAACCCTTAACGAGTATAATATTCCAAAATTTAAACAGTTTGAATAAAATTAATAACTTCATCGTTGGGCTTAAAAAATGAATAAAAATCCAAAATTCTCTACAGACATGTTAAAGATAGATTGTGAAAAAGAGGTTGAACGCATCGCCCAACTACTTCGCAATACTATTCAAAAATTTAAAAAACGCGGATTAGTAGTTGCACTCTCCGGAGGCATTGATAGCAGTGTTGTTGGCGCGCTTTGTGTAAAAACGTTGGGAAAAGACAAAGTTTTTGGATTATTAATGCCTGAAAAAGATTCTTCACCAGATACGATACGATTAAGTTCACTTATTGCAGAACACCTGGATATTAATAATATTCATGAAGATATCACACCGATTCTTGAAAGTTTGAAATGTTATTTTCACAGAGACGAGGCAATAAAAAGTGTAATTCCTGAATACGACGCAACCTATAAATCTAAAATTGTTCTTCCCAATCTATTAGATACGGATCAATATCGGACTTTTTCTGTGATCGTCCAATCTCCCCGGGGAGAGCAAAAAAAAGCAAGACTGTCATTATCAGCTTATCTTCAAATTGTGGCTGCGACCAACTTCAAACAACGCGTTCGGAAAATGTTAGAATATTATCACGCTGATCGGCTCAACTATGCTGCTACCGGCACACCCAATCTCCAGGAGTATGACCAGGGCTTTTTTGTAAAATTGGGTGATGGGGCTGCTGATGTTAAACCGATAGCTCATTTGTATAAAACGCAGGTTTATCAATTAGCAGAATATCTTGAAATTCCCAGGGAAATTCAAAACAGTGTTCCAACAACAGATACATATTCGTTGTCTCAAACACAAGAGGAATTTTATTTCTCCATTCCTTATGATAAGTTTGATCTGTGTTTATATGGAAAGAATCATGAAATTTCCAGCGATGAAGTTGCCCCTGCTATCGGATTAACACCACAACAGGTTGACCGTGTTTACAATGATATTGATCAAAAACGCAAAACAACAAATTATTTACATGCAACTCCTGTTTTAATTGAAAAGGTAAAAAAAATTAACGAATGAATTTTTAAGAAAAAACAACATCGCAATCTGATTTGAAGTTGTCTTATTGTATTTTTGTGGCTCTATACAAATATGGAGGAAACTGATCATGAAAGAAAATAAAATATCCCGGTACAAATCTGTGTTTCTCCTCGCACTCACAATTGTAATTTGCCTCGTATTTTTTATTTCACCCGGATTTTCAGCTGCTGATGCGCTGAGAATTACATCCTATAATATTTTACATTTTCCTGATAATAGTTATTTGGAACGGCTTCCCTATTTCAGAACCGTAATACATCAAATTGAACCGGATATTTTGGTGGTTCAGGAAATTAAATCCCAGGATGGCGTAGATATTTTTTTAAACAATGTCATGAATTATTATCAAGCGGATAAATACGCTGCTGCTCCTTTTGTAGATGGCCCCGGTGATGACAATTGTTTATTTTACAATCAGGAGCTTTTTACATTTGTCTCAAATCGGCAAATAGCAACCGACATACGAGATATAAGCGAATATGTCTTATATTATTCTCATATTATTGAAGCAACGGAATTCAGAGTCTATTCATTGGATTTCAAAGCCGGAAATGATTCATACAGTGAAAATAAGAGATTTGCTGAGTCAACCACGCTGAGAGGTGAATTAAATGAATTAGCAACCGGCACTCATTTTTTTGTTTGCGGTACGTTTAATTTCTATTCGACATCAGAACAGGGATTTGAAATGATTACCGGCATTCTGAGTGATAATGATGGACGAAGTTTCGATCCGATCAATCAAGTGGGAAACTGGTATGAAAACCAAAATTTTGCAGACATCCATTCACAATCTACAAGAATTGCAGAATTTGGTGGAGGCGACATTAATGGTCTGAGAAAAAGGTCTGATTTGATATTTATTTCCACAGCTGTTGTTGATGGCATTGTTTATGAATACGTGGCAACGACTTATACAACCTTTGGCAATGATGGTTTGCATTATATGTTAGATGTGAACAACGGTACTAACCAAAGCGTGTCAGCAGATGTAGCTGATGCACTCTATTATGCATCCGATCACTTACCGGTTTACCTGGATTTCACTGTTACCGGAACGCCAACTCCGGTTGAATTGACGAATTTCCAGGCTACCGTTAACGCAAGTAATGTGAATTTATCCTGGACAACTGCATCGGAATCAAATAATTATGGCTTTGTTATTGAGCGTAAAACGACCGATACATATTGGAAGGAGATTGGATTTGAAGCCGGACAGGGCACAATAGCGGAAGAACACATCTATTCTTATTCTGATAATAATGTGAAACCCGGGAATTATTTCTATCACTTAAAACAGGTGGATTATGATGGTCAGTTTGAATTTTCAAATCCCGTACAGGTAAATATTGAGTCGCCCAAACATTTCACCCTGGGACAAAATTATCCAAATCCGTTTAATGCCTCCACAATTATTCAATTTAATTTACCAGAAAAAGCCGAGGTAACCATAACGCTCATAAATATGTTAGGCAAAGAAATCAAGATTATCACTAATAAAGCGTATGAAGCCGGCGGTCATGAACTCTCTCTTAATGCATCGGAACTAAATTCCGGGTTGTACTTTTACAAATTAGAAACGATTAATTTTATTGATATGAAAAAATTTATCCTATTAAAATAAGGTCATAACCAAACATTAACTGTAATGGAAATTCAACTAAAACGAATTGACGCGGAAACCGATAACCGTTGGGATGAATTCGTGTTAAATCATCCGGATGGAACTATCTATCACCATTCTTTGTGGGGAAAGGTAGTTTCAAAAACCTATGGATATGAACGGTGTTATCTCGTGCTTGAAAATGAAAAAATCCAAAAAGTTGAAGGTGTCATTCCGCTGATGTTTGTTTCAAGTTTTCTGACCGGAAAACGCGTGGTGTCGCTGCCATTAACATCCTACTGCAATCCATTATTCCCAGTAAAAGAACTGGATAAAATAGTTCAGTTTATCAACAATCAATTTAATTCATTAGACTATATGGAATTCAAATTTCTTGATAAAATTGAAAACAATTCTACTGAAATATTTGAACAAAGTTTTCATACGACACATATATTAGATTTGGATGATGATTTGGATAAACTATTTAAATCTTTCCATGGGAGCAGCGTGCGAGGAAAAATTAAAAAAGCCGTAAAAAACAATTTAAATTTTAGAATCTCTGAAGATGAAAAAGACCTGAAAGAATTTTACAAATTGGAAATCAAAATCAGGAAAAAGCATGGCTTGCCGCCACAACCTTATGCATTTTTTAAAAATATGTGGGACTATTTGAAACCAAAAGGGTATATGTTTCTTCCTTTAATCGAACATAAAAACAACATTATAGCAGCCGCCATAATGTTGAAATTTAAAGATACATTTTATTATGAATATGCCGCTTCAGATACAAACTTTTGGAACTTAGGCTGCAATCAAAAATTAATCTGGGAAACCATTAAATTTGCTCATCAAAATGGAGCAAAAAAATATGATTTTGGAAGGTCATCGATCAGCAACCAATCCCTGATCGAGTTTAAAGAACGATGGGCTACAAAAGCCAAACAACTAAATTACTATTATTTTCCAAAAACAAAAAAAACTTCTACAGATAATAATAACAATACAATACATAGATTATTAACTTTTACAAATAAGCATATTCCATTGCCTTTGTTAAGGCTTGAAGGAAAAATGCTTTATCACCATTTTGGTTAAAAAGAAGATGATGCGAAAAAAAATCTTGAAACAAAAAGACACTGAAACTTATCTTAAGGATTATTATTCAAATTCAGATACTATAAAAGGATATGTAAAAACAAAATTATTTCCTTCTGAAAAAATTATTTTTAAAAAATATTTTAATCCTAAATCAGGTATTCTGGATATTGGTTGCGGCGCCGGGCGAACATCGATTGCTTTAACACAGATGGGGTATAATATTACTGCTTTTGATCTTGTGCCGGAAATGATAAACCAAGCCAAATTAAGCGCAAAAAACCAGGAGCTTAAAATAAATTTTTCGGTCAAAAACGCATTGGACATGGATTATAAGAAAGAATCTTTTCAAAATGTTCTTTTCTCATTTAATGGCATTGAAAATATTCAAGGAAAAGCAAATCGCGAAATGCTTTTGAGAAATGTATTCGAAATATTAAAACCCGGGGGCTGTTTTATTTTTACGATCAGGTCAGCTTTTGCATTTGGTCGTCGTTTGATTTTCTGGATCTGGATGGTTCTGACTTACCCGGTAAAAAAAATAATTTTTCAAAATAAATCATGGGAATTAGGTGATAAAGTACGGGATAATTTATTCATACATTATTTAAATCCTTTTTATCTCAAAAAATATTCGCAAAAAATTGGTTTTGAACTTTTGTGTTTTAATTCATCAAAAAATATTTTGAATGGAAAAAAAGCAAATTTTTTCACAAATTTTTCAAATGATAAGTTGATATACTTTGTACTAAAAAAAGAGAATAACTTTGTCAGAGAATAAAAAGAAAAAAATCTGGATTGATCTTGATAATACACCGCATGTGCCTTTTTTCAAACCTATCATTGAAAAACTTGAGCAAAATGGGATTGAGGTGTTTATTACTGCAAGAGATCGTTTCCAGGTTTGTGAGCTTGCTGATCTTCACGGATTGCAATATAGAAAAATGGGGCATCTTCACGGAAAAAATACGATATTTAAAGTTAGCGCTATTTTGTTCAGAGCACTGCAATCAATCCCCGTGCTCTTAAAAGAAAAACCAGATTTAGCAATTGCTCATGGCTCCCGGTCTCTATTAATTTCAGCTAAATTATTGAATATCCCTTCCGTTGATATATTTGATTATGAGCATGCAAGCCATGTGCCTTTTTTTAGTCCCAAATGGATAATTATTCCGCAAGCCATCACAGAGGAGTTAGTAAATTTTGATAAAGATCATACATTCAGATATCCCGGTATAAAAGAAGATGTTTACGCTTGCAAGTTTAAACCGAATAATAATATTATTGATGAATTAGGCATTGATAAACGAAAAATAATTATCCTGGTTCGTCCGCCGGCGGTTGAAGCCCATTATCATAAACATTTAGGCGAGGAGTTGTTTGAAAGTGTTTTGAACCTAATAATAAACAGAAATGATACACAAATTATTTTGCTGCCAAGAAACGGAAAACAAACAAACGATGTAAAAGAAAAGTGGAAAAATTATTTTTCAAGCGGTAAGATTTCTATTCCTGCAAAGGCTGTTAATGGACTGGACTTGATCTGGCATTCCGATTTGGTTATCAGTGGCGGCGGCACCATGAACAGGGAAGCAGCTGCATTAAAAGTACCTGTGTATAGTATTTTTGGCGGAAAAATCGGCGCGGTTGACAAGTGCCTTTCCCAAAGTAAACGGCTTACATTTTTAAGAAGTATTGATGATGTTCATTCAAAAATTGTTTTAAGAAAACGATCTTTGGATCAAAAATTAACCGGTATTAACTCACAGGCGTTGAGTAAAATCACAGGTAAAATTAAGACTATTTTGGAGCAATTATGATAGATATGCAGCCAAGCCTTCCTCAAACAAAAACCCGTATCAGCAAAAATTTTGACTGGAATCATTTTGAACTACTGAATGAATTAATGGAAGTTGCAGTTAATGGCTTAACAGATATGTATGATTCTGAACAACATTTATTTTGCGAAAGAGTTAAACGATCAGCAACAAATGTCTCCAAAGAGGGTCTTTCATACAGGTATTCGATTATCTCAGCGCTGGGACTTTTTAAATACAAAATGGCGACCGGTAAAACACCGGTTAGTATTAGAAATACATTATCTAAATTAACCGAGCAAGCAGATAAAATTGATACGATCGGTGACCTGGGATTGCTTCTCTGGTTGTGCGCTTTGGTTGCCCCGGAACAATTGGAACAACTGTGTATGGATTTAGATGTAGAAAATGCGTTAACTAAATATAAAGATGCCCAGCAGGGACTAACGGTTGAATTATCCTGGTTTTTGGCTGGTCTTTCTCATATTTCACTTGCGCTTGATAAAGTTCCGTCAAATTGGGATAATATTACCATTAAGACTTATGAGCTTGTGATGAGAAATTATTACAACAAGGGACTGTTTGGACACTCATTCAACAATAACATTGCAGGCAGATTAAGAAGCAAAATTGGCTGTTTTGCTGACCAAGTCTATCCCATTTATGCCCTGTCCACATTTGCCAAAGCATTAGACCGAAATGTTCCGGCAGCAGCAGTTGACTGTGGTCGCACCATTTGCCAATTACAAGGCACTCTGGGACAATGGTGGTGGCATTATAACGCCAAATCAGGCAGAGTGATTGGCAGATATCCAGTATTTGCCACTCATCAAAACGGTATGGCACCCATGGCGCTCTTTGCTCTCAGCGAAGTATCAGGGCTGGATTTTAGCGATTCGATTCTCAGAGGATTAAAATGGATAGATAAAAATAATGAGCTTGGATCAGATTTTATTGACAGGTCACGAAATGTAATTTGGAGAAGTTTATATAAAGATAAATATAAACTTTATTTGGAAAATATATTATCACTATCCGGGATAAACAGAAATCAGAATAACACACATGATCTGAAGATTAATTGGGAGTGTCGCCCCTATCATCTTGGATGGATATTATATGCTTTTGCAGGTAAATAGAAAATAAAATTGATAAATAGCAACGAATGAAAATCCAACGGATAGAAACAACCCAACGGATGCTATTTAAAATACAATCAACATAAAATGACAATTAAAAAATTTGATAAATTTGCTCAAAAAGATATTTGCATTCAACAAAAACAGTACAAAATGAATTCCGGATCATTTTTTTAATTATCCGTTGGGTTGTTTCTATCCGTTGGTTTTATTTTTTCGTTTTTAACCGGGTAATCTCGTTGTAGTCTTGTTACCAGATGAACGATTACAAATTAAGCAAATTTCAGAAAGACTCTGATTATCAAAACTAAAAACATTATTATGAGCGAAAACAAGTTTAACAAATATGTGTTGATAACCGCTGCACGTAATGAAGAAAAATATATTGAAAAAACGATTCAGTCGGTTATTAATCAATCAATATTACCGCAAGAATGGATAATTGTGAGTGATGGCTCAACTGATAACACAGATAAAATAGTACTAAAATATAAAAACAAATATGACTTCATCGAACTTGTTCAAACATCGGGTGATCAAACACGAAATTTTGGTTCTAAAGCAAAAGCAGTCAATTTTGGAAGTAAACTGCTTACAACTCATGATTATTTTTTTATTGGAAATTTAGATGCTGACGTATCGTTCGATTCAACCTATTATGAAAATATATTAATGAAGTTCAATCAAAATAAAAATTTGGGCATTGCAGGCGGCACTCGCTACGACCTGGTAAACGGGAAATTCCACAAAGTCAACTGTGCCAAAAATAGTGTTGGCGGGCCGTTTCAATTTTTTCGACGAGAATGCTTTGAAAAAATTGGCGGATATACAGCCAGCCGGTTCGGCGGCGTTGATGCAATTGCTGAAGTCCAAACACGGATGAATGGCTGGGAAGTAGAATCATTCGCAGAATTTGCCATCTATCATTACCGGGCAACCGGTACGGCGATCAGCAATTCATTAGCTGCCAGGTATCGCATCGGTGTTCTTGATTATGTATTAGGCTATCACCCGGTTTTCGAAATAGTAAGGATCGCAGGCAGACTCCTTGAAAGACCGGTTATTTTTGGAAGTTTAGTCATATTGTCAGGATTTATTTTTGCGGCAATAAAGAGATATAAACGACCCGTGAATGAAAATTTTATTTCCTATTTGCGAAAAGAACAAATACAGAGATTAAAAGATCGGTTTACGTTCACCAAGCATCAATGAAGATAAAACGAAAAAACCCAACCTGGATGAACCAGAATAGATGTTTACGCAATGATACTTTCAACAATGGTTCAATTTTAAAGATTGTATAAGGTAAAGGCAGAGGTAAAGGTAAAGAAAAATATAAAACTTTACCTATGCCTTTACCTATACCTTTCTATTTGAATGTATAGATGAAAAAATTTTCTTGCCCATTGGACAAGAATTTCACTTTTTAGATACTAATAGCTTTATGGATAAAAATTTCAAATCAAATTTTTTAAAAGGTTCAGCTGCGACTTCCGTTGGAACAATGTCCAGCATTGTGTTCCATTTTATGAGCCTGATGATAATGACAAGGTATATTTCAAAAGAAGACTTTGGTATATACATATTAATTCTCGTGATTGTTGCAGTTTTTAATCTACTAAGTAGTTTAGGTCTCGAAATAAGCATTGTCAAATTTATTTCAGGTGAAAGTGACATCAGAAATAATACCATCATTTTTCCATATATTTTAATGAGAATCACTTCATTATTCATTTTTTGTATTCTTTTTTATTTTCTGTCTCATTTGATTATTCCCTTATTTCATGTGCAAATCAGTCAGTTTGTGTTATTTGTTCCCATCATGTTTTTTTTGTTCAGTTTACGTGATTTTTTCTATAATTTAATGCAAGGACTCAAATTATTTAAGAAATATGCCATCGTTCAGGTTTCATCTGCCGTATTAAGAATAAGTAGTTTGCTACTTTTTCTATATTTTAAAAACTTGAATTTACATAATTTACTTTACATTGAGGTTATTGTATCGTTTATCACATTAACTTGTCAATTATTTATAATCTCATTTTCATCGTTACTCAATATCAATTATCATCTAAACACATATCGAAAAATTATTAAATTCAGTGTACCGTTGTATTTTAATAGTTTACTCACTTTTCTCCGCGAACGAATAAATGTTTTTTTAGTAGGGGCATTTTTTAACCCGGTTAGTGTAGCCTATTTTGACGTTGCCGGAAAAATACCGGAAGGTTTTAGTAAAATATTTCAATCTTTTATTATTGTCTATTTCCCCAATTTATCAACATTATTTTCAGAAGGAAAAAAAGTTGATGCTGAAAATTTAATGAACAAATCACTGAAAATTTTGTCAATCGGAATGAGTTTTTTTGTTATAATTTCTATTCTATTTAAAAATGAAATTATAATTCTCATGTTTTCTGAAAAATATGCTCAATCATCGATGGCTTTTTCATTACTTATGCTTAATTTTTATTTTCGTGCTATCTCGAATATAATGGGCTATTCGATCGTATCTGCCGGCTATTCTTCAATACCTGTCAAAGTTAATTCAGTTTCAAGTGTTGTAAATATTATCAGTAGTGTGATTTTTATTCCATTTTTTGGATTCATTGGCGCTGTGTATTCTCTATTAATAATGAATATCGTATCACAAATTGTTTATTATTTTTTTCTTTTAAGATGCAAGATTTTTATAGAGCTGGCTGATTATTTAAAAATCACATTCATCTGTATTAGCACTATTGGTATTTATTCTTTTATTAATAGTGATTTTATATTTATAAAAATTATATTTATAATGCTATATTTAATTTTCAGTTTTGCGATTATCAAAGAGATTCGGGATTACCCGGGTTTCATATTTAGGTATTTAACCCGCATTATTCATTAGGGATAACCTGAATTATTCACAAATTAAGGAAAAAAAGACAATAAATCAGGTTTAAATTGTTTTATGTTTAACTAATTATTATTAATTAAATTAATCCTGTTTGAATTATTGTTTGTGAATAATTCAGGTTAAACAAACATATTAAATCAGATATGAAAATATTAATGATAGACTCTTTAGTCGGTAATGATTATTCGATTTGTCTTTGTAATGGGATTAAAAACGCCGGAGTGGATATCCGTCTCATTATAACGGAAGACCGGGAGATAAATACACCGATTAATTTTTTTGTTTTGCGCTGGCTGCCATCAAAACAAAGAGAAAAGAACAAATTTATTAAAACTGTTAAATATTTTAAATTCCACCTGAAGTTATTATGTTTTATTTTAAAGGATAGAATCGATGTGGTTCATTACCAGTTTTTTCGTAGAGAAGGGTTTGAAACATTTTTCTTTATGTTTTTAAGTTTATTGAAAATAAATTTAGTTTATACAGCACATAACGTTTTGCCGCATGAAAAAAACAGAACCCATCATTTGCTAAAAAACATTGTCTATCGATTTTCAAGTTCGATTGTTGTTCATTCAAAATTTATTAAAAATATATTAGCTAATAATTTTAATATAACAAAAGAGAAGGTGTGTGTAATTCCCCACGGTAACTTTGATATATATTTACCGGAAAAAGCTATCTCAAAGAGTGAAGCAAGAAAAAACTTTAACGTACATCGGGATGACCACGTCTTATTATTTTTTGGATATATTAGAAAATATAAAGGATTGGATCTATTATTAGATGCCTTTGGAATTGCTTCAAATCAAATCAAAAATTTAAAATTGATCATTTCAGGCGCTGTTCATACAAAACAGTTGGAACAAGAATATAAGCAAAAAATAGAAACAATTAATCAGGAAGATAACATTATTTTTCATTCGGAATTCATCCCTTCTGACAAGGTGGCAAACTATTTTATCGCATCTGATATTGTTATGCTGCCTTATAAAAATATTTATCATAGTGGATTAATGCACCTGGCTTATTCATTCGGAAGACCGGTCATAGCAACCAGGGTAGGTGATTTTACTGAAACAATTGAACATGGCAAAAGCGGTTTTTTGCTTGAAACAAATGATGAAAAAAATCTTGCCAAAGTTATAATGTCTGCTGTTACCGACTCAAATAGATTAGAGCAAATGGGATTATACGCTCAAAAACTGAGTAAAGAAAAATATTCCTGGAATAACATTGGTTATCAAACTCTGGAATTATATAAAAATTTAATCCAGATAATGAAATAGAATAAAAAATTGCCACGAAGACACTAATGACACAAAGAAACACAAAGAAAAAAATCTCGATCACAGAATTAGAAAAATTGGTAACAGTTCACCTGTGTCTGAAATCATACATTTGCGATCTTAATTCTACTTTGTCACATTGCTTATTGATATTTTTTTTTTGTAATCTGACAAAGTAGAATTAAGATTTGCCTTGAAAAACCTTATTTTTGTCTTGAAACCTTAGTAATAAGCAAAATCTACAAACACCCAACCTTATTACCTTATTTAAAGAGAATAATAAGGTAATAAGGTCAAAATTTGTGGCTTATCATTATTCTACTAAGGTTAAAAAGACAAAAATAAGGTTTCAAAGATATTCAGCTGAGCATAAAATTTTGACATCTGATACAGGTGAACGATTACAAAAATTGTAATCGCTCACGACATTCATCCACGAGGATGTAAACCTGCTGAGATAATTAATTTTACAATAATAAAACATCTACGATATTTTCGGTCAAAATAAATGGCTTACAAATCTATCATGATATTTCTTTACAACAAAATTTCTGCAAAATACTATCACGCTTGAGTTTGTAAATAATTGATTACCTCGTAGAGGTAATATTATTGTAAAAACAGGAAAATCCCCAAAATCTAAATCCTCGTAGAGGATTAATTATTATAACTTATTCATTGGAAAAATGGAGTGATTGAGCTTATGAGTATTGGATCGTCCGCCGGTTGGCGGAGATGCGACTTGTCGCATTATTGAAAAATTCATTACTCCAACAATCCATCACTCCAATACTGCTTTATACCAAATATCGACAATGGAAATATCGACAAAATTTAGTCGATGTGAATTAATAAAAGCCTAATTATGAAAAAAAACATAAATAATACAATTCATTCAAAAGTAGCAATAGTATCATTTGTCATATTTTTGTTTTTTGGATTTTTTGGTACTTCTCTGCCATTTCAAGAACATGTCACTGAAACAGGTGATTTCGGTACTTCCAATATAATAAATCAAATTGTTTATAGCTTTTTATTTTTATTTTCTTGCTTTGCTCTTTTTCCAAAAATTCCTGAACTATACTTCTTAATCAAAAAAGAAAAATTTCTTTCTTTTTTTTTGATTTGGTGCCTGATCAGCATAACCTGGTCTGATTTTAGTTTTGTCTCCTTTAAAAGATGGTTTAGAATCTTCTCTGTTGCGTTAATATGTATCTCATTCCTATTACATGTTCGTTCAGATTATAACATAATAAAATATATCAAATTAATTCTGTATCCTTATGTCATCTTAAGTTTATTTGTTGTACTTTTTATCCCCGGGGCTAGCGATCCTATGTTTGATACTTGGAGAGGGTTTGCCTCGACGAAAAATCATCTTGGGCAGATGAGTTTAATAAGTATTTTATTATGTTTTATAATATTAAATGTAAAATGCTCACATAAGGAAAAAATTTTCACCTATTTCATTTTGATGATTTCACTCATTTTATTGGTTGGTTCAACCAGTACGACTTCTATTTTAGCATTGTTAGTCTTTCTATTTTTAAGTTCATTATTATTTGTCGACTCCATTTTCAAACCGCTGGGTGTAGGAAATTCTTTTACAGTGGTAATTATTTCCGGCTTTTTGTTAATCTTTATTAGTATTATGTTTGCCGATCCACAACTCATAAGTGTAATTCCAAACGCCTTTGGAAAAGATATGACTTTTACTGGTAGAATTGATTTATGGGATTATATGTTTCGGGAAATCAATAAGCATTTGTTATTCGGAGCAGGATATCAGAGTTTTTGGGTGATGGAAAATATTGATTTAATAATATTATATGAAGAATTTGTTTGGCTGCCCTTACAATCTCATAACGGGTACATAGATATTATCAATGAAGTCGGTCTGATTGGATTCTTTCTCTTCGTACTAATGTTGGTCTTTTATTTTATTAATCTTATAAAACTAAAAGAAACATACCTGTGGCACTTATTAATTATCGTAATTTTAATAATCAATTTTCAGGAATCAAATTTATTCCGTCCAGGGATTTTTGCAGGTACAATATTCATATTTTCATATTTAACTTTATATGCCAAGCTCATACGACCGGAATAAAAATACAGTCATTAAAAATTAAAGTGAAACGTGAAATGTGAAACGGAAAAAATAAAATACTGTCTTTCCCGTTTCACGTTTGACATCTGACGTTTCACATGCACTTTGTACTCAATACCGAATATTTGCTCGCAAATTTTGTGGGGGTGACGGTGAGCCTGGAATAAATCGGTTGTTTTGATACCGTTGCTGTGCAGGAATTTTATTCATATTTGGCGATATATCCCCCCCAAGCACTGGCCAAGGTAAACTACCAAACCAGGATGGTTTTTGATTTAAATATAATGAGGCTGGTAAATTATGATCCGCAATATTTGCCTCCCATAATAAAGCATTATTATTAAAGTTGTAATTACCGTGAACAATAATCGAGTTTGCGATTGAAGGGTCCAACTTTATCGGTTCATATGCTTGCGTACTTTCTATCCCTAATTCATTTCCAATAATATTCTGATATGGATTATTATCTTCAATTTCTATAAAAGAAAATTTTTCCGTTCCACTTAGATAGTGACTGACATCCTTTTCAATGCGGTTTCTGAAAATAGTCGTAGGACCGTTTGTACCATGCACATTGTCAATTGAAATTTGCTGAACTATATTTCCTTCAAACAAATTCAAATACGGATAATGTCCATGATTTGCAACATCAGGCATTAGCCAATTATTTCCTCCTTCAAAAAATGGATCTTTAGAATAATTGTATCCGAATACATTGCCTGTTGCCCCAAGTTGAACAACTATCGAATGACGCAGCCGCTTGAATATATTATTTTCAATTAGGTTATCAGTGGATCGTTCCTCCATTCTTACGCCATAACCTTTTCCTCCGCTGCCATGATCTTGAGAGTCAAAAAAATAGCTGTCACGAATTTCGCAACAATAAGTTCGGGAACAAAATACGTGAGCCGTAATTGTTTTTTCACTCCAAACTTTTTTAATCCAGCAATAAGCAGCATTTAGAAGCTCGATATTACTGCCATAATTATTTGCGCTTACACGTTCAATATATAAATTCTCAACTCCAGCTCCCTTTACTAATTTTATTCTCCTGATACGCGGATTCATTGAACTATTATAATTGTAATATAAAACTTTGCTAAAAATAAGAGTATTACCTGATTTTTCAATAATTTCAAGAATTTGACCTACGCACGCATCTCCCCATGATTCGCTTCCGGAGCTGCGCGGGGTGAAGACAGCCGGATCGTTATCCTGCCTGATTTCAACAAAATCACCAACATTAAAATGTGATACATTAGAAACGGTGATTGAATTTGATCCTTTACTGAAACCGGAGGTAATATCCGCCCAATCTGATCCTCCCCATTTTACAATTTTTATACATGCTCCGCCACTACTCATGGAAAATTTTAATTTTGAATTTTGATGACCTTCTCCTTTGAGAACAATTCCTTTTCCGATTTCGAGTGTCGAAGAAATTAAATAAGTTCCGGCTGGGATATAAACTGCGCTGCCAGCAGCAGCTGCATTAATTGCACTTTCAAAAGATTGTGTGTCATCAACAATACCATCACCGACCGCTCCAAAATCTTTAACATTTTCACTGACAGGATAATCAGGAATCCCTCTCGTTATTCCCGGCTGCCAATCTATTCGCCTGTTTTCGGGCACGATATTTTGAATAGATTTTGCATTTTGAAAAGACAGGGCAAGCAGTATAATTGTTACCAGGAAAATTATGCTGAATTTATTTACACTTTTAAACATTTGACAACTCCATAATAATTTAAAAATTCAATGCTGTTACATGCCAAACAAACAATCCGAATGTTTCATCACTCATGCAAAATTTGTTCCATTATTTCATCAAAGACATCTTTTTGGTCGCTGAAAAATTCTCCGCAACAAGTCGATAAATATACAATCCGCTGGGCACAACCTGACCTGTTTCGTTCCTGCCATCCCACTGAACTTTATGAGTCCCGGCATTCTTTTTTTCTTCAACCAATGTTTTTACTTCCTGTCCCAACGTGTTGTAAATTTTTAATAATACATTTCCGCTTTCAGGAATATCAAATTGAATATTTGTTTCCGGGTTGAAAGGATTGGGGTAGTTATTGTGTAATTCGTAATCATTTGGCAGGCTTGCTAAATTATCAGTATCGATAACTACCGCAGCTGTTGCGTAAAAATCAGGATCCGCATTTAATCGATAACTCTCAATATCAACCTGGCTTGAACTGCCGGTTTCTCCCACGACTTCAAATACCATCTCAAGAAAACAACCGGATAATGTTTTTTCATTCAGGCTGAAAGCCCCAACTTTTATGGAACCGTTATTTGATACATTTTCAAAAATTTGAAAATCGTTTATCAAATCGGTTTTTTTCAATCCCACGTACTTGAGAGACGAATTATCATAGTTCAAACTTATGTCAAAGGATAAGATGTCTTTATCGCCTGATGTTACAAACGGAATTGAAATTAAATCACCCGGTTGGGCGTGAATATCTTCAAGAAAGGAATATACGTTTTTTGTTTCATTGTTTTTGAGCAGTGGTCCACCGGGCTGCCAGTTACCATCCACATCACCACGGATTGTTGCGGTAAAATTTTGGTCACTGATTTCAGTTGTTAATTGATCATAGCTGCGAAGTGCCGGGTAAAATCCCCATTCTCCGACACGAGAATCAGGCTGGTTTTCAAGCCCGATTGCCTTCATGGCTATCAAAGATGCGTCGTACATTTGAACCAATCCATCACCATTAACATCTGCAGCAATTTTGCTGATTTCAGTAGGATTTGTTTCTATCTGTAATGCAATCCTGGCAGCCAGCGCAGCATCGTAACTCAGAATGCTCGTTTCATAATCGCCCACGCTTCTTTCCGGTGCAATGGAATAATTTGCGCCTGATTCAAGCGAATTAAACTCATAGATGCCTTTTTCATCGGCAGAAAGTGAATCACTAAATTCTCCGCTGAGTTTTACATTTGTGTTATATAATGGCAATTCCGAATTAACATAATTTATGCTGCCTGTTATGCTCAAAAAATTTGAAGTAACGTTGGCAATAACAGTTTTGTTTGAATTCATTGTAATTGTTAACACAGAATCATTACCGGAAACATCACCACTCCAATAATCAAACAGGTACCCTGCATTTGCCGAGGCAATTAATGTTACCTGTTCACCTTCCTGGTATTCTGATTTTTCCGGATCAGTTGTAACAGCGCCGCCTTGTTCCTGGTTCACAGAAACTGATAACGAATAGACTTTCGGCATTTCAACTGTAACAACATTTGAAACATCGCTTTCATTACCAGTCTCATCAACTGAAGTCACCGAATAAAAGTATTTGGAATCAAAATTCACATCGCTGTCCAAATAAGCGCTATCCGGAAAGTTTACCGTGTTCAAAAGCGTGTAATTGGCGTTGTTTTCAATTGATTTGTAAATACGAAAGAAGGAGATATTAGAAGCTTGATCCGGAGACCAGGTTAACTCAATATTTTGAGCCTGAACAAAGAAAGGTAACAAAAATAATGCTAAAAAAGATCGAATTCCCCCTGGTTTGGTAGTAACTTTTCTCTCACACATCCCTTACCCCACACAGTTAATTCATTTGGTTGGCTTGCTCCTGCCTCCTTACTACCCAATTATTATGCCAGAAGGAATGTTACCCACCTTAATTAATTATTTTGCATTGAGTTATGAGATGCAATTTATTGTTAAAATGAATATTTTTTATTTGATCTTGTGTTCAATTTCCGGCATTAAATCTTAAAGAAAGTTGTTAATTTTCATTTAATTAATTGTTATTTATTATGTTAACTTGTTTTTTCTGTTATGTTTAAAATCCGACATATATCCCAGCGCAACAAGTTACAAAAAAAATTCACCGCAAAGACGCACCCTTCGGGTACAGGCAAAGAACGCGAAGTAAAAGATAATTGATCGATGGCTTAAATTAACAATTTTTTTTTTAAGGTTCTTTCCTTCAATTTTTCCTTTGCGGGCTTCGCATCTTTGCGGTGTTAAATTCTTTTGCACAAAAAACAAAGATTAAACTGATAACAGATTAGCGCACTAAAATGCAGGTTTTAATACTTTTTTGATGATCTTTTAATATCAACCTGAAGAATCCAAATTTATTTATCAATTTGATTGATTATTAGTATTTTTTGATCGATTTACTCATCTATTAACCCCTACGATGGCGACAATATCCCTGACATGAAGATTACGATCCCAGCGGCTGTATTTATGATGAGACCAATGGTAATATCGTTTCCGGCGGAACAATTACTGTTACGCCACCAACCAATGTGAACATCATTAAGGATGGTTCCAATGGTTATTACCAGTTCACAGTGTCACAAAATGGTGATTATACGCTTGCTTACACGCTGCCAGCAGGATTTCTTTTGAGCACAGCATGCTTAGCTCAACCCGGTCAGTTGGATCCGGCTCAATCGCCGCCTGTTGCTAATCCATTGGTTGTCGGTTTAGGCAGTAAGAATGGCGCGACCAACCAAATGACCAACTGGTTCTGCAGTGATAATCCCTATTACTGGATTTTCCGTTTGGAATTGGGAGACCAGATGATTATTAACAATAACATCCCGTTAACGCCGACTCAACCCACCGGAATAACGCTTTCTTCATTTTATGCGGAAGTAGGTCAAGATGGCATCCTGACCTACTGGACAACTGAAACCGAACCCAACTGTGCCGGCTTTAATTTATTCCGCAGCAACGAAGAAAATGGAAATTATGTCAAAATAAATGACAACCTAATCTCTGCACGGGGTGATGCCACAAGCGGAGCCAGTTACAGCTATGTTGATAAACCTGATTTAGCGGGTGAATATTATTACAAACTGCAACCAGTTTCCCTTGATGGCGATACCACTTTTCACGGACCGGTTTTCGTTACTTTGACGGCTGTTGATTTGGAAAAATATGCTGTCCCTGATAATTACACGCTATCTCAGAATTACCCCCTCCGTTCAACCCGGAAACCACCATTGAGTTTGGTTTACCCAAACCCGGTTTTGTAGAAATATCCATTTATAGTATTACAAGTAAAGTCTTTGTTTTTTGTGCAAAAGAATTTCTAACCCAGATCAATTAACTTTCATACCGAAAAGGCTGAGGCGAAGGCAAAGGCGAAGCAAGGTATAAGATTCAAGGATTAAGGATATTCTTTTTTTTCCTTCGCCTTCGCCT